>CAZXLI010000014.1:0-50264 GCA_964641795.1 uncultured Bordetella sp. | reverse complement strand
CCACCGCGCCGGCGCCGTCGTTCAGGCCGGAGGCATTGCCGGCGGTGACCAGGCCGTCCTTCTTGAAGGCCGGCTTCATCTTGGCCAGTGTCTCGAGGGTGGTGTCGGCCTTCACGTGCTCGTCGGTGGTGAACTGGATCGTCGCCTTGCGGGTGACGATCTCGACCGGCGCGATCTGCTCGGTGAAGCGGCCGGCGGCAATGGCCGCGGCGGCTCGGCGGTGGCTCTCGACCGCCAGTTCGTCCATCTGCAGCCGGGTGATGCCGAACTGCTCGGCCACGTTCTCGGCGGTGACGCCCATGTGGATGGTGTGGAAGGGGTCGTGCAGGATGCCGATCATGTAGTCGAGCATCTGCGCGTCGCCCATGCGCTGGCCCCAGCGCGCGGCCGGCAGCAGGTAGGGCGAGCGCGACATCGATTCGGCGCCGGCGCCCAGCGCGATCTCGCAGTCACCGAGCATCACCGCCTGCGCGGCCGAGACGATGGCCTGCAGGCCCGAGCCGCAGAGGCGGTTGACATTGAAGGCCGGCGTCTCCTTCGGCACGCCGGCCTGCACCGCGGCCACGCGGCCCAGGTAGGCATCGCGCGGTTCGGTGGGGATGACGTTCCCCATCGCGACATGGCCGATCTGCGCGGCCGCCAGGCCGGAGCGGGCAATGGCCGCCTTGATGGCGGTGGTGGCCAGCTCGATCGGCGGCGTGTCCTTCAGGCTGCCGCCGAATGTGCCAATGGCGGTGCGCGCGGCGCCGACGACGTAGACCTCGCGGGGGGTGCTCATGCTGTGCTCCTGCAGTCGAACGAAAGAATCGGAAGGCCCGATGTTCCCGCAGTGTCCGTGCATTGCTTGTCATCGGGCTGACAACGGGGGTGCCTGCGGCATCATCGCGGCTTCACGACATCCTTTCGGTATCTCCCCATGGTTTCTTCCGTCATCCTGATCACCGGCGCCTTCGGCGCGCTGGGCCAGGCCGTGGCCCGCCACCTGGCGGCCCAGGGCCACCGGCTCGGCCTGCTCGATGCCGCGCCCGCGGTGCCGCCGGCCCTGGCCGCCGAGTTCGCCGCCCACCTGGCGCTGCCGGCGCTGGACCTGAGCCAGGCGGCCGCCACCCAGCAGGCGGTGGCCGCGGCGCAGGCCCGCTTCGGCCGCATCGACGGCCTGGTCAACATCGCCGGCGGCTTCCGCTGGGAAACGCTGGAGGCCGGCAGCGCGGCCACCTGGCAGGCGATGTTCACGATCAACCTGCTGACCGCGGTGAACACCTGCCAGGCCGTGCTGCCGGCGATGCTGGCGCAGGGCAGCGGGCGCATCGTCAACATCGGTGCCGGCGCAGCCGCCAAGGCCGGCGCCGGCATGGGGGCCTACGCGGCGTCGAAGTCCGGCGTGCTGCGGCTCACCGAGGCGCTGGCCGAGGAAACCAAGTTGCGCGGCCTCACCGTCAACGCGATCCTGCCCTCGATCATCGACACGCCGGCGAACCGACGCGACATGCCCGACGCGGACTTCTCGCGCTGGGTGGCGCCCGAGGCGCTGGCCGAGGTGGTGGGTTTCCTGCTCTCGGACGGCGCGCGCGCGATCACCGGCGCCGGCATTCCAGTGACCGGCCGCGTCTGAGCGGGCGCCCGATCACAGGTCTTTTGCCACCAGCGCCAGCTGCCCGAGCATGAAGCCCCAGTAGGGCACCACGCATTCCAGGTGCCCGGCGGGCACGGCCGGGCAGTCGGTCAGCGTGACGTCGGCGGCGGCCAGCGACTTCATCGCCGCCAGCGTCACGGTGGCGCTGGCATAGGGCACCGTCTTGTCGTCGCGGCCGTGGTACAGGCGCATCGGCAGCGCGGGCTTCCAGTTGTGCACGTTGCTCACGCGCTCGATCGCCGCGGAGTCGTCGGCCAGGTAGTTGTCGATGAAGGTGGGGTCGAACACCACGTCGGTGTCATCCGGCAGCGCCTTCTTCAGCAGCTGGTCGCGTACCTCGCGCCGGATGGAGCCGCCCAGGTTCTTCAGCAGACCCGGGTTCAGCAGCGCGGCGATCAGCGGGTTGTCCTCGCGCACCAGGTGCAGCAAGGCATCGAGCGTCACCTCCAGCTGGTACGGGCCGGCGCCGGGCACCGAGCCCAGCAGCTGGGCCTTCTGCGCATGGTTGCCGGCCTGCAGCGCGCGGTGCGCGGCCATCGTCACGTAGCCGCCTTCGGAGTAGCCCACCAGCATCAGCTGCTTGTTGTCCGGCACCTTGTTCTTCTGGCGCCAGTATTTCGCCGCGGTCAGCAGGTCCAGCACCGCCGAGGCCGAAGGGGCCGACAGCAGGTACGGGTGCGGCGCGCCCTTGGAGCTGCCATAACCCACATAATCAGCGGCCACGACGATGTACCCGAGCGAGGCCATGATCACCGCCGGCTCGTCGGCCGTGGCATGGTTGCTCGGTGCCTCGGCGTTGCGGAACAGCGTGCCGTGCTGGTAGCTCAGCACCGGGCTCTTCGCGCCGGCCGGCTTGACCGGCACGCTGACCAGCGCCGAGGCGAGGATTTCCCTGGCATTGCTGTCGAGCGTCAGGTATTCCAGCTTGTAGGTGTTGACCGCATAGCGCGGCGTGACCAGCGGCGCCCGCGTGCCGGCGCTTCGGATCGCGTCGGTGATCTGTGCGGTGGTGACGGTGTTCAGCGCCGTGGCGGTCTTGAACTGGCCGGGGCCGACGGTTTCGATGATCGGCTCTTCCGGCTCGGGCGCCGGGGTGGAGCCGCCACCGCCACCGCAGGCGGCCAGCAGCAGGGCCAGCGAGCAGGCGGCGGGCAGCAGGAAACGATGTAAAGCACGCATCGGGCAGGCAACAGGCGAAAGCGGTTCCCAGTCACTCTACGCGAATCGGGCCGGACCCTCGTCGCTCAAGCGTCGCTCAAGCGAAAGGAAGCCCGCCTTGCGCCAGCCCGACCAGGTTGATGTGCGCCTGGTTCAGGTCGGTGTCCGCGGCCAGCACCGCCAGCGCGCCGGGCGTGAAGGTGTGGGCATCGAGCAGGCCGACGTAGAACGCCAGGTCCGCGGCGCCAGGCGCGACGCCGACCACGTTGGTGTACAGCAGTGTCACCACGGCGCTGGCGCTGGCGTTCGGTCCCAGCCGTGCGTCCAGCGCGATCTGTGCCAGCGCTTCGTACGAGGTGCCACCGTCGGCCAACTGCAGTCCGATGCCGACATAGGCCGGGTTGGCGACCGACTCGGCGCCGAACACCGCACCGATCAGCTTGGCCACCTGGCCGGCATGGCCCTCGAGGTCCAGCGCCAGCTGCGTATCGGCAAAGCGCAGGCGCTCGATGTTGGCGAGCTCGTAGCGCGCGCCGCCGGTGCTGACGACGTCGGTGCCGCTCGTCAGCGCCAGCGCATAGGCCGAGCGCGGCTGCGCGAAGGCCACGCTGTCGATGCCGCCGCCGCCGTCGTAGTTCTGGCTCGTGGCCGGGGCAGTGAAGCTGTCGTTCCCGGGCCCGCCCTGCAGCACCAAAGGGCCGAAGAAGCTCGTCAGGTCGATCACGTCTCGCCCGCTGTCGAACTCCAGCCGTTCGACGTTGTACAGCGTGATGTGCACCGTCTCGCTCGCGCCGGACACCGAATCGATCTCGACCCCGCCGTCGCCGCCCTGGGTGATGGTGTAGACCGAGCGCAGCGAAATGCCGAGCGAGAGCGTGTCGGTGCCGCCCAGTCCGTCCAGCAGGTAACTACCGGGGTTGATGATGGTCCAGCGGTCGTTGCCGGCGGTGCCCGTGGTCATGGCGTCGACCCTTCGGACAGGGGCTCGGTGGCGGGCGGCGTGGCCGCGTCTTTCAGATGATGGCGGCCCTCGTGATCGATGGCCAGGTAGTCCATGCCGCTGGCTTCGAGGAAGCGCAGGCCCTCGGCCTGCAGCAGCATCGCCACCGTGCTGCAGTGGCCGGCCACCAGGGCCAGCGGTGCCAGCACGCTGACCGTTTGCCATTGGGTCACCGGCATCCCGCTGCGCGGATCGAGGATGTGGCAGTAGCGCCGGCCGTCCAGCTCGAAGAAGCGCTCGTAGTCGCCGCTGGTGGCCAGGCCGCCCTGGGTGACGGGGATGGTCGCCACCAGGGCGCCGCGCTGGCGCGGGTGCTGGATGCCGATCATCCACGGGCTGCCGTCGGGCTTGGGGCCGACGATGCGGAAGTCGCCACCCAGGTTCACGTAGCCATGGCGCAGGCCTTGCGTGGCGAGCAGCGCGCCGGCGCGGTCGGCCGCGTACTCCTTGCCGAAGCCGCCGAAGTCGATCTCCATGCCGGCGCGCGGCAGGCGCAGCAGCGCACCGTCGCGCTGCACCTCGGGCCAACCGATCAGCGCGCGCAGCGGGGCCAGCTCGGCTTCGGTGGGCACGCGCGGCACCTTGAAGTTCCAGGCCCGCCGCAGCACGCCGGAGGTGATGTCGAACAGCCCGCCGCTGGACTGGTGCATCGACTGCGCGTAGTCCAGCAATGCCAGCGTCTCGTCGTCGCAGGCCACCGGTTCGCCGCCGGCCGCCGCATTGATGCGCGAGACGATGCTGTCGGCACGGTAGCGCGAATACTTGGTCTCGATGCGCCGCACCTCGGCGATGGCCCGGTCCGCCAGTGCGCGGGCAGCGGCTTCGTCCGGCAGGCCGGCCAGCGCGATCTCGCAGCGGCAAGCCATCGCTTCGAAGGGGATGCGCAGTACCGGGTTCATGCTCGCCACGGGCTCAGAACAGGTAGCTAACGCCACATTGCAGCGTCCTGGCCCGCAGAGGCGCCAGGCCCGGGCTGCCGCTGCCGAACAGGCGCCAGCTGCCGTGCTGGCGGTAGTGCTCGACCCGGGCGTCGAAGGTCCAGTCGGCATGCGGCTGCCAGGCGAGCTTCAGGCCGACGGTGGCCGCGCCGAAGGCCGACAGCCGCTGGTCCTGCGAGTAGAACGCGGCGCCGGCCGGGGGCTCGGGCACGAAGGGGGCGGCGCTCGGGTCGGCATCGAGGTAGAAGCGTGCGGCGCTCTGCGTGTACAGCCGCAGCAGCGGCGTGACGGTGAGGGCTCCGGGCAGCGGCTGCACGTATTCGAGCGTCAGCGTGTGCGCGCGGATGCCAAAGCTGTCGTCGTAGGTGCGCCAGGCCACGCGGGACGTGCCGTCGAGGCCTTCGAAGTGATGGTTCCAGCGCAGCAGCACGGTGCGCTGCCGGCGCTCGCGCGGGCGCCTGTCGAAGATCTTGTACGGATCGGAGAAGTAGCCGCGGCCCTGCTTCAAGCCGAGGTTCAGTTGCACGATGTCCAGCGGGCTCAGCACCTGCGTCAGGCCCGCCAGGAGGTCGCTGGTGCGCTTGCGTTCGTCGACCACCACGCGGTTGACCGGATCGATGCGGTCGCTCGACAGGCCGATGCCGCCGGTCCAGGTGGTGTTGCGGTCTTCGCTCGACCAACTGCCCTGCAGCGACAACCCGCGCGAGAAGTAGTCCGACTCGCTGGAGACGGTGCCGGCCAGCGTCAGGCTCCCGTCGTCGAAGTAATGGGTCAGGCCCAGGTCGCCGGCGCGACGATGGTCGTGCAATTTCTTCAAGCCGGACGTGTGGTACGTGGGGGACGCGCCGGAGATCGCGTCGGACACCGCGCCGGCCTGCAGCGACCAGCGGCTGCCGATCGGCAGCGCCAGCGCGAGTGCCGGCGCCCGCACGCGCACGCGCTCGGCATCGGGCTGGCTGTCGACATAGTCGAGCTGCTTGAAGCTCAGGCTGGCTCGCTCGGGCGGGGCGTCGGCATGCGCGGGTTGCACGGCGGGCAGGGCCAGCGCCGCGGCCAGCAGCCCCATGCCCAGCGGCGTGAAGCCCGGTGCGCAGGGTGGGGCGGGAATGTCGGGCAGCGGCGGCGGATCGGCGTGCATCGGCAACGGGCGCGGGCGGGAGAAGTTCTGCGGGCGGGTGTGCGCGGGCGCACCGATCAATTGCAGCCGCAGCCACCGCCGCCGACGCCCGAGCCGCCGGAGGCGGCTTCCTTGCTGCTGTAGACATGCTCGGCGAAGGCGGCCTCCAGCCGGTCGGACTCGAAGCTCATCGCCGGCTTGGCCAGCACGCCCTTCTGCCAGGGCGCCACCGGCTGCACCAGCGCGCAGCCCGAGCTGGCCAGTGCCAAGGCGCCCAGCAGGGCCCAGGTCGTCCGTGCGAGGGATCGATCCTTCATCCACCACCTCCTGGTTGGCTGTTCCCGGCCGGAGCATCGCATAGCGCCCGGCGTCCGACAGGGTGAATGCTCGGACGGGTGTGTGTCGGCCTTGTTGCCGGCGCTACCGGCTGTCGCACGCCGCACGGCCAGCGTGGCCGGCCTCTTGGCTGGCTAGGTGGGCAGCAGGCTCTTCAGCGGCACTGCCGGGTCGCAGGCCTGCGCCGGTGTCGGGCTCAGGCCGGCTTCGAGCAGCTTGCGCGCGGCCATGTGGTCCAGCGGCGCGTTGGCGCTTTCCACGCACACCAGCTTGTCGCCGGCGTAATGCAGGATCGAGAAGCTGGCCGGCGTCGCGCCGGGGCGGCGGTGGCGGTTGCCCTCGGCCGGCGCCAGGCCGGCCATCTGCAGCCGCAGGCCGCCCTGGTCCGACCAGAACCAGGGCAGCGCACGGTACGGCTGTTCGCGGCCCAGCAGCGTGGCGGCGGCCGTGCGCGCCTGGTCGTTGGCGTTCTGAACCGATTCCAGGCGCAGCCGTCGACCGCTGGCGGCCTCGGGGAAATTGCAGCAGTCCCCAACCGCCAGGATGGCGGGGTCGCTGGTGCGCATCAACGCGTCGACGACGATGCCGTTGTCCACCGCCAGCCCGGCGGCGCTGGCCAGCGTGGTCTCCGGCGCGGCGCCGATGCCCAGCACCAGCAGGTCCACCGGTTGGCGTTCGCCGTCCACCTGCAACGCCAGCAGCCGCGTGCCGTCGTGCTCGAAGCCGCCGACCCGCACCCCCAGGCGCAGGTCGATGCCGTTGCCGCGGTGCGTGGTGAGCACATGCTCGGCCATCTCGGCCGACAGCCCGCGACTCAGCAGCCGCGGCATCGATTCGAGCAGCGTCACCGGCTTGCCCAGCGCACGCGCGGTGGCCGCGATCTCCAGGCCGATGAAGCCGCCGCCCAGCACCGTCACGCTGGGCGCGGCATGCAGCAGCTCACGCAGCCGCAGCGCGTCGGCGGCATGGCGCAGCAAGGCCACGTTGGCCAGCCCGTCGGGCAGGCCGGGCAGATGACGCGGGCGGGCGCCGGTGGCCAGCACCAGCCAGGCATAGGGCAGTTCGGTGCCGGAGCGCAGGCGCACGCGGTGTGCCGCGCGGTCGATGGCCACGGCCGGGTCGGCCCGGTGCAGCATGATGCCGGCTTCGACGTACCAGGCTTCCGCGCGGTGGGTGGCCAGGTTTTCCTGCGCCGTCTTGAGGAAGGACTTGGACAGCGGCGGGCGCTGGTAGGGCAGTTCGGCCTCTTCGCAGACGAGGTGCACGCGCCGGCCCAGGCCGGCCTCGTGCAGCGCCGTGCAGAGCTGGGCGGCGGCATGGCCACCGCCGACGATGACGATGGGTTCGGAGGACGAGGCGGTGGATTCGGACATGGTCGGGGACGGGTTCATTGCTGGCATTCGGGCACGTGCAGCACCAGGCCCTGCAGGCCGGCATCGAGCCGGATCTGGCACGACAGCCGGCTGGTGGGGCGGCGCTCGGCCGCCGTGCAGTCGAGCATCGCCAGTTCGTCGTCGGCCGGCGGCGGCAGCTGCCCGGCCCAGGCCGGATCGACATACACATGGCAGGTGGCGCAAATCGCCTGGCCGCCGCAATCGGCGACGATGCCGGGCACGCCGAAGCTGGTGGCGGCCTGCATCGCGCTGATGCCTTCCGGCGCCTCGAAGCCCAGTTCGCTGCCGTCGGGCTGGATGAAGACGAGGTCGGGCATCGGGCAGGGGTCTCGGTCGGGCAAAGCCGGCATTGTCGGGCCGATGCGACCGTGGCTCGGCACCGCGGGTAATCCCGAGTGCCGCCTGACAGCTTTGCAAGCGTCTGCAAAACCTGCCGCCTTGGGGGTTGTGCGCAGGCCGCCGGGGTGGAATCCTGCGCGGCGTCGCGGCCGAGGGGACGCGTCGGAGGAGCCCGCATGACCCACTTGAGACAAGTCCGTTCCGTCGTGTCCGCCCTGCTTGTGGCCAGCGCCGCCGGCGCCATGGCCGACACCCTGTACAGCGCCGCCGGTCCGACCGGCGCGCTGCAGACGCCGGCCTCGGTGCCGATCAGCTTTGCCGCCCAGGCCGGGCCCGGTTCGCTGAGCCTGCAGCTGCAGGGCTATGCCACGCTCGATGGCGACAACTTCTGGATCGACATCCTGCACATCTCGTTGAACGGTACCGAGGTCTACAGCGGCACCTGGGACCTGGGCGGTGGCGGCATCGACCGCGTACTGTTCGACCCCAATGGCGGCAGCGCGGTCAAGAACGCCACGGCGCACACGGTGGACATCGTGGTGCCGCTGACGCTGCAAGGCGGCAGCAACGCGTTGACGATCTCGTACGAGAGCCCGAGCAGCTTCGAAGGCAGCGCGCGCGCCGGCTTCCAGGGCCTGGGTGACGAAGGCTGGGGCCTGAACCAGGTCACCGTGACGGGCGCCGTGCCGGAGCCCGCCAATGCCGCGCTGATGCTGGGGGGCCTGGGCCTGCTGGGCTGGCTGGCACTGCGGCGGCGCGTCGGCTGAGCGAAGCCGGCACCCACCCCCTAGTGTGACGGGCGCCTGGCGCCCGTTACTTTTCCGCTTTGCCCTTCTGGTGCAGCCGGCGTGGGCCTACTCTTCGGGCCCGGCCATCTAACGCCATACATCAGGGGGTTCCATCATGCATGCGAAGTTTTCGCGAGGCGTCGTCCTCGCCGCGGTCTTGCTCGCCGGCAGCGCGGCCTGGGCGGTACCGATCTCCAGCAGCCTGTCGATCACCGGCAGCGTCACGCTGGACACCGCCAACTCGTTCAATCCGGTGGGCTCGGCCCATCAAAGCGGCACGCTGCAGCATGTGGCGGGCGGTGTGGTCACCAGCTCGAGCTTCACCGACACGCCGTCGACCATCGGCACGGCTTCGCTCACCGGCGGCCTGACCGACATCAGCGACGGCATCGGCGCGCACTTCAGCATGAACGGCAGCGCGACCGCCAGCGGCACCCACCAGACCGATGGCCTGTTCGCCGACTTCCTGCTGAACCTGAGCAACAACTCGCTCACCGACACCTTCACGATCACCTTCCGCGCGCTGATCACCAACACCGTCGCGGCCAGTGGCGGCGATGCTTTCGCGTTCTCCGACATCAGCGTGCGCGACGCGAGCAACGTCGAGGTGCTGTTCTCCGACCACCGGGTCGACACGGTCAATGCGGGCAACAACCTGACGGCGGACAGCATGAGCAACACCTTCTCGATCACGCTCACGCCCGGCGCCAGCGCCAGCTTCAGCGCCCTGCAGCGCCAACGTGGCGGCACCTTCCAGGCCGGCAACTACTCGGCCGACCTCAACGCGTTCCTGTTCATCGACGGTGTCACCGGCGGCAACGACAACAACAACAACAGCGTGCCGGTGCCCGGCAGTCTGCCGCTGGTGCTGCTGGGGCTGCTGTCGCTGGTGGCATCGCGCCGGCCGCGCCGCGGCTCGACCGAGGCATCGACCACTTCCGCACTGCAAGGAGCCTGACCATGACGCACCGCATCCACCTGCTTGCGCGTGCCGCCGGCCTGCTGGCGATGTCCTTGCTGGGCGGAGCCGCCCATGCCACCTGCAGCGCCGAGCCCTACATGGCCTCGATCTGCATCACCGCCGCCACCTACTGCCCGCGCGGCTACCTCGAGACCAACGGCCAGATCCTGTCCATTGCACAGAATTCGGCACTGTTCTCGCTGGTCGGCACGACCTACGGCGGCAACGGCACGACCACCTTCGGCATTCCTAACATCCAAAGCCGTGTGCCGGTGCACGTTGGCCAGGGTGGCGGCCTGTCGCCGATCGTGCTCGGGCAGCTGGGTGGCGTGGAGGCCGTGACGCTGACGACGCAGCAGATGCCGCAGCACACGCACACCGCCACGCTGAACGGCCTGGCGGGCGCGGGCAATGTGGACATGCCCACCGGCGCGGTGCCGGCGCAGCTGGCGCGCTCCAACGTCTACAGCAACCAGGCGGCCAACACCGCGATGGGTGCCAGCGCGATCAGCGTCGGGCCGGCCGGGAACAGCCAGCCGGTGTCGGTGCGCGACCCGTACATCGGGCTGCGCTATTGCATCGCGGTGCAGGGGCTGTACCCGCCCCGCGATTGACCCGACCGTTCCGGGCGCTCAGGCCGCGGCGCGCGCCTGGCCGCCCAGGATCTGCGTCAGCGCCTTGTCCAGGTTGGCGACGGCACGGTCGACATGGCCGAGCTTCTCCAGCCCGAACAGGCCGAGCCGGAAGGTCTTGAAATCGGCCGGCTCGTCGCACTGCAGCGGCACGCCGGCGGCGGCCTGCAGGCCCACGCCCAGGAAGGCCTTGCCGCTGGACAGGCCATCGTCGTCGGTGTAGCTCACCACCACGCCCGGCGCCTGGAAGCCTTCGGCCGCCACGCTGCGCAGGCCGTGCGTGGCCAGCAGCACGCGCACGCGGCGACCCAGTTCCCACTGCTCCGCGCGCAGCTTGTCGAAGCCGTAGGCGCGGGTTTCCAGCATCACGTCGCGGGTGCGCGTCAGCGCATCGGTGGGCATGGTGGTGTGGTACGCATGGCCGCCGCCTTCGTAGGTCTCCATGATCTGCAGCCACTTCTTCAGGTCGGCCGCGAAGCTGGTGCTGGTGGTGCCATCGATGGCCGTGCGGGCGCGCTCGCTCAGCATCACGAAGGCGCAGCAGGGCGAGCCGCTCCAGCCCTTCTGCGGCGCGCTGACCAGCACGTCCACGCCGGTGGCCTGCATGTCGACCCAGATCGCGCCGGAGGCGATGCAATCGAGCACGAACAGGCCGCCCACCTCGTGCACCGCGTCGGCCACCGCCTTGAGGTAGGCGTCGGGCAGCAGCATGCCGGAGGCCGTCTCGACGTGCGGCGCAAACACCGCGGCAGGCTTCTGTGCGCGGATGGTGGCCACCACCTCGTCGATCGGTGCCGGCGCAAACGGTGACTGGCGCGTGGCCGCGATGGGCTTGGCCTTCAGCACCTGCTGCTCGGCCGGGATGCGGCCCATCTCGAAGATCTGGGTCCAGCGGTAGCTGAACCAGCCGTTGCGCAGCACCAGCACGCGCTGATTCGTCGCGAACTGGCGCGCCACCGCTTCCATGCCGAAGGTGCCGCTGCCGGGCACGATGACGGCCGAGCGTGCGTGGTAGACCTCCTTCAGCACGCCGGAGATGTCGCGCATCACGCGCTGGAACTTCTGCGACATGTGGTTCAGCGCACGGTCGGTGTAGACCACCGAGTATTCGAGCAGACCATCGGGATCGATATCGGGCAGCAGACCGGGCATGGAGGTCTCCTCAGGCGTTGTTGTCAAGCGGGCCGGGGAGCTTATCACCGGCCCTTTCGCGCCGCCGATGACCGCGGACAAGCCCCGCTGAAACCATCGAAACGCTGTCGTGCGGCTGTCGACATGCCGTTGATGCGGCGGCCGGCCACAGTGGCGGCATTCCATTGAACGAGGAGTCCTGCCGATGATCACCCGCCGTCAATCGCTGTTGCTGCTGCCTTCCGCCGCCCTGGCCACGCTGGCCCCGCCGGCCTTCGCGCTCGACCTGGGCAAGGCGCTCGGCGCCGCCAAGGGCGCCGCCGGCGCGATGAGCCTGAGCGACGACCAGGTGCGCGCGCAATCGCGCCGCATGGCCGAGCAGATGGACGCGCAGGCCCAGCTCGCACCGGCCAGCAGCCCTTACGCCAAGCGCCTGGCCGCGCTGACCGCGAGTTGCCGCGAGGACCAGGGCCTGGCGCTGAACTACAAGGTCTACATGACGCGCGACATCAATGCCTTCGCGCTGGCCGACGGTTCGATCCGTTTCTACAGCGGGCTGATGGACATGATGACGGACGACGAGATCCGCTACGTCGTCGGCCACGAGATCGGCCATGTGCAATCGGGCCACACCAAGAAGCGCATGCAGCTCGCGCTGAGCTCGGGCGCGCTGCAGCAGGGCGCCGCGGCGGCCGGCGGCACGGCGGGTGCCCTGGCCCAGTCGGACCTGGGTGAGCTCTTCGTCAAGGTGGTGCGCGCGCAGCACTCGCAGGCCAACGAGAACGAGGCCGACGACTACGCGATGCAGTTCCTGTCGCGCCGCCAGCACGACCGTCGCGCGGCCGTCACGGCGCTGGAAAAGCTCGACAAGCTCAGCGGCGGCGGCAAGTCGGACTGGCTGTCGACCCATCCGGCGCCGAAGGACCGCGCGGAACGGATGCGCAGGCAACTCGCGTGATGGCCCACCCCCGGAGCGCCTGCGGCGCCGGATCCGCAGCGTGCGCTGGGGAAACTCCCGCCTCGGCGTAACGGGCGTTGCGGCGATGCTCGCGGCTGACCCAGCTTGTGAGGTGCCGACGCCATGGCCATCCTGTCTTCCGAGTTCCCGATTGCCACGTGCGAAGACATCGCGCGTTTCGAAGCCGAGATGCCGCTCGAGCAGCGCCTGCCCGAGCGCAGCGTGCTCGACGTGTTCATCGGCTGTGCGCAGCGCCACCCCGAGCACACCGCGATCACGATGCTGCACACCGGCGCGCCGGACGAGGTGCCGCGCCGTGTCAGCTACCGCGAGCTGCTGGGCCTGGTGCGGCGGGCCGCCAATGCGTTCGCGGCCCTCGGCGGCGAGCGCCCCGGCGTGGCCTACATGCTGCCCAGCCTGGTCGAGACCCACGCCACGCTGTGGGGCGCCGAATGTGCCGGCTACGCGGTGCCGATCAACTTCCTGCTGCAGCCCGAGCACATTGCCGCGCTGCTGAAGGCCTCCGGTGCCCGCATCCTGGTGGCGCTGGGCCCGCACCCGGTGCTGGACATCTGGCAGAAGGCGCTGGTGCTGCGCGAGCAGGTGCCGGGGTTGGTGCTGGTGCGGGTGGCCGCACCCGGCACCCCGCTGGAGCCTGGCGTGGTGGACTTCCATGCCGCGCTGATGGCGCAGCCCGACGACCGCCTGGTGTTCGGCGAGCCGGGCCGCGACGGCGACGTGGCCGCGTATTTCCACACTGGCGGCACCACCGGCGTGCCCAAGCTGGTGGCCCACACGCACCGCAGCCAGCTGGTGGCCGCGCTGGGCGGCGCCGTGCTGGCCGACCTGAAGCCCACCGACACGCTCACCGCCACGTTGCCGCTGTTCCACGTCGGCGGCACGATCTTCTGCGCGCTGAGCTCGTTCATGGCCGGCGTCAGCCTGCTGATCATGTCGCCGGGTGGCTTGCGCAACCCGGCCATGGTGCAGGGCTTCTGGCGCATCGCGGCGCAGTACCGCGCGACGCTGGTCGGCGCGGTGCCGACGTCGATCGGCGCGGTGCTCGAGTCGCCGATGGACGGGCTGGACCTGAGCGCGGTGCGGGCCGGCTTCACCGGTGCGGCTTCGCTGCCGCCGGCGGTGCGCGAGCGCTTCGTCGCGCTCACCGGGCGCCAGCTGTCCGAGGTGTACGGCATGACCGAGGCCTCGGGCCTGATCGCGATCGACCCGGTGGCCGGCAGCGGCGGCCCGGGCTCGGTGGGCTGGGCGCTGCCGTACACGCGGGTGGAGGTGCGCAAGCTCGAAGTCAGCGGACGCCTGGGCGAGGTGTGTGCGCCGCAGGAAATCGGCGTCATCACGGTGCGCGGGCCGCATGTCTCGCCCGGCTACCGCAACCCCGAGCACGACCAAGGCATCTTCAGCGACGGCATGCTCAACAGCGGTGACCTGGGCTACACCGACGAGGACGGGCGCGTGCACATCGCCGGCCGTGCCAAGGACCTGATCATCCGCAGCGGCCACAACATCGACCCATTGATGATCGAGAACGCGATGGCCACGCACCCCGCCGTGGCGCTGGCCGCCGCGGTGGGCATGCCCGATGCGTATGCCGGCGAGCTGCCGGTGTGCTACGTGGCGCTGAAGCCCGGCGCCAGCGTCACCGAGCACGAGTTGCAGGACCATGCACAGCAGACCATCGGCGAGCGGCCGGCGTGGCCCAAGCGTATCCACGTGGTCGATGCGATACCGCTCACCTCGGTGGGCAAGATCTACAAGCCGGCCTTGCGTTGCGATGCCGCGGCGCGCCGCGTGCAGGACCTGCTGACACAGGACTTCGAGCTGGCCGATGCCGCGGTGGTTGCGCGCGAAGGCGGGCGCCGCGGCATGAAGCTCACGATCAGCCTGCCCGCGCGCGCGCGGGACGCGCAGCCGGCCATCGAGCAGGCGCTGGCCGGCTTCCTGTTTGAAAGCGAAGTGCAGCTGAAGGGACCATCGGCATGAGGCGACTGCTCAGCGCGTTGGCCCTTCTCGGCAGCGCCACGACCGCGCTGGCCCAGCCGTCCGCGGAGATCACGCTGACGCGTCTGGACTGCGGCACCAGCGCTCCGGCGCCCGTCGATGTCGCCCGCTTCTCGGACATCTTCGCGCACCAGGGGTTGATGCTGCAGATCGTCTACAGCTGCTACCTGGTCAAGCACGGCAGCGACTACCTGCTGTGGGACGCCGGCCACTCGATGAGCGCTGGCGCCGTAGCGCCCAAGGTGAGCGTCATCGACCAGCTGGCGCAGCTGCAGCTCAAGCCCGAGCAGGTGAAGTTCGTCGGCATCAGCCACTACCACCCGGACCACACCGGCCAGGTGGCCTCGTTTCCGCAGGCCACGCTGCTGATCGGCAAGGGCGACTGGGACGTGCTCAGCTCGGCCAAGCCGCCGGGCAATGCGCCGACGGCGCCCTTCGCGCACTGGCTGGGCGGCGCCGGTAAGGTCGATCCCCAGCCGCTGGACAAGGACGTGTTCGGCGACGGCACGGTGGTGATGCTGGCCACGCCCGGCCACACGCCCGGCCACCACAGCCTGCTGGTGCGGCTGCGCGAGATGGGGCCGGTGCTGATCACCGGTGACCTGGCCCACTTCCGCGAGAACTACGACAGCTTCGGCGTGCCGCCGTTCAACACCGGCCGCGCCGAGACGCTGGCTTCGCTGGACCGCTTTAAGAAGATGGCCGCCAATCTGAAGGCCACCGTGATCATCCAGCACGACGGCCGCGACGTCGCCAAGCTGCCGCCGTTCCCGGTCGCAGCGCAATAACGCGCAGCTTCAGCGTGACGCGAACGCACCCGTGTGCAGTTCGCGCAGCTGGCGCTTCAGCAGCTTGCCGCTTGGGTTCTTCGGCAGCGCGTCGGCGAAGACCACCGCCTTCGGTGTCTTGAAGCCGGCGATGTGCGCCTGGCAGTGCGCGAGCACCTGCGCCTCGTCGAGCTGCTGACCGGCCTTGACGACGATCACCGCGACGACCGCCTCCACCCAGCGCGGGTGCGGCACGCCGATCACCGCCACCTCGCTGACCTGCGGCAGCTTGTAGATCGCTTCTTCCACCTCGCGGCTGGCGACGTTCTCGCCGCCGGTCTTGATCATGTCCTTCTTGCGGTCGACCACCGTGATGTAGCCCTCGGCATCGATGGTGGCCAGGTCGCCCGAATGGAACCAGCCGCCCTCGAAGGCCGCGGCCGTGCGCTCGTCGTCGTGGAAGTAGCCGAGCATCAGGTGCGGCGAGCGGTGCACGATCTCGCCCACCTCGCCGGGCGCCACGTCGCGCATCGCATCATCGACGACGCGGGTCTCGACGTTCAGCACCGCGCGGCCGCAGGAGCCGGGTTTGCGCAGCTGGTCCTCGGGGCCGAGCATCGTCGCCAGCGGCGCGATCTCGGTCTGGCCATACAGGTTCCACAGCCGCACCTGCGGCAGCCGCGCGGCCAGCTCGCGCAGCACTTCCACCGGCATGATCGACGCGCCGTAGTAGCCCTTGCGCAGGCTCGACAGGTCGGTGCGGTCGAACAGCGGCGAGCGCAGCAGCGCGATCCACACGGTGGGCGGCGCGAAGAACGAGGTGATGCGGTGCTTCTCGATCAGCGGCAGCAGGTTGTCCGGCACCGGCTTCGAGGTGATGACGTTGGAGCCGCCGGCATAGATGGCCGGGCCGAAGAACACGTCGAGCTGCGCGCAGTGGTACAGCGGCAGCGCATGCAGTGCGAGGTCGTCGCCCGCGATGCCGGCATCGACCAGGCAGCTGACGTACTGCCACAGCACCGCATCGTGCGTCAGCATCGCGCCCTTGGGGCTGGATTCGGTGCCGCTGGTGTAGACGATCTGCAGCAGGTCGGTGGGCTGCAGCTCGACGCGCGGCGGTGCGTCGGCGCAGGCCGCCAGCGCGTGGAAATCGAGCATGTCGCGCTCGGGTTCGCTGGCATCCTCGGCCGGCAGCCACAGCAGCTGCTTCACCTGCGTGTCGAGCGCCGCTGCCGCGCGGGCCAGCGCGGCCAGCCCGCTGTCGGTGCCCAGCAGCGTGGCGCCGGCGTGGCGCAGGATGTAGGCCACTTCCTCGGCCTTGAGCATGAAGTTGATCGGTACCAGCACCGCGCCCAGCCGTGCCAGTGCAAAGCGCATGGCCGCGAAGGCATGCGAGTTGCGCGCCAGCAGCGCCACGCGCGTGCCCTTGGCCACGCCCTGCGCGGCCAGCCCCGCGGCCAGGCGGCTGGCAAGGGCGTCGAACTCGGCGTAGGTCCAGCGCGTGTCGCCGCAGGCCACCGCCAGCTTGTGCGGATGGCGCGCGGCGCTGCGGCGCAGCAGGTCGCTCAGCGTCTGGCGGCGAACGATGGGATCCATGCGGGTGTCTCCTGCGCGGCGAGTCTGGCGAACCAGCTTAGCATCGAGCCACCCGCCAGGCGGATCATCGGGAGGAGACACCCATGTACCCCGGACAGCACCCGGCCCTGCACCCCGACCGTGCCGCCATCATCATGGCCGGCAGCGGGGAGACGGTGACCTATGCCGAGTACGAGCGCCGCACCAACCGCCTGGCGCACCTGCTGCGCGCCGAGGGCCTGCAGCGGCTGGACCACTACGCGATCTTCATGGAGAACCACGTTCGCTACCCCGAATGCTGCGGGGCCGGCGAGCGGTCGGGGCTGTACTACACCTGCATCAACTCCTACCTCACCGCCGAGGAGCTGGCCTACATCCTGGACAACAGCCAGTCGCGGCTGCTGGTCACTTCGGTGGCCAAGCTGCCGGTGGCGCGCGCCGCGCTGGCCGCGTGCCCGCGCGTCCAGCGCTGCCTGGTGGTGGACGGCGGCGCGGCCGTGCGCGCGCTGGACGACGCGCGCTTCGCCGACTTCGCCGAGGCCACCGCGGCGTATCCGGACACGCCGATCGCCGACGAGTGGCTGGGCGGCGCCATGCTGTATTCGTCCGGCACCACCGGCCGGCCCAAGGGCATCCTGCGGCCGCTGGCCGAGAACCCGCCCTCGCAGCCGATGGCGCTGTTCCACTTCCTGAACAAGCTGTGGCGGTGCGAGGAGGGCATGCGCTACCTCTCGCCGGCGCCGCTGTACCACGCGGCGCCGCAGGCCAACGTCGGCCTGGCGATCCGCAACGGGGGCACCGTGGTGATCATGGAGCACTTCGACCCCGAGCAGTACCTCGCGCTCGTCGAGCGCCACCGCATCACCCACACGCAGCTGGTGCCGACGATGTTCAGCCGCATGCTGAAGCTGCCGGAAGCGGTGCGAAAGGGCCACGACCTGTCGTCGCTGAAGATCGCGGTGCACGCCGCTGCACCGTGCCCGGTGCCGGTGAAGGAGCAGATGATCGCCTGGTGGGGGCCGGTCATCCACGAGTACTACGGCGCCACCGAAGGCCTGGGCTTCGCCGCCTGCGACAGCGCCGAATGGCTGGCGCACCGCGGCACGGTGGGCAAGGTGCTATTGGGCGAACTGAGCGTCCTGGGCGACGACATGCAGCCGCTGCCGCAAGGCCAGCCAGGCGAGCTGTGGTTCAAGACCGCCTCGCCCTTCGTCTACTTCAACGACCCCGAGCGCACGCAGGCCACCCGCAGTGCCGACGGCACGATGACGACGGTGGGCGATGTCGGCTACCTCGACGAGGACGGCTTCCTGTACCTCACCGACCGCTCGACCTTCATGATCATCTGCGGCGGCGTCAATGTCTACCCGCAGGAGTGCGAGAACCTGCTGATCACGCACCCGCAGGTGGCCGATGCCGCGGTGTTCGGCGTGCCGAACGAGGACCTGGGCGAAGAGGTCAAGGCCGTGGTGCAGGCGATGCCCGGCGTCGTGGCCGACGAGGCCTTCGCGCAGCAGCTCATCGCGTTCTGCCGCGAGCACCTGGCGCCGCTGAAGTGCCCGAAGTCGATCGACTTCATCGACGAGCTGCCGCGGCTGCCGACCGGCAAGCTGTACAAGAAGGGCCTGCGCGACCGCTACTGGGCCGGGCACGGGGCGAGCCGGCTGATCTAACGCCCGCCCGAGGCGGCTCAGGGCCGAAGTTCGAACAGGATCGACTGCAGCGCTGCCGTCAGCGCCTCCAGCGCCTCCTCCTGCGGCTGGGTGCCGAGCGTCGACAGTCGCAGTTCGACCCAGGTGCCGGCCTCGCGGCGGTGCGCGCGCAGATAGGTCTGCTGCCCGAGGCGATCGAGGTCGTGCACGTAGCTCATCGTCTCCCAGGCGCCGACCTGGCCGAAGCGCTTGTCCCTGACCTGCGGGGCGGCAGGCGTGTCGCCGGCCATGTCCTGCAGCGAACTGAAGCGCGCCGAGGTCTCGATCCAGCCGGACATCGTGACCGTCCGGTCCTTGGCACCGAAGAGGAAATAGCGGGGGTGGTTGCCGGGGCCGAAGGTGGGCGCCGCGGGCCAGCGCGCGGTCGGCACGCGCAGGACGACCCGGCTGGCCGGTACCGAAAGCTCCGTGAAGTCCTCTTTCGGCGTCACGACGAGCCGACCCTCGGCGGGCACCCGGCCAGCGGCCGGCGGGCCGGCGCTTTCATGGCGCGCGGTGCGCAGCATCGCCACGGTCTGGCCGGCCAGCTCGTCGTCGCCGTCGCCCCAGGTGCCGTTCAGGGTGAGCGTCACCTCGTCGATGAACCCGAAGCCGACGATGCGGTGTTTCGGCGCGCCGACCACCGGGCGCTGCAGGTCGAGCGAGACATGGCCGATCTGCGGCCCATCGGCCGCTGGTTCGACCAGCTTGATCGTGCCGTCGACGGCGATCTTCGCGCCCCGGTCGGCCTCGGCGCGCAGGGCTTTGAGCAGGCCTTCGCGCTCGGGCATCTTGCCCTCGGCGAACCAGGCCATCGACAGCGACATGCGGAACTGCGGCCTGTCGGCCCGTGTGAACCGCGCGGCATAGGAGGGGCCGAACGCAGGGTTCCCGACATCGGCCTGCCAGCCCTCGGGCAGGTCGAACACCAGCGTGCCATGGCCCGGCAGCGGTGCGCGTACTTCGGCTGCCAACGCAGCAGCGCCGGTGCCCAGGCACAGGCCCAGCAGCACAGTGATGGATCGGAAAGTGATCGGCTTCATCGTTTCAGTATGCCGCACCGGGCAGCACCTGCGGCCCGCGCGCCAGCGGCTGCGACAGCACCATCGCCGTCGTCACACTGCCATGCGCGGCCAGGCGGTCGACCACGCGTTCCAGGTCGCCCGGCTCGGCGAAGGCGCAGCGCACGATGAAGCAATCGTCGCCGGTCACGCGCACCACATCCACCACCTCGGGCAGCGATTCGAACAGCGCGAGATAGCGAGCAATGTGCTCGTGCGTGGTGCGCACCCGCACCACCGCCTGCAGCGGCAGGCCGATGGCGCGCAGGTCGAGCTGCGCCGTGTAGCCACGGATCACGCCGGCCCCCTCGAGCTTGCGCACGCGCTCGCTCACGGCCGGCTGCGACAGGCCGATGCGCTTGCCCAGCGCCGACAGGCTCTGCCGGGCATCGGCCTGCAGGGCCTGCAGGATCTGGCGGTCTTTGTGGTCGAGGTCCATGGCGCGGCGCGAGGCGATGAATTCAAGGTTTGCTGCCGCGAGTTTCGATGAATGCCCATGGCGCGGGCGGCGGCGGCTGCCTATCGTAGGCGCATCGCCAACTCCTGAATTCCTGACGCCATGCGCTCCGTGTTGCTGATTCCCGGCATCGATGACTCCGGCCCCACCCACTGGCAAACGCTGTGGCAGCAGCAGCACCCCGGCGTGCGGCGCATCGCGCAGCGCGATTGGCACGCACCGCGCTGTGTGGACTGGGTGCAGGGCATCGCCGACGCGCTGGCGCGCGAACCGGCGCCGGTGCTGCTGGTGGCGCACTCGCTGGGCTGCCTGGCGCTGCTGCACTGGCTGGCGCAGGCCGGGTCCGATGCGCGCAGGCAGGTGCACGCGGCGCTGCTGGTGGCGGTGCCCGATCCCGCGGGGCCGGCGTTTCCGGCACGGGCGCAGGGCTTCGGTCCGCTGCCGTCGCCGGTGGCCGGGCTGCCGCTCACGCTGGTCGCCAGCGAGAACGACCCCTTCAGCAGCCCTGCCTACGCGCAGGCCCTGGCCCGCGCCTGGCAGGCCGAGCGGCTGATGCTCGGCCCGCTGGGGCATCTGAATGCGGACAGCGGCCTGGCCGACTGGCCCTGGGCCTGGCAGTGGGTGCAGGCCCGGCGCGAGGCAGGAACCTGAACCCCCGCACTACGGCTGCACGCTGATGGCCTTGGCCGTGGCCGAGGCGTCGAACAGCAGCTGCGCCGGCCAGGTGGGCCAGGTGACGCCGAGCGCGCTGTTGTTCGGATCGCCGCTGCGTGCGAAGGCGCCCAGGCTCTTCATCATCGCGTCCGACAGCGCCAACCGGCCGGCCTGGTTGGCGGTGCTGTTGGCCACGTTCGAGAACAGCGAAGGCCCGAAGGTGCCGAAGACGAAGGGCAGGTCGAAGGCATGGGCGGCGCCGTAGATGTCGTTCCACGGGGCCGGTTCCTCGTCCCAGTCGAAGCGGTAGTACCAGACGCTGTTGGGCTGCTGCGCCTTCAGTGCCGCCATCACGTTGTTGCGGCTGGCGATGAAGAAGATGGTGTTCAGCAGGTCGGTGCGCGCGTTGAATCCGGTGGTCGGCGTGGTCACCGGCAGGTAGGCCGCCGGTATCCACTGCTGCAGCGTGACGGTGGGCGCCGCATTCGGGTTGTAGCCCTGCTGGATGCTGAACAGCGTGGCATCGTTGACCAGTCGGCCGCTGACGCCGCCGAGCGCGGGCGACAGGGCCAGGAAGGTCGGGAACAGCTTGGCCTCGTCGCGCGTGTTGCTGGCGATGAAGGGCACCTTCAGGTAGTTGCCGGCGTTGATGGCGGCCACGGGATCCACCGGCAGCACGGTGCCTTCGGGGATCGGGCCCGATCCGGCCAGGCCCAGCGCCGCCAGCTTGCCCAGCAGGGTGCCCAGCAGCGTGGCCGGGCTCTTGCCTCTCAAGTAAGCGGCCAGCTGGGCCTTGGTCTGCGTGGCGATGTAGGCGTTGGCCGAGGCCACGTCGGTGGCCAGGCCGTCGACGATCAGCTGCTGCTGCAGCAGCGCATTGCCCTGCGCCAGCGCGGTGGTGGCCGGGTTCAGCGTCGGCAGGCTGCCCGGCGGCAGGTTGCTGGCCAGCGAGATGCCGCCGCTCATCGCCACCGCGCGGTGCATCAGCTTCGGGCTGGCGTTGACCATCAGCGGCGAGGTCATCAGCGCATAGACGTTGATGGCACCGGCCGACTGGCCCGTCACGGTGACGTTGCCGGGATCGCCGCCGAAATTGGCGATGTTGCGGTTGATGAAGCGCAGCGCCTGGATCGTGTCCAGCGTCGCGAAGTTGCCGGAGTCGTCGGTGGCGCTGCTGCCTTCCTTGAGCTGCGGCAGGTCCAACCAGCCGAAGATGCCGAGGCGGTAGTTCACCGTCACCACCACCGCATTGGCGTTCTTGGCGAGGGCGGCGCCGTCGTACACCGGGTCGGCGGTGTAGCCCGAGACATTGCTGCCGCCGTGGATGAACACGATCACCGGCAGTTTGTCGTCCGAAGTGGCCGGCCGCCAGATGTTGAGGTAGAGGCAATCCTCGCTGCCCACCGCCTGGTTCAGCGTGGTGCCGATGGTCGCGTCGTAGGTGTTGTTGCTGCCCGGGCCGTAGATGCGGCCGTACTGCACGCAGGCGTTGCCGAACGTGGTGGTGGCGCGCGGTGTACCGGCCCAGCTGTCGGGCTCGACCGGCGCTTTCCAGCGCAGGGCGCCCACCGGCGGCTTGGCATAGGGCACGCCCTTCCAGGCATAGGTGCCGCTGCTGGCGCTCAGGTCGCTGCCCTGCACGGTGCCGTACACGGTCTCGCGCTGGGTCGGCGGCACGTCGTCACTGCCGCCGCAGCCCCCCAGCAGCGCGCTCAAGGCCAGCACTGCCGGCCAGCAACGTTCCCAACCCCGGCGCACGGTCATCGCATGTCTCCTTGTCGAATGGCGAGTGTTTCCCCTCTGCGTGAGGGGCGAAATTCATTCTAGAAATCGAGGCCGGCCCGCACAGTGGCCGCAGGACGCCATAACGCTGGCCTTGCAACGCCAATGCGGGAGCACACCGGGTGATCGAGCGGACCAGTTCACTGGCATGGGTACGGGGCGTGATCGACATGTTCGCGGCCGAGGGCCTGGACATCGCCGAACTGTTCGCCGCGGCGGGCCTTGATCCGCGCCTGCTCGACCAGCCCGACAGCCGCTTCACGATCGACGACGTGAGCCGGCTGTGGGAGCTGGCGGTGCAGCGCTCGGGCAAGCCCACGCTGGGCCTGAGCCGCGAGCGGGCCGCCACCTACGGCAAGCTGGGTGTGGTGGGCTACGCGATGATGGCCTGCCCCACGCTGCTGCAGGCCCTGCAGCGGCTGCAGCGCTACATGGACGTGGTGAGCAACGCCGCCACCTTTGCCTTGACGGACGACCCGCACGGCTGCTGGTTCTCGCTGGGCCACCTGGGCGGCGAGCGCCCGGTGCCGCGGCAGCGGGTGGAGTTCGGCATGCTGACGATGCTGAGCTTCTGCAGCTGGATCACCGGGCGCGAGTTCAATGCCCTGGTGGTCGAGTTCGTCGATCCGCCGTCGCCGCAGGCGGCGCAGCACGAGGCGGTGTTCGGCTGCCCGGTGCGCTATGGCTGCGCGGCCAACCGCGCGCTGCTGCGCTGGGCCGACCTGGCGCTGCCGCTGCCGGCGCGCGATGCCACCATCGCCGCGCTGCACGAGCGCCTGGTGGAGCAGGAGCTCGAGCGCCTGTCCGGTGCCAGCGCCAGCCAGCGCGTGCGCCACTACCTGGCCACGCGGCTGAGCGAAGCCGAACCGCGGCGCGAGCAGGCCGCCGCCGCGCTGAAGCTGAGCGACCGCACGCTGCAGCGCCGCCTGCATGAGGAGGGCACCTCGTTCCAGCAATTGCTGGACGAGACGCGCCGCGAGCTGGCCCAGGTCTACCTGAAGCAGCCGCGCCATTCACTCAAGCAGGTGGCGCAGCAGCTCGGCTTCGAAGACCCGAGCAACTTCTTCCGCGCCTGCAAGCGCTGGTTCGGCGAGTCGCCCGGCGCCTACCGCGCGCGCCACGGCGGCGCCGCGCCGCTCAGAGGCCGAGTTCGCTGAGCCCCGGGTGGTCGTCCGGCCGCCGGCCCTGCGGCCAGTGGTACAGACGCTCATGTTCGGCGATAGGCTTGTCGTTGATGCTGGCGTAGCGTCGCGCCATCAGGCCGTTGGCATCGAATTCCCAGTTCTCGTTGCCGTAGCTGCGGAACCAGTTGCCGGCATCGTCGCGCCATTCGTAGGCGAAGCGCACCGCGATGCGGTTGCCGTCGTGCGCCCACAGCTCCTTGATCAACCGGTAGTCGAGCTCCCGGGCCCACTTGCGCTCCAGGAAGGCGACGATCTGCTCGCGCCCGACCGGGAATTCCGCGCGGTTGCGCCACTGGCTGTCGGCCGTGTAGGCCAGCGACACGCGCTTCGGATCGCGCGAATTCCAGGCGTCTTCGGCCATGCGCACCTTCTGCATCGCGGTCTCGCGGGTGAAGGGCGGTAGCGGCGGGCGGGCTTCGGGGGCAGGGCTCATGCAGATACTCCAAGAGGGGTGAAGCGGACGGAAGCGCTGGCCGCACTGTGCAGCAGGCGCTCGCGTCCGAGAAGCCATCCCGAACGGAATGCGCCATTCCAGCTTCTGCAATGCCGGGGTGTAGTCCTCGTCCCACACCCGAAGGCGCGTCCGTCCGATCGACCCCCAGCGGGCCAGGCCCCACGATGCGTTCATCGCTTCGGCGCGGTGCGGACAACTTGCCTTGCACCGGTCGCGGAGTCGAATCAGAGAGAGATGGACACCATGGACCACCACGCCCGCGCCATTCAGCGGCCACTTCAGAGGGCCGCGGTGCTGGTTGCCGCCGCCACTGCGGTGCTGACGATGGCCGCCTGCGCCAGCACGCCGCCGCCGCCGAGCGCGGAGCTGGCCGTCGGCCGCGCCGCCGTGGAACGCGCCAACGGGCCGGCTTCCACCGACGCGCCGATCGAGCTGGCCGCGGCCCGCGGCAAGCTGGCGCTGGCCCAGACGGCCTACAGCCAGCAGGACTATGCACAGGCACGCCGGCTGGCCGAACAGGCCGAGGCCGACGCGACGCTGGCCGAGGCCCAGGCCCGTTCGGTGCGTTCGGACCGGGCGCTGGCGGAAGTGCGCGAAGCCCTGCGCCAGCTGCGCGAAGAGATGGGCCGCAAATGAATGCCAACCGTCTCGCCGCCCCCCACCGCCGCCTGGAGCACCCCACCATGTACCGCCATCTCACGATGAGTTCCCTGCTCGGCAGCCTGCTGCTGGGTGCTTGCGCCACCAGCCCGACAGCGCCGGCCGCGTTGCTGGAGGCCCGCGTCACGGTGGGCAAGGCCGAGGCCGATGCCGGGGTGAACGCGCTGGCCCCGCTCGAACTGCAGAAGGCCGGAGCATCGCTGGCACGCGCCAACCAGCTGCTCGAACAGCGCGAGCCGGAGGCCGAGGTCGCGAGTGCCGCCTACATTGCCAGCCAGCAGGCCAAGACGGCCATGGCCATCGCCAGGGCCAAGCGCAGCGACGCGGCGATTGCCGGCGCCGAAGTGGAGCGCGAGCGCGCCCGTGGTGACATGCGCACGGCCGAAGCCAACCGTGCCAAGGACCAGGCCAGCACCGCGCAGGCGCAGGCCAACACGGCCCAGATGCAGGCGGGCATGGCACGCCAGCAGGCCGCCGCTTCCGAACAGCGGGCGACGAATGCCGAGCAGCGGACCACGGTGGCCGAGGCCGGCGCGGCCGATGCCCAGGCCCAGACCGGGCTGCTGCAGCAGCGGCTCAACGAGATGCAGGCCCGTCAGACGGACCGCGGCATGCTGGTGACGCTGGGCGACGTGCTGTTCGAGTCCAACCGCGCCGAGGTCAAGCCCGCCGCGCAGGGCTCGCTGCGCAAGCTGGCCGACTTCATGCAGCTGTACCCCAATCGCCATCTGCTGATCGAGGGCCATACCGACAACGTCGGCAGCAGCAGCGCGAACGAAGCGCTGTCGCGCCGCCGCGCCGAGGCAGTGGACAGTGCACTGATCGGCCTGGGCGTGGCCAGCCAGCGCATGGCGATGGCCGGCTACGGCAAGGACTACCCGGTGGCCGACAACGCCACCGAAACCAACCGCGCGCTGAACCGCCGGGTGGAGATCTACATCGCCGAAAACGACCAGCCGGTGCGCATGCGCCGCTGATGCCCACGGCCACATGCATGGAGCTTGCAAGATGAACGACAAGAGCACTTTGGTCACGATCGGCAGATCGCTGCCGCCCGCCGCGAATCCCCTGGTGCTGGACGAAGCGGCGCTGGACGCCGCACGGCACAGCCTCGACGAGGGTGCCGCGGTGCAGCGCAGCGCGCCGTGGCGCAAGAGCATCCTCGACCTGCTCGATGGCGCCCTCGCCACGGAGCTGGTCTGCGTGCTGCGCTACAAGCGGCACCACTTCACCGCGGCCGGGTTGGCATCGCCCAAGATCGCCGAGGAGTTCCTGGTCCACGCCAACGAGGAGCAGGCGCATGCCGACCGGCTGGCGCGGCGCATCGTGCAGCTGGGCGGCGTGCCCGACTTCTCACCCGATTCGTTGAGCCGGCGCAGCCATGCCGACTACGACGAATCCCCCGACCTGAAGGCCATGATCAAGGCCAACCTGATCGCCGAGCGCGTGGCCATCGAGGGCTACAGCCAGATGATCGCGCTGATCGGCGACAAGGACATCAGCACCCGGCGTCTGTTCGAGGACATCCTGGCCGACGAGCAAGAGCATGCCGAAGAACTGAGCACCTGGCTCAACGAGGGCTGATCCCTCTTGCGCCACCGCTCCCACACACCCACTTCACACGATAGGAAATCACCATGAACACCCGCACACTGCTGAGCGCCGCCTTCATTGCCGTCACCCTGGTCACGGCCTCGGGCTGCGCGGTCACGCGCGGTCAGGAGACGGTCGGCGCGTACGTCGACGACACCGCCATCACGACGGCGGTGAAGAGCCGCTTCATCGAGAACAAGGAAGTGGACGCCTCGAGCATCCGCGTCGAGACGCTGAACGGCACCGTGATGCTGTCCGGCTTCGCGAAGAACGCGCTCGAGAAGTCCACTGCCGAGGCGCTGGCCTGGAAGGTCAATGGCGTCAAGCAGGTCAAGAACGAGATCGCAGTCCGTTCCTGACCGTTTCGTTCCACTCCACCCATAGGAGATCGACATGAACTGGGATCGCATTGAAGGCAACTGGAAGCAGCTGACCGGCCAGGCCAAGGCGCAATGGGGCAAGCTGACCGACGACGACATCGCGCTGGTGGCGGGTCGCCGCGACCAGCTCGCCGGCAAGCTGCAGGAGCGCTACGGCATTGCCAAGGAAGAGGCCGAGCGCCAGCTGACCGAATGGCAGCGCCGGGCCAACGACTCGTGGTTCGTCTAGCGGACCGACTGCGCAAGTGCCTGCTGTCCCTCGAGCCGGGCGTGCTGGCGTACCGGGCCGACACGGCCCTGTATGCCGGCGCCGTGGCGGGCATGGCCGCCTTCATCGCAACAGCCGCACCGCGTGAAGACGCGCTGCGGCTGTCGGCCTTGGGGCTGGCGGGTCTGCTGGCCTGGAGCCTGATCGAGTACCTGCTGCACCGCTTCGTGATGCACGGGCTGCAGCCATTCCGGCGCTGGCACCTGCAGCACCACCTGCGCCCGCATGCGCCCATCTTCACGCCCACGCTGGCCAGCGCGGCGCTGCTGCTCGGGTTGGTGTTCCTGCCGGCGCGCCTGTGGCTGGGCCTGTGGTCCGGCTGTGCGCTGACGCTCGGGGTGCTGGCCGGCTACCTGGCGTATGGCCTGACGCACCATGCCACCCACCACTGGCGCGGCCAAGGCCGCTGGCTGATGCGGCGCAAGCAGTGGCATGCCCGCCATCACCGGACCGGGCGGGCGACCTGCTGCTATGGCGTCAGCTCGGGGTTCTGGGACCAGGTGTTTCGCAGCGCGCGCTAGCGTCTGCGCGCCGCACAAGGGAGATCGAGATGTCGACGACACGGGAGGACTGTTCCTGTCGATGCTGGCGGCCATCCAGGCGCCGGTGATCCTGATGTCGCAGAACCGCCAGTCCGAGAAGGATCGCCTCGGCGCCGAACATGACGACGAGGTCAACCTGAAGGCCGAACTCGAGATCATGCTGCTGCACGAGAAGATCGACACGCTGCGGGACACGCAGTGGCACGAGCTGCTGCAGATCCAGCAGAAGCAGCTGGACCTGCTGGCCGCATTGTTCGCTCGCGAACGCCCGCCGCCGTTGCCGGTGCTTTACCGCGTTAGGAAGCGCGCGGCTCGCCGTCGCGGTTGACGGTGATGGTGGCACCCGGCGGCGCGGTGAGCTGCACGTGGTGCTCCACGCCGCGGAAGATGTAGGTCACGTCCCAGAACTCGGGCCGGGCCTGGGCCGGCGTGGTGCTGCAGCGCTGCACGTCCTGCGTGCTGACCTGGTTGCCGTTGTGGTCGCGCGAGATGCGCGCGCCGACCACCGCGCCCACGGCGGCGCCACCCACCGTGGCCACGGCGCGGCCGGTGCCGCCGCCGATCTGGTGGCCGAGGATGCCGCCGATCACCGCACCGACGATCCCGCCAGGCGCATTGGAGTGCTCCTGCGGCACCTGCTCGCGTTCGATCCAGCAGCGCTGTTCCTGCTGCGCCACCACGGCGCGCACCGCCGTGACGTCGGCCTCGTACAGGCGCTCGTGGCGGCGGCGGCGATAGTCGCGGTCGACCACCGGCGGCGGTGCGTAGCGCGTGTCTTCCACGTTCGCCCGTCGGTTCACCATGCGCACCGACGAGAGTCGGTCGTTCAGGCCCATCGCGCCCAGCGAGGCGTAGCTGCCGGGGCGCAGCACCACGCACTTGCCGGCGAAGTCGGCGTCCTCGCACACCTCCCAGCGGTCGCTGCTGACCACCACGGAGGAAGCCCGATCGTTGAAGCCGACGCTCTGGAAGTTGTTGACCCGGTTCTGGGTGGTGAACGTGCGGCCCTGGAAGCCGTCGTGCTCGTAGAAGGTGACCTGCGCGCCGGCCTGCGACGCAAGGACCATGGCCGCTGCGGCCAGGGCGATCCTGCTAGCTGTGTTCATGGCGTAACTCCGTGGGGCACCGCGCCGAAGCCAGGGCCCGGGTGGGCCCCATGCCGCGCAGCGGCTGCATGCAGTATGGGAAGCGCGGGCCGGCGCGAACAGCAGACTGCAACGCCAGTGCCTGTAGGACTGGGCCCACAGTGCTGCGCAGCGATGGCCGATGGTGCCGGCCCGGCTTCGCGCAGACACTCGGCGTCGACCCCTCCGCGGAAAGCGCATTGGCAATGCCTCGGCTCAAGACCTACCTCGTTGAAGACAGCCCGGTCATCCGAGACGGCCTGATCGCCGCGCTCGAGGAACTGGGGCCGGTGCAGGTGGTGGGCAGCGCCGGCGATGAAGCCAGCGCGGTGCAGTGGCTGGCGCTGCCCGAGCACGCGGCGGACCTGGTCATTGTCGACATCTTCCTCAAGGGCGGATCGGGCCTCGGCGTGCTGCGCGCGGCGCGATACCAGCCGCAGCGCCGTGCGCTGGTGGTGTTGAGCAACTACGCCACCGAAGACATGCGGCGCAAGTGCCTCGAGCTCGGCGCTGACCGCGTGTTCGACAAGTCCCACGAGATCGATGCGCTGATCCAGTACTGCGGCCGCCTGGCGGCGGGCATGGCCACACCGGACCGGCCGGGCCGGCCTGACCCGTCGTGAGGAACCCTACTGGATCAGGCCGTTGCGCATGGCGTAGTGGGTCAGGTCGCTGTTGGTGCTCAGGCCCATCTTTTCCATCACGCGGGAGCGGTAGGTGCTGACCGTCTTCACGCTCAGCGCCAGGCTGTCGGCGACGTGGCCGATGGTCTCGCCCCGGGCCAGCCGCAGGAAGACCTGCAGTTCGCGTTCGGACAGCTGCTCGTGAACGGGCAGATCGTCCTGGGTGCTGCCCAGGCCTTCGGCCAGTCGCTCGGCCATGCTGGCGCTGACGTACTTGCGTCCGCGGTACACCGTGCGGATCGCCTTGACGATCTCCTCGGGATCGCAGTCCTTGTTCAGGTAGCCACTGGCCCCCTGCCGCAGCAGCATGACCGCGTAATGCGCCTCCGAAAAGCCGCTGAAGATCAGCACCGGCAGCGCCGGTGCGCGCGCCTTGATGGCCAGCAGCGCGTCGACGCCGCTCTGGTCGGGCATCGAGATGTCCATCAGCATGACATCGACTTCGCCGCCCCGCGCCAGCGCCAGCGCCTCGCGCCCGGTGGCAGCCTCCCCGGTCACGCGGAAATCCGTCTGCTCGGCAAAGAACTGGCGCAGTCCGGCGCGCACGATGGCATGGTCGTCGGCAATGGCGATTCGGATCATGATGGGGCTCCAGCCAGGGACCTCGAGGTCCCACGATGCGACGGCAGCGTCGCGAAAGGGTGTCCATGAACCCGCTCGGATTGCTTCGGCGCAGCCCGCTGGTCGTATCGCTGGCCTTGCTGCTGGCGCTGGCGATGATCTTCATCAGCGAAGCCGCCTACTGGCGAGCGATGGCGGCGCTGGACCAGATCGGCACCGGCGGGACCGCGCATGCGGCGCTGGGCAGCGCCACCCACGACGAGCTGGCGCGCGCGCTGATGCTCGGTCGCATCGGCGTGATGGGCCTGAGCATCATCAGCCTGCTGGCCCTGTACTTCTACCTGCGCCAGACGCTGGCGCTGGAGCAGCAGCGCCGCTACCAGCAGCAGCTGGTGCAGGCCGAGCACGACCGCCTGGAGACCGAGGTGGCCCAGCGGACCGCGCAGCTCACCGAGCTGGCGCAGCACCTGCAGACCGCGCGCGAGGACGAGCGCATGCGCCTGGCGCGCGACCTGCACGACGAGCTGGGCGCGCTGCTCACCGCGGCCAAGCTGGATGCGGCGCGCATCAAGTCGCGCCTGGGCGGCACGGCACCCGAGGCGCTGGAACGCCTGGGCCACCTCGTCGACACGCTCGACAGCGTGATCGCGTTGAAGCGCCGCATCACCGAAGACCTGCGGCCCTCCTCGCTCGGCCACCTGGGCCTGGTGGCCACGCTGGACATCCTGGCGCGCGAGTTCGCCGACCGCTCGGGCATCGTCGTGCACCGGGCACTGAGTCCGGTGTCGCTGACACCCGGCGCCGAGCTGGTGATCTATCGCCTGGTGCAGGAGGCTCTCACCAACATTGCCAAGCATGCGCAGGCCGGCCAGGTCTGGGTGAGCCTCGGTGCGCAGGGCAGTGCTGCCGAGGTCACCGTGCGGGACGACGGCATCGGCTTCGATACCGAAGGGCCTTGTGGCCGCTCGCTTGGCCTGGTAGGCATGCGCTACCGCGTGGAAGCCGAAGGCGGCGCCTTGCGGGTCAGCGCCACGCCCGGCCAGGGCACGCTGATTCGCATGACGCTGCCGCAGCGCAGCGCAGCGCCGGCCGCTGCGCCCGCACAGATGGCCTGAGCGGCCGACACCGGCGGCCGACCGGCGTGGGCCGCGTCCTACGCGGCAGGGGCGCGTGCCCCGACAGGCCGACGGCGCAGCCGCCGATGGTGACGCCGGTCGCGCGCGTGCACAGTGGCCCCACCGCGGCGTGCCGCGTCCGCGTGGCGACCACAGGGTTGCCGCGTGATCCGGAGTCTCATCGTGCTTCACTATGCCGTCGTGTTCTTTGTCATTGCCTTGGTGGCAGCGCTGTTCGGCTTTGGCGGCATCGCCGCCGGAGCCGTGGGCATTGCCAAGGTGCTGTTCTTCGTGTTCGTGATCCTGGCCGTCGCCAGCTTCGTGATGGGGCTGTTGAAGCGTGGTTGAGCTGCGCAGGGCGACTCACGCGATGTCGCGCAGCCTAGAGGGTCGGCAGCGCGTGTGTCGGTGCGATAGCGAACACACGCTGGTTGCGGCCCGATGATCCGCATCCAGCTGCAGGTGGCGCTGTGCTACGAGGTCGACCTGCACGGCGCCGACTTCATCTTCAACGTCCACTGCGCACAGACGCCCAGCCAGACGCTGTCCGGCGAGTGCCTGGTGCTCGATCCGCCGGGCGAATCGCGCCTGTACGCCGATCCGATCACCGGCAACCGCTATCTGCAGCTGCGCGCCGCGCCCGGCCCGCTGCGACTGTGCTACGACGCCACGGTGGACCTGAGCCACCACCGGGCCGATCCTGCGCAGGTGCCCGAGGTGCCCGTGCGCCACCTGCCGCCGGACGTGATCGGCTACCTCTACCCCAGCCGCTATTGCCAGTCGGACCGCCTGGGCAAGCTGGCGATTGCCGAGTTCGGCCAGTTGCCGCCGGGCTACCGCCGTGTGCAGGCGGTGCGCGACTGGGTGCTGCAGCACGTGAGCTTCCAATCGAACAGCAGCAATGCCAACACGTCTGCGGTGGACACGCTGATCGAGCGCATCGGCGTCTGTCGCGACTTCGCGCACCTGATGATCGCGCTGTGCCGCGCCCTCAGCATCCCGGCGCGCTTCGTCACCGGCACGGACTACGGTGCCGACCCGGCGCTGGGTCCGCCCGACTTCCATGCCTACGTGGAGGTTTACCTGGGCCGGCGCTGGTACATCTTCGATCCCTCCGACACCGCGATGCCGATGGGGCTGGTGCGCCTGGGGACCGGACGTGACGCGGCCGACGTGGCCTTTGCCACCATCTTCGGCACGGTGCAGTCGCAGGCGCCGCTGATCAACGCGCGGGCGGTGGTCGACGCCGCCGCCGGGCTCGTGCTGCCCCACGAGACCCGCGAGGCGCTGTCCACCGACGACGGCATGCGTTGAGCTCCGGCCGGCGGCGAAAGTCGCTCGCAGCAGGTGGAACGGGCATACAGTGGGCCGATTCCCACGAAAGCCGACCATGCACTCCAAAGAACGCGACCTGGTGACCCCGGCAGCCGCACTGACCAGCGCGATGATCGGTCAGATGAAGATGAAGGCCACGCCGCAGGAGGCAGCGGCGCTGTACTTCAGCGTGCTGAGGGCACTGGCGGACGAGTCCGCCCGGCCCGTGGCCGAACCCGCACCGGCGGTCAAGCTGTACTAGGCCCCCGGGGCCCCTGCGGCCCGCCGGGCGACATGCAGGCCGTCACGCCACGGCCGCTCGCGACCCGTCGCCATTCGATTGATCGACCGGGGGCTTTCACGCCTTCCCGGCGCCGCTGCGGCTGCCTGGCCGCCGCGCGGCCTGCTTCGGCCGTGAACTGCTTCACGCTTGCCGCCAGTCGCGCGCATCCGACGGAAAACCGCTGATCCGTCGCGGGCCTGCGCTCGTAGGTCTGGCCCGTGCCAATACCGGCACGCACGAACAAGCTTCGCCCCCCCTTTCGCCCTTCTGGGAGATAAACCATGAAATCATCGTCCATCACGCGAGCCCTGGGCGCGCTGGCGCTCACGGCAGCCCTGCTGCCGGCGCAAGCGGCGCTGGTGCAATTCGACTTCAGCGCCCCCGTCACCGCTGGCGCCTTTGCCGGCGAGGTCGGCACCGGCAGCCTTCGCTTCGACGACGCCTTCGGCGGATTCGTCTCGCCCGGCGCCGGCAACGGCAGCCTCGAGATCGACTTCACGTTCGGGGGGCAGACCTTCCACGAGACCAACGACCAGGACTTTCCGAACTTCCCGCTGGTGACACTGTTCGACGGCCTGCCGGTCGCGATCGACTTCGTGCTGGCAGACGGGTTCTCCGGGGTCGACTTCGCGAACCACGCGATCGGCCTGATCGCGCTGCAAGGCGCGCTGTTGCCTGGTGCCGGCGGGCGGCTGCAGGCCCCGATCGACATCCAGCCCGCGCAGCAGGAACTGCCCGAGCCCACGACCTATGCGCTGGCCGGTGTGGGCTTGCTCGCCCTCGGTCTGAGCCGTCGCCCGACGCGGCGCTGAACCCTCGCGAAAGGCAAGGCACCCCATGGCCATCACTTCACAATTCTCGACCCGCGGCACGCTGACCGTGCAGGGCGACACGCAGCCGAATCCGATCGTCGTCTCGCGCGACGCTGCCGGCAACCTGCTCGTCAACGGGGGCGCCGTGCCCACCACCGGCGGCATTCCGACGGTTGCCAACACGCGCCTGCTGCAGTTGAACGGCGGCGACGGCGACGACACCGTGACGATGGACGAGAGCTCCGGCGCGCTGCCGAAGGCCAATCTCTCCGGCGGCAACGGCAACGACACGATGACCGCCGGCTCCGGCGACGACCTGCTGCTCGGCGACGCCGGCAACGACACGCTGTTCGCGAAGGGCGGCGCCGACCTGATGCATGGCGGCGACGGCAATGACACGCTGACCGGCGGCGACGGCAACGACTTCGTCTACGGCGACGCCGGCAACGACCGCCTGGTCTGGAACCCGGGCGACGACAACGATCTGTTCGAGGGCGGCGACGGCCTGGACACCGCCGAGGTCAATGGCGGCAATGGCGCCGAGGTCTTCACGCTCACGGCCAACGGCAGCCGCGTGCGCTTCGACCGGGTCGACCCCGCGCCGTTCTCGATCGATGCCGGCACCATCGAGACCTTCGTCGTCAACATGAACGGCGGCGATGACTCGTTCAACGCCAGCGGCAACCTCGCGGCTTTGGTGAGCGTCATCGTCGACGGCGGCGCCGGCAACGACACCATCCTCGGCAGCAACGGCGCCGACAGGCTGCTTGGCGGCGACGGCAACGACTTCATCGACGGCCAGCAGGGCAACGACACCGCCTTGCTCGGCGCCGGCGACGACATCTTCCAGTGGGATCCGGGCGACGGCAGCGACATCGTCGAAGGCCAGGACGGCATCGACACGATGCTCTTCAACGGCAGTGCCGCCAACGAGATCTTCGCGCTGTCGTCCAACGGCGGCCGCGCGCTGTTCACGCGCAACGTCGGCAACATCGTGATGGACCTGAACGATGTGGAGAAGGTGACGCTGAACATGCTGGGCGGCACCGATGCGTTGACCCTCAACGACCTCGCTGGCACCGACGTGAGCGCGGTCCTCGTCAACCTTGCCGCCAGCATCGGCGGCAGCACCGGCGACGCGGCGGCCGACAGCGTGACCGTCAACGGCGGCAGCGGCGCCGACATCGTCGACGTGGTCGGCGCCGGCACGGCGCTGTCGGTGCTGGGCCTGGCGGCGCGCGTCGACCTGACGACCAGCGAAGGCGCCAACGACGCGCTGGTGGTCGGCGGCCTCGGCGGCAACGACACCATCACCGCCTCGACGCTGCCGGCCGGCGTCATCAAGCTCACCCTCGACGGCGGCGCCGGCAACGACACGCTGCTGGGCAGCCAGGGCGCCGACACGCTGATCGGCGGCGACGGCAACGACTTCGTCCTCGGCGACAACGGCAACGACACCGCGTTCCTTGGTGCGGGCGACGACGTCTTCGAATGGGATCCGGGCGACGGCAGCGACATCGTCGAAGGCCAGGACGGCAGCGACTCCCTGCTGTTCGTCGGCGCCAATGCCAACGAGACGATCAACATCGTGGCCAACGGCGGCCGGGTGAGCTTCCTGCGCGACGTGGCCAACGTGACGATGGACCTCGACGACCTCGAGCGCATCGAGTTCCGGGCCCTGGGCGGTGCCGACAACATCGTCATCGGCGACATGAGCGGCACCGACCTGACGCGCATCGACCTCGACCTGAAGGCCTCGGGCGGCGGCGCGGATGCCCAGGTCGACAGCGTCACGGTCAACGCCAGCAATGCCGACGAATCCTTCGGCGTGGCCGGCGACAGCAGCAGCGTCAGCGTCTTCGGCCTGGCCGCGCAGGTGAACCTGTTCTCCCCCGATGCCTTCGACCGCCTGACGCTCAACGGGCAGGGCGGCAACGATGTCATCAATGCCTCCGGCCTGCACGCCGGTGCGCTGCAGCTGACGATGAACGGCGGCCTCGGTGCCGACTTCATCGTCGGCAGCGACGGCGGCGACCTGATCGTCGGCGGTGACGGCAACGACACCGCGCTGATGGGGCCCGGCGACGACTCCTTCGTCTGGAACCCGGGCGATGACAACGACATCGTGGAGGGCCAGGCCGGCAGCGACACGCTGCTGTTCAACGGGGCGAACATCGCCGAGCGCATCAACATCAGCGCCAATGGCGGCCGCGTGCTCTTCACGCGCGACGTGGCCAGTGTCGTGATGGACCTCAACGACACCGAGACCATTGACTTCAAGGCGCTGGGCGGTGCCGACAACATCGTCGTCAACGACCTGAGCGGCACCGACGTGACCGAGGTGCGCATCGACCTCGGCGCCGGTGACGGGCAGGCCGACACGGTGACCGTCAACGCCACCAGCGGCGACGACGTGGTCGTTGTCGCCGGCGACACCGGTGGCGTGTCCGTGATCGGCCTCTCGGCGACGATCACGCTGACCGGCTTCGAGCCCGGCATCGACCGCCTGGTCATCAACCTGCAGGGCGGTGACGACACGCTGGAGGCCAGCGGCCTGAAGGCCGACGGCCTGCTGCTCACCGGCAATGGCGGCGACGGCAACGACGTGCTGATCGGCGGCGACGGCAACGACACGCTGAACGGTGGCAATGGCGACGACGTGCTGATCGGCGGCCCGGGCACCGACGTGCTCGACGGCGGTGCCGGCAGCAATGTCGTCATCCAGTTGGTCGGTACGCACATCGATCCGCTGGCGATCCTCTGAGGGTTCCCACGCTGCCCCCGCACCGGCGGGCGGGCGAGGTCGGCCCATTGCGACGAAGGGCCGCTCCGATCGCCCGCCGGTGGGTGTCGGTGACCCATCCCGCGCGCATTGCGGTGGTGGGTGGCCTGGCACTGCTGGCGGTGTCGCGGCGGCGGCTCATCGGTCTCTGATGGTGGACGCCTCGTCCAATATCATGGATCATCGCGTCCATGAAGCTGATCGACTGCACCGAAGCCCGCCATGCCCCCGCGATCCTCGAGATCTTCAACGAGGCGATCCTGAACTCCGCCGCGCTGTACGACTACAAGCCGCGCGCGCCGGAGAGCATGGTGGCCTGGTTCGCCACCAAGCGCAGCAACGGCTTTCCGGTGATCGGCGCGGAGGACGAGGCCGGCACGCTGCTGGGCTTTGCCAGCTACGGCACCTTCCGCGCGTGGCCGGCCTACAAGTACAGCGTGGAGCATTCGATCTACATCCACCGCGACCACCGCGGCCGCGGGCTCGGCCGGGTGCTGCTGCAGGCGCTGGTGGACGCTGCGCGCCAGCGCGAGGTGCACACGATGATCGGCGGCATCGACGCCAGCAACGCGGCCAGCATCGCGCTGCACCAGCGCCTGGGCTTCGAACCCGCGGGCATCATCCGGCAGGCCGGCTTCAAGTTCGGCCGCTGGCTGGACCTGGCCTTCTACCAGCGCATTCTGGACACGCCGGCGCAGCCGGTGGATGGCTAGCAAGCACCAGCACTGCTCCGCCTTGACGTGCCCTCATCCGTCTGGATGATGTCGACCCATGGGCTCGCAGCCTATAAGGGCGACCGATGAGAAGAAGCAACGCCAGCATGGGTTCCAACCCCAATCGCGTGTCCTTCGGGGGTTAGGGGCTGCAGCGTGGCAGCGGCCGATGAACAACCCGCCCTGACGCTGACTGCACTGCAGCAGGGCGAGATGCTGCTGCTGTCGCTGACCGATGGTCGCCACGTTGCCGAGATGTCGCTGGTGCCCGAGTCGACGGCACTGCTGCGCGCGCTGGACCGCACGCAGGCGGACATTGCCGTTCGCGCGCTGACCTGCGGCCGCGCCCAAGGCGCTGAGCTCTGGTGCGCCTACGGCCGCGAACTGGCGACGGCGTTGTTGCCCGGGGCCCTCGCGCGGCTGTTGTCGGATGCGCCGGGACAGTCGCTGTCGATGCAGCTGTCGCCGACGCTTGCGGCCTTGCCGTGGGAGTTCGCGCTGGACGCCGAGCGCCTGCTGGGCGAGTCACTGCCCGTCACGCGTCAGGTCGTGCTGCCGGGCGATGTGCCGCCGGTGGCACCCAGCCTGCCCAGGCGCGGGCCGCTCAAGGTGCAGATCCTGTCTGGCGAGACGGTCGCGAAGAATGCCGCGCAACCCCTGGTGGCGCAACTCCGAGCGTTGGAGGGCGTGGCGCTGAGCGCGGTACATGTCGGCGACTTGCGCCAGGAGGAACTGGCACGCCTTGCTGGCTACGATGTGCTGCACTACATCGGGCCGGTGGGCGACGACGCTGCGGTGCGCTGGATGGGTGGCGAAGCGCTCGACCTGGGTTTGCTGGCAGCCGCGCTGCCGCCGTCCACGTTGCTGCTGGTCCAGCCCACCGGCGGCTCGGACCCGGCCGACTTCGGCTCGCTGATTCGCCTGGCGGTTGGGGCCAGCCGGGCGGGCGCCGCAGCCCTGCTGTTGCGCGCGGCGCCGGCTGGCGAAGCGCTCGACTTCACCGTTGCGTTCTACGAGGCGCTGCGCCAGGGTGGAACGCTGGCCGCCAGCGTGCGAGATGCTCGTGTGGCCCTGCATCGGTCGCGGGGGCTCTCGGCGCTGGCACGTCTGCGACCCGAACTGTACGGCGATGGCCAGACCGTGCTCTACGGACCGGCTCGATGGCCGCGGGCCGAAGATGTGATGCGTCAGGTCACCGCGATGTCGATCGATCTCGTGGGATCGACCAGGCTGCTCAATGCGCTGGGCGCTGAACGCTACAGTGAATTGCTGGCCCAGCACCACCATCGTGCTGCCGAGATCCTTCGCGCCCGGGGCGGCGTGCCCGATGCGCCGCAGGGTGACGACGGTGGCATGTGCTATTTCGGGCTGCCGATGGCGAGCGAGGGCGCAGCGGCCAGCGCCCTGCGCGCGGGGTTCGAGCTGATCGAGGCCGTCCAGAGCCTGGGCCTCAGTGTCCGCATCGGAGTCTGTACCGGTGAAGTCATCGTGCGCGATGGCTTGGCGGTCGGACCGGCAATCCACCTCGCCGCGCGGCTCCAGTCCATTGCGGCCCCCGGCACCATGGTGGTGGGCGAGTCGACGCGGCGGATCGTGAAGGACAGGTTCCGCTTCCAGCGCATCGAAATCAGTGGGCAGTTGAAAGGCATCGACCATCCCGAGGCCTGCTATCGCGCGGTCGCGATGGCCGAAGACAACCCCGGCGCTGCGGCCGCCGCGCTGGGGGGCCGGCCAACACCTTTTGTCGGTCGCCATGCCGAGCGGCAGGCGCTCGTCGATCATTGGCGCGCGGCGCGCGATGGCGAGTTCCGATTGGTTCGCATCGTGGGCGAGGCCGGTATCGGGAAGTCGCGCCTGGTGCGGGAGATCAAGCGAACGCTGGCGGAAGAGCGCTGCGAGATCCTCGAATGCCGCTGCGCGCCCGAGCATGTCAACAGCGCGTTCCACCCGATCATCGAGGGGCTGCGCGGCGAGTTGCGAATCGAGCCAGGCGAGGACCCGGTCACGGTGCGCGAGCGCCTGCGCGTCCTGGTGGCCGGGTCCGAGGCCATCGACGAGGATCGTCTCGCGCTTCTCGCCGACCTGCTGCGCATCGAGATGCCGGAGCGCCATCCGGCGCTCGACATGCCGGCCGATCAACGAAGGCGCGTCATCCTGCGCCTGCTGGTGGCCTTGGCACGGCAGCGCATGCGCAATGCCTGCATGGTGCTCGAGGACGTGCATTGGATCGATCCGTCGACGGCCGAGTTCGTCAACCGATTTGCCACCGAGGCGCGCTCGGACCCGATGCTGCTGATCGTCACCGGACGGTCGGAGACCGAGTCTGCGTGGCACCCGCGGGCGCGGGTGCACGAGATGGAATTGCGAGGGCTGGTTCCCGAGCAGGCCCGGGCGCTGGCGCTCGCCGTCTGTGGCGAGCGCCAGCTGCCGCCAGAAGTGCTGCACCTGATCGCGGCGCGCGCCGACGGCGTGCCGCTGTTCATCGAGGAATCCGCGCGCATGGCGCTGGAACAAGGCCAGTACTTCGGCGCTGCGACGCTGCAGCCGGCGCAGGTGCCGGGCACGATCCTCGACTTGCTCACCGCGCGACTGGACCGGCTCGGCAGCGCCAAGCTGGTGGCTCAGGTCGGCGCCGCCATCGGGCGCGAGTTTCCTCTGGCGTTGATCGAGGCCGTGCTGCGGCACCCGGGGTCTCCGGTGGTGGCGCAGGATCTCGAGTCGCGACTCGACGCATTGCAGCGTTCGGGCATGCTGATGGCGGTCAGCGATGCCAGCGGACCGCGGTTCGGGTTCAAGCATGCGCTGATGCGTGATGCGGCCTATGGCTCCCTGCTGGCCCGTGACCGTCCTCGACTGCATCAGGTCATCGCGACGGTCATCGCCACGCAGTTTGCGGCCCTCGGCCAGCGGGAGCCCGAACTGCTGGCCTACCACCACGCGCAGGCCGGCAACGACGGCGCGGCAGTCCGCTGCTGGGAGGCGGCAGCACGGCTCGCGGCATCGCGCTCCGAGCAGCTCGAGGCCCTGGCGCATGTGCAGAGCGCGATCGACGTGCTGCTGCGAATGCCCGCGGATACCGCACGCGACCGGCAGGAGCTCAAGCTGCGGCTGCTGCTCGCGGCGCGCCTCATTGCCACGCATGGCTACGGCGCCGACCGTGTCGAGCAGGTCTACGGGCGTGCGCGCGAGCTTGCGCTCGCGCTCGGCGACGCGGCTGCGCTGCGACGCGTGCTGCTGGGTCTCGAGGGCTACCACTTCATGCGCGCCGACTTCGCGAAGGCTCAGGACTACGTGCTGGAAGCCGCTGGGCACGCGGGCTCCGACGAAGGCGGCATCCAGCGTGTCCAGACGCTGTGGGCGCTGGCCAATGCGCGAATGCACCAGGGCGAGATGGCGTGGGCCGTCGAGCGCATGGACGAATGCCTGGCCTTGTACGAGCACCTCGAACACCGGCCCGATGCTGTGCAAGACCCCGGTGTGATGTGCCTGTGCTACTCCGGCTGGTCGAAATGGCAGCTCGGCTACCCGGACCAGGCCCTGGAGCGGGTGCAGCGTGTCGTTCAACTCGCCGAACGCCTGCAGCACAAGTTCAGCCTCGGCGAGGCCTACGGTTTTCGCGCCGCCGTCCAGCATTTCCGCGGCGAGAACCGGGACGCGCTGGCAAGTGCCGAGCAGGCGATCCGCATCTGCGAGGAGGCTGGCTTTGCCGTCTGGCTTGCGCACGCCCGCGTGCTGCGCGGGCGCGCCATGGCCGAACTCGGCGAGGGGCCGGCGGGCGTCGAGGAGATGCGTCGCGGCTACGAACTCTGGGCATCGACGGGTGCGGTCGTGACGACGCCGTTCTACCTGACGATGCGTGCCGAGGGCCTGGCCCTGTGTGGCCGTCAGGCCGACGCGCTGGTGCTGCTGCGCCAGGCCTTGGCAATCGTCGAGCGGCACGGCGAGCGCTACTACGAGTCCGAGATCCGGCGTCTGATCGGCCGGCTGCTCTGGCTGCAGGCCGGCGCCGACGCCGCCGTCGCCGGCGAGGCCGAGGTGTGGCTGTTGCAGGCGCTGCACTGCGCGCAGTCGCGCGGGATGAAGCTGCTCGCGCTGCGCGCGGCACGCGACCTGGCCGAGCTGTGCGCTGCGCAGGGGCGCGTGGAGGAGGGGATCGCGCTGCTGCAGCCGGCTGACGCGTCGATCACCGAAGGCCGCGGTACGGCCGACCTCGTTGCGTCGGCGCGCCTGATGGGGGCACTGTGCAGCGAACTCGAACCACCGGGGTGACCGGGCGTCAGTGAGACCCGACAGGGTTCTGAGCAAGAGGGGGGCGGGACATGACCAGGATCGAACGGTTCCACGAAGCAGCGGACGAATACGCGCGCAATCGGCTGCTGCGTGGCTGGCTCTCTGACGACGGCGAGCGGGCCGCGTTCTATGCCGAGCTGGGCCAGGCTGGCTTCCCGATCCTGCGCTTTCGCAGCATGGGCGTCGGCGACTGGGCGCGTCCGGCCGAGCCCGAAGACTTCGCCTACCTCGTGACGCAGCGCGCTCAGATCAAGGACTCGCTTCAGCTCGACAGCGTCGAGCCCTATGCCCAGCTCGACAGCGGCGGACGCTTCATGCTCGGCATCGATGACCGGGCGCGTCACGCCGCGCAGCGCGGCCGTGCGGAAGCGGCGCTGAACTTCTCGGCAGAGGAGATTGCCGCCGCGGCACGTGAGGCGGTGCGCTTGGCAATGATCCTGCCGACGAAGACCAGCGACTTCGATCTCGTTCGCGGCGTCGCGCAACAGGCGGCGATCCATTTCGTGCAACTGCTGTTCGGCCTGCCGGCGGAGGAGCACATTGCACTGGAACGGGCGATGGACGCCACCTATGTGCGCTTGGCGTTCCAGATCGTCGGCCGCCACTTCGACCCCGATTCCGGCTTGCCGACGAGCCGGGCACCCGCGGCACAGAAGATCCGCGCCGATCTCGAGCACGCGGTCTGCGCCCACGATCCGCGCGTGGCTTCGCGGCACGAGCGACGACCCGGTGCGCCGGCACGTGCCGCCATCGCGCGCCTGCGCGGCCAGGCCCACATGGACGACGAAGAGTTGCGGATCGTGAGCCTCGGCCTGATGGCAGGCGCCATCGGCAACATCACCGCGGCCGTCTCCATCGCGATCGAACACTTCTTCGCCGCGACCGACGCCACCACCGGCCAGCCGCTGATCGACCAGGTCTGCCTGCTGGCACGCACCGGCCACCGCGAGGCGCTGCAGCCGTTCATCGGCGACGCGTTGACGCAGAACCCGCCGGCGGCCTTCCTGGCGCGCCAGCTGCGCCGGCTCGACACCTTGCACTGGACCGATGGCGAGGGCAACACCGAGCCGGTCCCGGTGGGTGCGAACCTGCTGCTCGGCCTCGGTGCCGATGCGGGTGACGTGATGCGCTTTGGCGGTGCCGCCCATGACCTGGCATTCCCGCACAGCTGCGTGGGCCAGCACCTCGTGCGGCCGCTGGTGCTCGAAGCCGTGTACCAGGTCTTGCGCCTGCCCGGACTGACACGTGACCTCGACCCCCAAACGGGCCGGCCGAAGCGGCTCGTCAAGCAATGGGGCAACGTCTGCACCGAGTTCAAGCTGCGATTCCAGCGTGATCACCTGATGAACCAGCAGCCGCTCTTCGTCGTGCTGCCGATCAAGGAGCCGATTGCCGAGAACCGCAAGAAGCTCGAACTGCTGACGATCGCCGGAGCACACATCGTCGAGGACGCGCTCGCCAAGTCACGGCATGTCCACTTCGCGTGGTTCGAATTCGTCGAAGGCGGCACGCACCTGGCGCTGGCCACCGTGTATGACGGCGACTTCGATGCCTACGTCGAGTTCTTCGCGCTGGCGGTGCCGCTGTTCGACAAGCAGTTCGACTTCCTGGACGTCGAGCTGCCGCGCCCGATCCAGGACCACCCGAAGCAGTTCGTCGAGGTCATCCGGAAGTACAACCGCGAGCCCGTGGCGCGCTACTTGTTCAGCGCCTACCCGAAAGCCTCCACCGCCCGTCTGCAGGACCTGCTGAAGAGGTGCGGGCCATGAGCGCGGCGGGCCGCTCCCAAGCGCGAATCCCGGAGCACGCGGTGCGGAGGGTAGTCCAGTGAGCGCGCCGGTTGCAGTTCGCAAACGCGTGGTGTTCAATACGCCCGAGCAGGTGCAGACCCTCGCGCTCGACGGGTACAACACCGAGTTCGCACAGCATCTGGTGCTGCAGGTGGTCGACCGGCCGAAGGCCTGCCGCTTCATCGGTGGCTTGCTGCGCGGTGGCTGGATCAGGTTCGACCGCCGTGGCTCCCCCGGGGCGACCGGCACGAACATCGGGTTCAGCTATGCCGGACTGCAGGCGCTGGGGCTGGATGCCACTGTCCTGGCGACGCTCGCGGCCAAATCGCCGGCCTTCGCCGCCGGGGCGCCCTTGCGTGCCTCGACCCGGCTGGGCGACGCGGGACCGAGTGCGGTCGATCGGTGGGACGAGGCCTTCGGGCTCGAGGTGGCGCACCTGTGGCTCGCGTTGCACGAGAACGAGGAAGCGGCTCTGGACCGGCGCATTGCCGAACTGCGCAACCTGGAGGGCGCCAGCGGACTGGCGGGCTGGGACCGTCCCGCGCCGCGTGCCGAACACCTGGTGCATGGCCAAGGCGGAGTGCCGCCGGAGGTGCGAACGGTTCACTTCGGCTATCGCGACGGCATCACGCGACCGACGATCTTCGAGCAGCCCTACCCACGCGCCGATCACGCGGCGCCTGCCCGCCAGCGTGAAGAAGGCGAGGTCCATGCGCCGGGTGAACTGCTGCTCGGCTTTCCGAACGACACGCGCTTCAATTTCTGGGACGATCCCGACACGCCGCCATCGTCAGCCGACTTTCTTCGCTGCGGCAGTTTCGGCGTGCTGCGCCAGATCGAGCAGGACGTCGCCGGATTCGAGTCGTGGCTGAGCGAACAGAGCGCGCGCTTCGTGGCCGGCAACCCGGCCATCTCGGTGGAATTTCTCAAGGCCAAGGTTTGCGGCCGCTGGCCCAATGGTGCGCTGGTCCGGCCCGGCGATACCCAGGCGCCGGATCTGAGGCAGCATCCGGATCGGCTGGTCGTGAACCGGCCAACCCATGGCGACGAGCACGGCGAGGGCTGCCCCTTTGGCGCCCACATCCGGCGCGCGAACCCGCGCAAGGACCCGGTCTTGCCGCCCGGCCGCAAGCGTGTGCTGTTCCGACGCGGCATGCCGTATGGCCCGGAATTCCACCAGCAAGAGGCGGCCGCGGGCAGCCGGCCTGAGCGCGGACTGATGGGGGTGTTCTTCTGCTCGCGGATCGAAGACCAGTTCGAGGTGCCGATCTCGGAATGGATCGAGAAGATGCCAATGGGGCTGCCCGAGGCCGGCAACGCGAAGGATCCGCTGACTGGCAATCACGACGGGCGGGCAACGAACTTCCGGATTCCGCTCGCTGGCGGCGCCGACATCCGCCTGAATCACCTGCGTTCGTTCACGCAGACGCGGGGCACGCTCTATGCGCTGTTCCCTTCGCGGGCGGCGCTCGAGGAGATCGCATCGCGCGGATCCCTGCCGGCCTCCCGCGCCGCAGCGGGCCGCGGGACCGCCGCGCAGGGACCGACGGCACAGGGCGGCAGCAGCGGTGCTGCGCACGCCCAGGCGGTGCAGCCGCACGCCATGGACGCACCGGTTGATCGTTATTGCGACATCGTGATGGAAGGCGGCATCACCAGCGGCATCGTCTATCCGCCGGCGGTGTTCGAGTTGTCGCGGTACTACCGGTTCCAGAGCATTTCCGGCAGTTCGATCGGTGCCTTTGCCGCCGCGCTGACGGCGGCAGCCGAGTGGCGCCGCCGGCATGGTTCGAATGCCGGTTTCGACGAGGTCAAGAAGGTTCCGGACACGCTGGCCCAGAAGCTCGGGAACAGCCAGCGCACCCTGCTCGAGCGGCTCTTCAACCCGCAGCCGCGGACGGAGCGCCTGTTCAAGGTCTTCGCGGCCGGGCTTGGCAAGACAAGCTGGATGCGGGTGGCAGCGGCTTCGACGGGGGCGGCGATTTGGCAATACGGCGCGCAGATCGCCATTGTCGGCACGTTGCTCAGCGTCATGCTGCTCTGGGGGCCGTTCCTGTACTGCTGGCGATGCCTGGTGGCGGGCTTGCTGAACTGGGCCGCGGCACTGGTGTTCGTCTGGCTCGTCGCGCTCGTCGTCGGGCCCTTGATCGGCATGGCGTTCGACCTCGGCAGGGGCTTGGTAGGCAATGGCTTCGGGCTGTGTCGCGGCTGGGGCGAACAACCGGGCGATGGCATCCCCGACCTCTGCGGCTTCCTCCATGCCAGCATCCAGAAGATCGCCGGCCGCGATCCCGAACGCGATGCGCCGCTGACCTTCCGCGAGTTGTGGGAGGCGCCGGGCGCGCCGGCGGATGTGCTGCATTTCGGTGGACGCATCAGCGGCGCCCCTGCACGCTCGATCGACCTGCAGGTGTACGCCACCAACCTGGCGCAGGGCCGACCCTATCGCTTTCCGCTGGACGATCCGCGCGACCCGGAGTGCAACGAAGACATGGGGCGCCTGTTCTTTCGCCCAAGCGAGCTGCGCGCCTATTTTCCCGAGGGCCTGGTGCAGGCGATGGTGGCCGTGGGCCGGCGCTACGAACCACTCAGCGCCAGTGATCCACCGGCGAGCGTCGAAACCCACGACGTCATTGAACTGGCTGCGGGCGACCTGCCTGTCGTCGTGGCGGTGCGCATGGCGATGAGCTTTCCCGGCCTGATCTCCGCGGTGCCGCTCCATGCGATCGACTACCTCGACCGGCGAGGCTCGCGCCAGCTCAAGCCATGCTGGATGTCCGATGGCGGCCTGTGCTCGAACTTCCCGATCCACTTGTTCGACAGCTGGCTGCCGGCGTGGCCGACCTTCGGCATCGCGCTGCTGACGCGCGGCAAGGACTCATCGTTGCCGCCAGTGTGGCTGCCGGGCATGCACCGGGAAGGCCGTGCCGACCTGTTCGACAACAGCATGGCCCAGGGTCATTCGGCGTTCGCCCGCCTCGGCAGTTTCGTGATGCGCATCGCGATGTCGGCGTGGCGCTGGAACGACCGCACGCTGATGCGCATGCCCGGCGTGCGCGACCGCGTCGTGCGGGTGTTCCTGCGGCCGAACGAAGGCGGCATCAACTTCCGCATGTCGGGCCAGGCCATCCTGGATCTTGCACGGACCTACGGCAAGCCGGCGGCGGAAGCCTTCATCGACAGGTTCACCCGTCCCGGCGCCACCGGCTGGGACGAGCACCGCTGGGTGCGCCTCGGGGTACTGGTCGAAGCCTTGCGCGAGCGCGTGGCGGGAATACGGCGCGGTGCGCGAATGGACCGTCACGCGGAGCCGCTGTCGCAGCAAATCCACGCCGCACGCAGCTGCGCACCTCTGGCCGGCGCGCCGGAGAGCGGCGCCCTGCCGTCCGAGGAGCCGATCAATGACGATCAGGCCGCCGAGCTGACGCAACTGCTCGCGGCCCTCGAGAAGCTCGAGTCGACATTCGCGATCGCGCCCGATGCCAAGCCCTACATCCCGATGCCGCGGGCTCGACTGCGAATGCGCTACCCGGCCTGAGCACCACCGCGCCTGGCCACGGCGATCCACGATCATCGGCCGCCTTGGGCGGCCGTCGGGGCGCTACCAGGGCAGCTGCACGCTCACCTGCAGCTTCGTGTTGTCCGCACTGCGCTCGGGCGGCGTCAGCTTGATCATCGGGCTCGATGGCGCGCTGCCGGATGACGCGCTGTAGGTCTGCCCGGTGAAGGCCTTGAGCTGCAGCTCATAACCCAGACGATCAGCGGCCAGCTCGCCGACGTAGGTGCGGCCGAGTTCGAGCGCGTCCACCTCGGCCGGCGCGTCGCCGGGTTTGTCAGGGCGCAAGGGCTTGAGCTTGCGGTCGTTGAGCTTGCGGTCCCCGTTCACCGGGTTGTAGCGCACGTCGAAGCTCACCGTGTGGGCCACGGCGGGTGACTGCTGCTTGAACACCGCACAGAAGCCGTTGGGCAGGGCCATCACCGCGCTGGTCCAGCTGCCGTTGGGGTCGGCCACCATGGTGTCGCTGAAGTTGATGGCTTCCACCGGCTTGGCGCCGGCCGGCACCTCGGTGCAGATGTTGTGGTCGTGCACGCAGCGCGGCGCGCCGCAGCCCGGCACCTGCACCGGCTTGCCCTTGGCCACCAGGGTGCGGTTGGGGTCGACCTCGGTGGGATGGGTGCTGTCCTTGAGCGTGTAGCTGAAGGGCTTGCGCGGCAGCAGCTCCAGGTTGAACGGAAAGCTCAGCGCGATGGTGTTCGACTGCCAGAACTTCCACGAGCGGCTGGGAAACACGCCGCTCACTTCCACCGGCACGTGCACCAGGTTGCGATCGCCGAAGTTGTCGGCCAGCGCCGCCGCGGGGATGGTGAGCTGCAGCGTGCCGGGCGGGGTCACCTGCAGCCACTGCGCCGGTGCGGGCTGGCCGCCGATGGTGACGGCATAGCTCATCGCGCCGGCGGCTGCGAGGTTGCTTTGGATCGTCACGCGATAGGCGGCCTCGCGGTGCCAGGCCTGCGTGGCGCCTTCCACCTTGCGCAGGCTGGGCTTGGCCTCGGTGAACGGCGCCTTGGCCACCTGGGCGGCCACGTCCAGCTGCACCGGGTCTTCGATGCGGCCGTGGTCGGCCTTCGCGTCGGGCGTGACGGCGGCCGCCTTGTCCAGGCTGCGCAGCAGCGCCTGTTCGTCGGCGCCGAGCTTGTCCCAGCGTTCGTCGGCCTGGTCGCGCAGCGTGGCGCGGGCATTGCCGATCATCAGCTGCAGTTCGCGCGCGGCCTTCGACGCGGTGAGCGAGCCTTCGCCGGCGGCCTTGGCGGCCAGGAAGGCGGCGCGCGCGGCCAGCTTGTCCAGCACGAACGAGGTGGGGAAGCCGGGCGCGGCGACCGTGAGCGGCTCGCCCGCGGCCTGGGCAGGCGGTGGAGCCAGTGCCAGTGCGGCTGCCAGCGACAGCCATGCGACGGGCGTGGCGATCCACCCCATCGGGGCGGGCTGCAGCGGGGCGGCCGGCCGGCTGCCGAACCAGCCTTCGGCCTGTGCCGCGTCCAGCCGCGCCTGCAGGTAGTCCCAGAGCGCCGGGCAGCCCTGGCGGATCGGCGGGCCGATGCGGGCCACCACCTTGGCATGGCTGACACCGTTCTCGCGCCAGCTCTGGCCCTGGTTGGCCAGGTTCAGCAGCACCGGCATGGCGCGGTCGGCCGCATGGGCGAAGCGCGCCTCGGCGGTGTCGGCGGCTTCAAACTCGCGCCACAGCGCGACGAAGCGTTCGGCCTGCGGCCGCGGCAGCAGGCCGAAGATGCGCTGCACCTCGGCCAGTTCCTCGGCCTTGCGCGCGGCGGGGTCATGCTCGGCATACACCAGCACGTCGCCGACGTCGATCTCGCCGATGTCGTGCACCAGCAGCATCTCGATCACGCGCGGCATCTGCACCGCTTCGGGCGCATACGGCGCCAGCGAGGCGGCCAGCAGGGCGATCTGCCAGCTGTGCTCGGCCGAGTTCTCGTAGCGGTCCTGGCCCAGCGGCCGGGTCTTGCGCGTCACCGCCTTGAGCTTGTCCAGTTCGAGGATGAAGTCGACGATCTGCTGCATCCGCGGATTGTGGACCTTCGGGTTCCGCGGGCGCAAAGGGCCTGTTCCCGATTTGCGAATAGCCGCGGCCGCAGCTTGGGGGCACAGTGCCGCCATGCAGACGACCGACATCGCCGCCACGCCGACCGACCTGGCCGCCCTGCGCGACTGGATCGGCCGCAGCGAGCAGCGCAGCGACCTGGTGACCGCCGCGCCGCTGGCCGCGCTCTCGGCCACGCTGGACCGCGAGGACGGCGAGCCGCCGCCCGGCAGCGACGTGCCGCCGCTGTGGCACTGGCTGTACTTCACGCCGCAGGCGCTGGCGCGCGACATCGGCCCCGATGGCCATCCCCGGCGCGGTGGCTTCCTGCCGCCGGTGCCGCTGCCGCGGCGCATGTGGGCCGGCGGCCGGCTCGACTTCCATCACCCGCTGCAGGTGGGCGACGAGGTCACGCGGCGCTCGCGCATCACCGACGTGCAGTTGAAGTCCGGGCGCAGCGGCACGCTGGTGTTCGTCACCGTGCAGCACGAGATCGCCAACGCGCGCGGCGTGGCCATCGAGGAAGAACACGACATTGTCTACCGCGACATGCCGCAGCCCGGCGCGCCATCGCCCGCGCCGCAGGCGGCGCCTGCCGAGGCGGCGTTCAGCCGCCCGATCGTGCCCGACCCGGTGCTGCTGTTCCGCTACTCGGCGCTCACCTTCAACGGCCACCGCATCCACTACGACCGCTCGTACGTCACCGAGGTCGAGGGCTACCCGGGCCTGATCGTGCACGGCCCGCTGATCGCCACGCTGCTGCTCGATGCACTGCGGCGCCAGCAGCCGCAGGCCCGCATCCGGCGCTTCGCCTTCAAGGCGCTGCGGCCGATCTTCGACATCCATGCGTTCGACGTCTGCGGCCGGCCCGAGGGCGAACGCCGCATCGCGCTGTGGGCGCGCGACCACGAGGGCTGGCTGGCGATGCAGGCGCATGCCGAGCTGGCCTGAACACCGACACGAGACCCAGCGATCACCATGTCCCACGCCCCCGACCGCCGCTACGCCGACATCCGCGACGCGGTGCGCGCGCTGTGCGCCGAGTTCCCCGACGAGTACCACCGCCGCATCGACGCCGAGCGCGGCTACCCCGAGGCCTTCGTCGATGCGCTGACGAAAGCCGGCTGGCTGGCCGCCATGATCCCGCAGGACTACGGCGGCTCGGGCCTGGGCCTCTGCGAAGCCAGCGTGATCATGGAAGAGATCAACGCCAGCGGCGGCAATTCCGGCGCCTGCCACGGCCAGATGTACAACATGGGCACCTTGCTGCGCCACGGCTCGGCCGCTCAGAAACAACGTTATCTGCCGAAGATCGCCAGCGGCGAACTGCGGCTGCAGAGCATGGGCGTCACCGAGCCCAGCACCGGCACCGACACCACCAAGATCAAGACCACCGCGGTGAAGCGCGGCGACCGCTACGTGGTGAACGGCCAGAAGGTGTGGATCTCGCGCATCCAGCATTCCGACCTGATGATCCTGCTGGCGCGCACCACGCCGCTGGCCGAGGTGCAGAAGAAGAGCGAGGGCATGTCGATCTTCCTGGTCGACCTGCACCAGGCCATCGGCCAGGGCCTGACGGTGCGGCCGATCCCGAACATGGTCAACCACGAGACCAACGAGCTGTTCTTCGAGAACCTCGAGATTCCGGCCGAGAACCTGATCGGCCAGGAAGGCCAGGGCTTCAAGTACATCCTCGACGGGCTGAATGCCGAGCGCACGCTGATC
>CAZXLI010000013.1:0-50291 GCA_964641795.1 uncultured Bordetella sp. | reverse complement strand
AGGTCGAGCACCCCGTCACCGAAGACGTGACCGGGCTCGACCTGGTCGAGCTGCAGCTGCGCATCGCCGACGCCGGCGTGCTGCCGCTGGCGCAGGCTGACGTGCGCTGCGAGGGCCACGCCTTCGAGGCGCGCCTGTGCGCCGAGGACGCCGCGGCCGGCTTCCTGCCCACCACCGGGCGGCTCGAGTGCGTGGACTTCTCCCGCGCCGCGGTGCGCGTCGAGAGCGGCGTGGACAGCGGCGACGAGATCTCGCCGCACTACGACTCGATGATCGCCAAGCTGATCGCACGCGGCCCGAACCGCGACGCCGCACGCCGCGCGCTGGCGGCCGGCCTGCGCGAGACCACCGTCGTCGGCCTGACCACCAACCTGCAGTTCCTGCACGAGCTGCTGCACTGGCCGCAGACGCTGGACGCGAGTTTCCATACGCGGCTGATCGACGAGCGCGTGGCGGCCGGGCCGGGCCGGGCAGCCGGTGCGGCGCCCGCCGAACCGGTCGAACCCATGGAGCATCTGGCCGCGGCGGCGCTGCACTGGCTGCAGGCACGGCGTGCCGCGACGCCGCCGTGGGGCTGCTGGAGCGAGCCGGCCGCATTCACCGGCTGGCGCCTGGGCACCGGCACCGTGGCGCCGGCACCGCTGCCCAGCGTCGTGCTCGCGGCCGGCGGCAGCGAGTGGCCCGTGCGCTGCGCCGCGCCCGCGGCCGACGGGCACACCGAGCTGCGACTTGGAGAGCAAATCGTGCGCGCGGCCGCTACCGCTTTGCCCATGCTCGGCCCGGGCCGCCGGCTGCTGCAGCTTGACGGCCGGGTCCTCGAGGTGGCGGTGGCCGGCGTGCCGGGCGGCGTGGAGGTCGTCAGCGCGCTCGGCCGCAGCGTCTTCGCTTGCACGCCGTATCTGGGCGGCGCGCTCGGCGAAGAAAGCGCCGACGGCCTGCTGCTCGCGCCGATGATGGGCAAGGTGGTGGCGGTGAAGGCGGGCCCGGGCGTCGCCGTGGCCGCCGGGCAGACCGTCATCGTGCTGGAGTCGATGAAGATGGAACTGCACGTCAGCGCGCCGATCGACGGCACGGTGGCGACGATCCGCTGCGCGGTCGGCGATATGGTCGAGCGGCACCAGCCGCTGGCCGAAGTCGCCCCCGGCGCGGCTTCCTGAGAGGAGCATAACGATGAGTTCGCTGCCACGCCGCGTCGAGTTCCACGAGGAGGGCCCGCGCGAAGGCTTCCAGATGGAAAAGGGCACCTACCCGCTGGCCGACCGCCTTGCGCTGATCGACGCGCTGGCCGCGTCGGGCCTGCAGCAGGTGCAGTGCGCCTCGTTCGTGAGCCCGCGCGCCGTGCCGCAGATGGCCGATTCGCCCGAGCTGTTCGCAAACTTGAAGAAGCGCCCCGGCACGCGCTACACCGCGCTGTGGCTGAACGAGAACGGCTTCGACCGCGCGCGTGCCTGCGACAACGTCGATGTCGACGGCAAGATCATCTTCTACGTCACCGAGCCGTTTTCGCAACGCAACAACAACTGCAGCGTGGCCGAGAACCGCGACCGCCAGCTGGCCTGGATCGACCGCTACACCGCGCTCGGCATCCCGCTCGAGCAGGCCTATGTCGTCACTGCCTTCGGCTGCAACCTCGGCGGGCCGGTGCCGGTGTCGGCGGTGACCGACAACGTGCGCTGGCTGGCCGACGCCTGCGCCGACCGGCGCATCCCGTTCCCGGCGTTCTACCTGGCCGACACGATGGGCTGGGCCAACCCCGAGGAGATCAAGCACCGCGTCGGCGCGGTGCGCGAGATCGTGCCCCAGGCGCGCATCGGCCTGCACCTGCACGACACCCGTGGTCTGGGCGCAGCCAATGTGTACGCGGCGCTGCAGATGGGCGTCGAGCTGTTCGACAGCTCGGTGGCGGGCCTCGGCGGCTGCCCCTTCGCCGGCCACAAGCACGGCGGCGCGGCCGGCAACGTCTGCACCGAGGACATCGCCTTCATGTGCGAGGAAATGGGCATCGAGACCGGGCTCGACCTCGAGCAGCTGGTCGAGGCCGCGCGCCTGGCCGAACGCATCATTGGCCGCCCGCTGAACGGACGGCTGATGCGCAGCGGCACGCTGGCCGGGATGGGTCGGTAGGCCGCCTGCCCGGCGGGTTCGCGCGGTCGATCCCGATGACGAGCGAATCGACGGACGCACGCACGCTGGCGGCGGACATCCCCTGGCTCGCCGTCCTGACCGATGCGGACCGTGACCGTGCCTGGAACTCGCTGAGGTTCGCGGCTGCCGATGCCGGGACGCTCGTGTGCCGCCAGGGCGAACGGATCGCCGGCTGGCTGGGCGTGTTGGACGGGCTGGTCCGCGTGGCTAGCACCGACCAGTCCGGCTGCACCACGACGATCACCGGGGTCCTGGCGGGAGGCTGGTTCGGCGAGGGCACGGTGCTCAAGCGCGAACCTTGCCGCTTTCATGCCCAGGCGTTGTCCCGGTCCCAGCTCGCCATCCTGCCGGTGGAAGCGTTCCACGCGCTGCTCGACAACTCGATCCGTTTCAACCGTCTGGTGATGGACCAGCTCAACGAGCGCCTGAGTCAATTCATCGCCGCGCGCGAGTGGGAACGGCTGCGGCGCCCCGACCTGCGAGTCGCGTGCCAGCTGGCGCAGCTCCACAACCCCGTGCTGCATCCGCGCGCTGGCACCGTGGTCAAGCTGCGGCAGCAGGAGCTGGCCGACCTGGCCGGATTGTCGCGCCAGTGCGTCAACCGCTCGCTCGCGCAACTCCAGGAGCGCGGCCTCGTCCGCGTGCAGTACGGTGGCGTGCAGGTCCTCGATGCGGCCGCGCTGGCGCGGGAGGTTCGGACCAGCCATGGATGAGGGCTCCGCGTCGCGGGCCGAGGCGGCGCCTGTCGCGTGGGTCGGCCCGTTGGTCGCGATGCTGGCGGTACAAACCGCCGTATCGTTCTTGTCGCGCCTGGCCCCGACACTCGCACCGACGCTGATGCCCCGCGTGGGCGGCGCGGCCGAGAGCGTGGGCTACCTGTCCGCGCTGATCACCGCAGGCTCGATGCTGGTGCTGCTGATGGGCATGCCGCTGCAGCGGCGCCTGGGCGCGATGCGCATGCTGCAGGTCGGGCTGGCGCTCGGCATCTTCGGCACGCTGCTCAGCGCGCTGCCGTCGGCCGCCGCGCTGGTGATCGGCTCGCTGCTCATCGGCCTGTCGATCGGGCCGCCGTCGTCGGCCGGCATGGACGTGCTGCAGCGCTTCTCGCCGCCGCGCCACCGCAACCTGCTGTTCTCCGTCAAGCAGGCGGGCGTGCCGCTGGGCGGCGTGCTGGCCGGCCTGCTGATGCCGTGGGCTGCCCAGGCGCTGGGCATCGTGCCGGCGTTCGCGCTCGCCGCCGCGCTGGGCGTCGCCGCGCTCGCCGCGGTGCAGCCGCTGCGCCGCACCGTCGACGCCGGCCGCGACCGCGCACTGCGCTTGCATTGGCGCCTGTTCGCGTCGATCGACAACCTCCGCCAGCCCTTGGCGACGCTGATCGCCCGGCCGGACCTGCGCCGCATGGGCATCGCCGGCGGCTGCCTGGGCGCCGGGCAGGGCGCCTGGTTCGCCTTCTTCGTGACCTACCTGGTCAGCGTGCTGCACTGGTCGCTCACCGCGGCGGGCGCGCTGTTCGCGCTGATGCAGGCGGTCAGCGCGCTCGGGCGCCCGCTGGTCGGCTTCGTCTCCGACCGCCTGGGCGACGGCGTGCGCGTGTTGCGCTGGATGGCCTGCGGTTCGGGCATCGCGACGCTGGCGCTCGCGCTGTCGACGCCGCAGTGGCCGACGTGGGCCATCGTCGTGCTGGCCGTCGCCGGCGGCCTTTCGGTGGCAAGCTGGAACGGCGTGCAGTTCGCCGAGGTGGCGCGCATGTCGCCACGCGAGACCTTGAACGAGACGATGGCCGGTGCCACGCTCGTGCTGCTGGGTGCCTATGTGCTCGGCCCGGCAGTGGTCGGCCTGGTCGTGACGCTGGGCGGCAGCTTCCGAGCGGCTTTTGCGGCGACGGCCCTGGTGACCTTCGCCGCGTTGATCCCGCTCGGTCGCGTCCGGCCCACGGTCTGAAGCCAGGCCGGTGATGTGCCGCGGGGCGCTTGCCTCTTGCGGCAGCGACGCGCAGCACTAACTAACGTATGTTCGGCACTACAATCGGCAGGTGCGCAGCTGGAGCTGTCGGCAGGAGGAGTTCAACCATCGTGGGCCAAGCATCGACCACCCCGAGGCGCGGGTCATGGCGCTGATCCATAGCCGCTTCACCCCGGGGGCCGACCGCGCCACGGTGGACCACTGGCAGCGCCAGCTCGCGCTGCTCCGCGAACGCCTGGTGCACGTGGCATGCGGCGGGCGCGATGCGCACATCAGCCGCCACCGCGAACGCGGCAAGCTGCTTGCGCGCGAGCGCATCGACCTCGTCGTCGACGATGGCGCGGCGTTCCTGGAACTCTCGCCGCTCGCCGCCTGGGGCCAGTACGGCAACGAGGTGCCTTCGGCCGGCGTGATCACCGGCATCGGCATCGTCGCCGGCCAGCCGTGCATGTTCATCGCCAACGACGCCACCGTGAAGGGCGGTTCCTTCTTCCACGAGACGGTCAAGAAGCACCGCCGCGCGCAGGAGATCGCCTGGCGGCTGCGCCTGCCGGTGCTCTACCTGGTGGACTGCGGCGGCGCCTTCCTGCCCGAGCAGGACCGCGTGTTCCCCGACCGCGACCATTTCGGCAACAACTTCTTCCAGCAATGCCGCATGTCGCAGGACGGCATACCGCAGATCTCGGCGGTGTTCGGCGGCTGCACGGCCGGCGGGGCCTACATCCCCGCGCTGTCCGACGAGGTGATCATGGTGCGCGGCAACGCCCGCATCCACCTGGGCGGCCCGTCGATCGTGAAGATCGCGATCAACGAGACGGTCGACGGCGAGACGCTCGGTGGCGCCGAGATGCACACCCGCGTCTCCGGCGTCAACGACCACCTCGCCGAGGACGAGCCGCAGGCGCTGGCGCGGCTGCGCGAGATCGTCGCCAGCCTGCCGCCGGCGCCGCTGCCGGCGCCGCCGCACACGCCGCGCCCGCCGCGCTTCGACCCGGCCGAGCTGGACGCGCTCGTGCCCGCCGATCCCAAGCAGCCCTACGACGTGCGCGAGATCGTCGCGCGCCTGGTCGACGGCAGCGACTTCCACGAGTTCAAGCCCGACTGGGGCAGTCAGCTCGTCACTGGCTTCGGCGCGATCCACGGGCAGCCGGTCGGCATCCTCGGCAACAACGGCGCGCTGGTGGCCGAGGCGGCGCTCAAGGGCACGCACTTCATCGAGCTGGCCAACCAGCGCGGCGTGCCGCTGCTGTTCCTGCAGAACATCGCCGGCTTCATGGTCGGCAGCGAAGCCGAGCGCGGCGGCATCTCCAAGCACAGCGCCAACCTGGTCTACGCGGTGAGCTGCGCGCGCGTGCCCAAGCTCACCCTCATCGTCGGCGGCTCCTACGGCGCCGGCAACTACGGCATGTGCGGGCGCGGCTTCGAGCCCGAGTTCCTGTTCACCTGGCCGAGCGCGCAGGTGGCGACGATGAGCGCCGACATCGCCAGCAACGTGATGCTCGAACTCGCCCGCTCCAACCTGCGCGGCCCGGCCGACGAGGCGCGCATGGCCGAGACCGAACGCGCGGTGCGCGAGCAGTACCAGCGCCAGACGGACCCGTACTACGCCACCTCGCGGCTGTGGGACGACGGCCTCATTGCGCCTTCGTCGTCGCGCGACGTGCTCGCGCTCGCGCTGGCGCTGTGCACGCGGCGCGTGCCGCCGCGCACCGCCACGCCCGTCTACCGCATGTGAGGATTGACGACGCATGAACCTCCCGACCTTCGAGACCCTGCTGCTGACGACCGACGCGCGCGGCGTCGCGACACTGACGCTGAACCGCCCCGACACGCACAACGCACTCAATGCGACGCTGATCGCCGACCTCAAGCGCGCCACCGCCTGGCTGGCTGAGGCGAAGGGCCTGCGCGCCGTGGTCCTCACCGGCGCCGGTGCCACCTTCTGCGCCGGCGGTGACCTCGGCTGGATGCAGCAGAACATGAAGAAGACGCGCGGCGAGCGCGTGTCCGAGAGCTTCGAACTCGCGCTGATGCTGCGTGCGCTCAACGAACTGCCGATGCCGCTGATCGGCCGCATCAACGGGCCGGCCTACGGCGGCGGCGTGGGCATGATCTCGGTGTGCGACGTGTCGGTCGCCGTTGACACCGGCGTCTACTGCCTGACCGAAGTGCGCCTCGGGCTGATTCCGGCGAACATCTCGCCCTACGTGGTCAAGCGCATGGGCGAGGCGAACGCGCGCCGTACCTTCCTCACGGCCAAGCGCATGAATGCGGCGGAGGCGCGGCGGCTGGGCCTCGTCTCCGAAGTGGTGCCGCCAGACCAGCTCGACGCCGCCGTCGAGCGCGAACTCACCGACCTGCTGCAGTGCGCGCCGGGCGCGGTGGCGGCGACGAAGAAGCTCGTGTCCTACGTCGACAGCCACGACCTCACGACGAGCATGACCTACGCCGCCGACAAGCTGGCCGATGCGTGGGAGACCGAAGAGGGCCGCGCCGGCATCGAGGCGTTCTTCGCCAAGCGGCCGCCGCCGTGGCGGAAGGCTTGAGCGGAGTCGCCATGTTCGACACCCTGCTCATCGCCAACCGCGGCGAGATCGCCTGCCGCATCGCCCGCACCGCGCGTCGCCTGGGCCTGCGCAGCGTCGCCATCTACTCCGACGCCGACCGCGGTGCGCGCCACGTGGCCGAATGCGACGCCGCGGTGCACATCGGCCCGCCCGAAGCCTCGCGCAGCTACCTCGACGCCGCCGCCATCGTCGCTGCCGCCAAGGCCAGCGGCGCGCAGGCGGTGCATCCCGGCTACGGCTTCCTGTCCGAGAGCTCCGCGCTGATCGAGGCTTGCGAGGCCGCGGGCATCGTCTTCGTCGGCCCGTCGCGCGAGGCGATCCGGCGCATGGGCTCGAAGATCGAGTCCAAACGCATCGCCGTCGAGCACGGCGTGCCGGTGGTGCCCGGCTACCACGGCGACGACCAGGCGCCGGCGGTGCTGGCCGAAGCCGCCGCGCGCGTCGGCTACCCGGTGCTCATCAAGGCCTCGGCCGGCGGCGGCGGCAAGGGCATGCGCGTGGTGCGCGCGCCGGCCGAGTTCGCCGCCGCGCTCGACACGGTGCGCCGCGAGGCCAAGGCCTCGTTCGGCGACGACCGCGTGCTGCTCGAGCGCTACCTCGCCGAGCCGCGCCACCTCGAGGTGCAGCTGCTCGGCGACAAGCACGGCCACCTGGTGCACCTGTTCGAGCGTGAATGCTCGATCCAGCGCAACCACCAGAAGGTGATCGAGGAGGCGCCCGCCGCCAACCTCACCGACGCGCAGCGCGACGCCCTGTACCGCCACGCGCTGGCGGTCGGCCGCGCGATCGGCTACGACTCCACCGGCACCATCGAATTCATCCACGACGCCGCCAGCGGCGAGACCTTCTTCCTCGAGATGAACACGCGGCTGCAGGTCGAGCACCCGGTGACCGAGGCGACCGTGGGCATCGACCTCGTCGAGTGGCAGCTGCGCGTGGCCGCCGGCGAGCCGCTCGCGTTCGTGCAGGAGCAGATCAGCCGGCGCGGCTGGGCGATCGAGGCGCGCGTCTGCGCCGAGGACCCAGCGGCCGGCTTCGCGCCCGAGGTCGGCGCCATCGGCGGCTACGCCGAGCCCGCGGGCGAGGGTGTGCGCGTCGACAGCGGCGTGCGCGCCGGCAGCGAGGTGACGCCGTACTACGACTCGATGCTCGCCAAGGTGATCGCCTTCGCCGACACGCGGCCGCAGGCGGCGCGGCGGCTGGCCGGTGCGCTCGACCGCTACGAGCTGCTCGGCGTGCGCAGCAACCTCGGCTTCCTGGCCGACCTGCTGCGCGCGCCGGCCTTCGAGGGCATGCTCACCACGCACTACATCGAGCGCAGCTTCCCGGGCGGCTGGCAGGCGCGCGGCGACGCGCTGCAGGCGCTCGCGCTTGGAGCGCTCGGCTGCGCGCTTGCGACGCAGGCGCCGGCCGAGGCCTCGCCCTGGTTTGCGCTCGGCGCGTGGCGCGTGCTCGGCGCGGCGGCGCCGGTGGCGATGCCGGTGCTGCTGGAGGATGCCGCGCGCAAGTTGCACACGGCGCTGGTGCGGCGCGACGGCGCGCTGTGGCAAGTCGAGATCGGCGAACGGCACTTCGCCTGCGCGGCACGGCTCGACGACGCCCGGCTCGAGATCGAGCTCGACGGCGCGCGCGAACTGCACCGCATCGTGCTCACCCGCGAAGGCGGCGCCGAGCGCGTGTGGCTGCACGGCCCGCGCGGCACCCACGCATGGACGCGCATCGACCGCACGGCCCATGCGCTGGCCGGCACGGCGGCCGGCGGCGCGGCGGCGGGCAACACGCTGCGAGCGCCGATGCCCGGGCTGGTGACGGCGGTGTCGGCGTCGGTCGGCGCGAAAGTGCGCGCCGGCGACGCGCTGCTGATCCTCGAAGCGATGAAGATGATGCACACGCTCGCCGCGCCGGTGGCCGGCACGGTGGCCGAACTGCGCTGCCGCCTCGGCGACTCGGTGCGCGGCGGCGACTTGCTGGTGACGATCGAACCCGAGGCCACGACATGAGCATGAACGAACCGATCTACTTCACCGAGGAACACCGCCAGTTCCGCGACAACCTGCGCCGCTTCGTCGACCAGGAAGTGGTGCCCAAGGCGGATGCGTGGGAGGAAGCCGGCAAGGTGCCGCGCGAGGTGCTGCGCCAGATGGGCGAGCTTGGCTACCTCGGCATCCGCTACCCCGAGAAGTACGGCGGATCGGGGCTCGACACGGTGTACAGCGCGATCCTCGCCGAGGAGCTCGGGCGCTCGACCTTCGGCGGCTTCGCGGTCACCGTGACCGTGCACACCGACATGGCCTCGCCGCACCTCGCCAACTTCGGCAGCCCCGAGCAGCTGGAGCGCTACCTGCCGTCGCTGATCCGCGGCGAGAAGGTCTGCGCCGTGGCGGTGACCGAGCCCGACGCGGGCTCCGACGTCGCCGGCATCCGCACCCGCGCCGCGCGCGACGGTGACCACTGGGTGCTCAACGGCAGCAAGATGTTCATCACCAACGGCGTGCACGCCGACCTGTACTTCGTCGGCGCCAAGACCGACCCGAGCGCCAAGGGCTCGCGCGGCATATCGATCTTCATCGTCGAGAAGGGCACGCCGGGGTTTCGCGTCGGGAGGGCGCTGAAGAAGAGCGGCTGGCTGTGCAGCGACACCGCCGAGCTGGTGTTCGAGAACTGCCGCGTGCCCGCCGCCCACCTGCTCGGTGGCGAGAACAAGGGCTTCTACCAGATCATGCGCAACTTCCAGAACGAGCGCATGGTGATCGGCGCGGCGGCGATGGGCGAGGCCGCACGCGCGATCGAGCTCACGGTGCAGTACGTGCGCGACCGCAAGGCCTTCGGCGCCACGCTGTGGGACAAGCAGGCGATCCGCCAGCGCCTGGCGATGCGCGCGGCGCAGGTCGAGGCCGGCCGCGCGCTCGTCTACCACTGCGCCTGGCTCGACGCGCAGGGCAAGGACTGCGTGAAGGAGGTGTCGATGGTGAAGGCACTGTGCGGCGAACTCGTCAACGAGGTGCTCTACGACTGCCAGCAGTTCCACGGCGGCTTCGGCTACATGCGCGAATCGGTGATCGAACGCATGGTGCGCGACGCGCGCGTCGAGGCCATCGGCGGGGGCGCCACCGAGGTGATGCTCGAAGAAGTGGCCAAACGGATGTGACGGGCGCACTCGCCCACCTGATGAAGGAAAGGAACCGGATGTCGAACGTCGAAAGCACTCAAGCGGACAAGCTCCGCAAGTGGCAGCAGATCACCGTGATCTCGCCCTACAGCCGCGAGCTGGGGCTGCGGCTTCACGCCGTGGAGCCCGACTGGTGTGTCATCAAGGTGCTGCCCGACGAACGGCTGGTGGGCAACAAGGCCAGCGGCGTGGTGCACGGCGGCGTGATCACGGCGCTGCTGGACAGTTGCTACGGCCTGGCCATCTTCGTGAAGCTGAACAAGCTGCGGCCGATGGCCACGCTCGATCTGCGCATCGACTACCTGAAGCCGGCCACGCCGGGCCGCGAGATCCTCGGCGGCGCCGTTTGCTACAAGCTCGGACACGAACTGGCCTTCGTCCGCGGGTCGGCGTACCACGACAGCCCCGAGGATCCGATCGCGACGTCGGCGGCCATCTTCATGTTCACCGACGGGCCGGTCATCGCGCTGGAAGATGCGCTCACGATGCTGGAGGCAGTCAAGCCATGACGATCGAAAGCATTGTTGCTGCGGCGCGCGCCAGCCGCGACTGGGAACCCATGCTGGCCTTGGTGCCCTACGCACGCTTCCTTGGTGTGCGCCTGGACATCCGCGGCGACCAGTTCAGCGCCTGCATGCCCTTCGACAAGAAGCTCATTGGCAACCCGGCGCTGCCGGCGCTGCACGGCGGCGCGATCGGTGGCTTCATGGAGAGTGCCGGCGTGTTCTACCTGTTGTGGGACACGGACAGCATCGATCTGCCCAAGACCATCAACTTCACCTTCGAGTACCTGCGCTCCGGCCGGCCGGTGGACACCTACGCCCAGGTCTACATGGTCAAGCAAGGCAAGCGCGTGGCCCACCTGCGCGTCGAGGCCTGGCAGTCCAGCCCGGACAAGCCCATCGCCATCGGCCACGGCAACTTCATGCTCAAGCCTGTCACCGATCCTGCACGAGACAAGCCATGACCACCACTGCCTACCGTTCCATCTACCGCGCCGGCCTGTTCGCCGGCCAGACCGTCATCGTCACCGGCGGCGGCAGCGGCATCGGCCGCTGCATCGCGCACGAACTCGCCAGCCTCGGCGCGGCGCTCGCGCTCGTCGGCCGCAAGATCGAGAAGCTCGAAGCGGTGAAGGCCGAGATCGCCGAGGCGGCGCCGGGCACCCAGGTCTCGCTGCATTCGTGCGACATCCGCGACGAGGCCGGCGTCAAGCAGATGGTGGCCGACGTGCTGGCCGCGCACGGCCGCATCGACGGTATCGTCAACAACGCCGGCGGGCAGTACCCGCAGCCGGTGCGCGACATCACGCTGAAAGGCTGGGACGCGGTGGTGCGCAACAACCTGCACGGCGGCTTCCTCGTCTCGCGCGAGGCCTACACGCAGTGGATGGAAGGCCACGGCGGCGCCATCGTCAACATCATCGCCGACATGTGGATGGGCATGCCGGGCATGGCACACAGCGGCGCGGCGCGCGCCGGCATGCTCTCGTTCACCGAGACGGCGGCCTGCGAGTGGGGCCATGCCGGCGTGCGCGTCAACGCCGTGGCACCGGGTTTCGTGGCGAGCAGCGGCTTCGACACCTACGGCCCCGAGATGAAGGCCAAGTTCCGCAGCCTGATGAAGACGGCCCCGCTGCAGCGCTACGGCACCGAAGCCGAGGTGTCCTCGGCGGTGGTATTCCTGCTGTCTGAAGGCGCGGCCTACATCACCGGTTCGTACACCCGCGTCGACGGCGGCGTGCCCAACGCGCGCCAGACCTGGAAGCTGGAGGAGCACAGCCGCAACCAGCCCTACGAGGGCTTCCCGCTCGCGAAGGTGCCCGATTGCCTGAAACCCGGCGCGCAGTGAAGCGCACGGCGCCTGCCACGACGACCGAACAGGAGATACAGCATGCCCTTGGAACCCCCGGCCGGCGTCGCGCCGGTTCCCTTCAAGACCCACAACCGCACCATCACCGAGACCGACATCGTCACCTTCGTCAATGTCGTCGGCCTGCACGAGCCGTTCTTCATCGACATGGAGTACATCAAGCACAACATGTCGGGCCGGCATCGCAACCGCTTCGCCCCGGGGCCGATGATCATCTCGGTGGGCATGGGGCTGCTCGCGCCCACGGTGGCCGGCATCATCGACGAGGTGCTTGAAGGCCGCGAGCACGGCCCCTTCGGCGGCATGACCGGTGTGCAGGCGCGTGTGAAGGGCGCGCTGTTCCCGGGCGACACGATCCACGTCGAGGGCGAGGCCTGGCTGCGCCCGCCCACCTCGCGCGGCTACACGCTGATGGACCTGCGCCACCGCGTCGTCAACCAGCACGGCGAGGTGCTCGTCGACTTCACCGAGACCATCACCTTCCTGCCCAAGGGCGCGGTCGAGGCCGAGGCCGGGTAAGGCCACCGCGATGAGTCGTCGTTTCGAAGGCCGCGTCGCGATCGTCACCGCGGCCGGATCGGGCATCGGCGCGGCGACCGCCAAGCGGCTGGCCGGCGAGGGCGCGCGGGTGGTCGTCGCCGATCTCAGCGGCACGCGTGCGCAGGCCACAGCCGACGCCATTGCGGTAGGCGGCGGCGAGGTCGCCTGGCTCAAGATGGACGCGGCGGAGCCGCCCGCCGTCGAGGCCACGGTCGTGCTGGCGCTGCAGCGCTGGGGCCGGCTCGACGTGCTCGTCAACAACGCCGGCTACGGCGAGCCGGCGCTGCTGTGCGACACCTCGATCGAATCGTGGAACCGCACCGTCGCGGTCACGCTCACGAGCGTGTTCCTCGGCCTCAAGTACGGCCTGCCGCCGATGCGCCGGCAGGGTGGCGGCGTGGTGGTCAACACCGCGTCGGTGTCGGGCACGGCCGGCGACGTCGGCATGGCGGCCTACAACGCGGCCAAGGCCGGCGTCATCAACCTCACGCGTGCCGCGGCGCTCGAATGCGCGGCCCAGAACATCCGTGTCAACTGCATCTGCCCGGGCGGCATCGACACCCGGGTCTCGCAGGTGCTGGCCGGCGAGCGCGCCGACGAGGTGCGGCGCGCGCTGGCCGCGGTGCACCCGCTCGGCCGCATGGGCAGCGCCGACGAGATCGCCGCCGCGATCGCCTTCCTCGCCAGCGACGAAGCCTCGTTCATCACCGGCACGGCGCTGGTGGCCGACGGCGGGCTCACCGCCGGCACCGGCCTGCCCCCCTTCGTGCCGCGCTGACCGCAGCGAAATCGAACCATGGACTTCTCGTTCACCGAAGAGCAGAACCTGCTGCGCGACAGCGTTCGCACGATGCTCGACCGCATCGCGACGCCGGACTACATCCGCCGCTGCGACCAGGAGCCGCGTTACCCCACCGAGCTGTACGAGGCCTTCGTCGAGCTCGGGCTGCTGCGCATGCCGTTCCCCGAATCGGTGGGCGGCCTCGGCGGCAGCGTGATCGACTTCGCGATCATTGCCGAGGAACTCGGCCGCAAGAGCTACGACTTCCTCGGCGCCTACGGCACCTGCGTGTTCAACGGCCTGAACATCCTGCACAACGGCAGCGAGGCACAGCGCCAGCGCTGGCTGCCGCCGCTGCTCGACGGCCGCATCAAGATGTCGATCTCGATGACCGAGCCGGGCGCCGGCTCGGACGCCGGCGCGATGCGCACCAGCGCGCGCCTGGACGGCGACCACTGGGTCATCAACGGCCAGAAGGTGTTCTCCACCGGCGCCGGTGCCGAGCGCAACGTCATCAACCTCTACGCGCGTAGCAAGTCGGAAGGGCCGCACCAGCAGGCGCTGTCGCTGTTCCTGGTCGACAAGGACACGCCCGGGGTCACCTTGCGCAAGCTGCCCACGCTGGGGCGCCGCGCGCTGGGCACCTACGAGGTGTTCTTCGACGACGTGCGGGTCCCCGCCGACCGGCTGGTGGGCGAGCCCCACAAGGGCTGGGCCTACATGCTCTCGGGCCTGCAGCTCGAGCGGCTCATGACGACTGCCGGCTACGCAGGCGCCGCGCAGGCGGCGGTGGACCTGGCGCTCGGCTACGCCAAGGAGCGCAAGCAGTTCGGCAAGGCGATCGGCACCTTCCAGTCGATCGCGCACATGCTGGCCGACATGCAGACCGCGGTGGACGCGAGCCGCATGCTGATGTGGCGCGCCGCCTGGCAACTGCACCGCGGCGACGATGCGCTGATGGCCATCTCGCAGGCCAAGCTGTTCGGCTCAGAGGCCTACGCGAACATCGCCAACCAGGGCATGCAGATCATGGGCGGCTACGGCTACATCATGGAGTTCGACATGCAGCGCCACTACCGCGACGCGCGCGTCACCACCATCACCGCCGGCACCTCGCAGATGCAGCGCAACCTGATCGCCGGGCTGATGGGCCTGAAGACGAAGTAGACCAAGCCGAGGGCGACACGTGGACTTCGACCTGAACGACGAGCAGCGCCAGCTGCGCGATGCCGCGCGCAAGCTGGCGCAAAGCGAGTTCCGCGAGCGCGCCGCGCGCTGGGACCGCGAGGAGATCTTCCCCGAAGAGAACAAGCACCGCCTCGCCGAGCTCGGCTACCTGGGCCTGAGCATGGACCGCGAGTACGGCGGCAGCGGCGTCGGGCTGGTGGACACCTACCTCGTGATCGAGGAGCTGGCCAAGGTCGACCTGCTCACCGCGATGATCGTGCACGACCAGAACGTGTCGCCGCGCATCATCGCCAACCACGGCTCGGCCGAGATGAAGCGCCGGCTGCTGCCGCGCTTCGTGAGCGGCGAGCTGGAGTGCAGCATCGCCTGGACCGAGCCGCAGGCCGGCTCCGACGGCACCGCCATCCGCACCTCGGCCACCCGCGAAGGCGACGAGGTGGTGATCAACGGCAGCAAGATTTTCACCACCTTCGGTGACCGCGCCGACATGCACCTGGTCTACGCCCGCTTCGGCAAGAGCAGCGGCGCGCGCGGCATCGGCACGGTGGTGGTCGAGCGCGACCGGCCGGGCCTCACGGTCAAGAAGCTCGAAGGCAAGATGGGCGTGCGCGGCGCGGCCGAGAACGAGCTGTTCTTCGACAACGTGCGCGTGCCCGCGGCCAACATCGTCACCGAAGGCGACCCGAGCAGTTCGGCCGGGTTCGTCAAGCCGCTCACGCTCTACAACGGCACCCGTGTCGGCATGGGCGTGATGGCGCTCGGCGTCGCCGAAGGCGCGTTTGACCTGGCGCGCGAGTACATGACGGTGCGCGAGCAGTTCGGCCAGAAGCTGGCCGAGATGCAGGGCCTGCGCTGGATGATGGCCGACGCGCTGATCGAGATCGAGGCCGCGCGCTGCCTCTGCTACAAGGCGCTGGCGCTGATCGACGCCGGCCGGCCCGACCCGGCCCTGTGCTCGATCGCCAAGGTCTTCGCCACCGAGATGGCGCAGCGCGTCACCGTGCAGTGCCAGCAGATGTTCGGCGGCTACGGCTACTTCGGCTCGCTGCCGCTGGAGCGCATGGTGCGCGACGTGCGCATGCTCACCCTCACCGGCGGCACCACGCAGACGCAGAAGAACGTCATCGCCAACCACATCTTCGACCTGCGCAGCAGGAGCACCTCATGACCGTCCGCGTCGAACGCGAGGGCGCCCTCGCCATCGTCACCCTGGCCCGCCCCGAGCGGCTGAACGCGCTGACGCCCGAAATGATGGAGCAGCTCGCCGACGCCACCGTCGCGCTGCAGAAGGACGGCGCGGTGCGCGCCGTGCTGCTGCGCGGCGAGGGGCGTGCGTTCTGCGCCGGCGCCGACGTGGGCACGATGCAGGGGCTGGACGTGCTGTCGGGCCGGCAGCGCATCCAGCGCGCGCATCGCGTCATCGCCGGGCTGGCCAACCTGGACAAGCCGGTCATCGCGGCGGTGCGCGGGGCCACGGTCGGCGTGGGCTGGAGCCTCGCGCTCGCCTGCGACCTGATCCTGGCCTCCGAGAACGCGAGCTTCAGCCTCGTGTTCAAGAAGATCGGCCTCGCGCCCGACGGCGCGGCGGCCTACTTCCTCACGCAGTACATCGGCGTGCTGCGCGCGCGCGAGCTGATGATGAGCGCGCGCATGGTGCCGGCGGCCGAGGCACGCGAGCTCGGCATGGTCAACGAGGTGCTCGCCGACGACGCGCTCGACGCCCGCGCGCTGGCGCTGGCGCGCGAGCTGGCCGATTCAGCCACCTTCGCGCTGGCGATGGGCAAGCGCATGTTCCGCGCGTCGATGCAGCCGAGCCTGGAAGCGTTCCTCGACCTCGAGGCGCACGTGCAGGGGCTGGTGCTGCAGAGCGACGACCGCAAGGAAGGCGTGGCCGCCTTCCTCGAGAAGCGCAGGCCCAACTTCGTCGGTCATTGACCCGATCACAGGACAAGTCCATGTTCCAGCTCGACCCCGACCTCGAAGCCTTTCGTCAGGACATCCGCAAGACCGCCGAACGCGCCTTCGCCGCCAAGGCCGCGTACTGGGACGAGAACGAGGAGTTCCCGACCGAGAACCGCGAGCTGCTCGCCAAACTCGGCTACCTCGGCATGGTCGTGCCGGAGGCCTACGGCGGCTCGGGCGCACCCATCATCCAGGGCACGATCCTGCTGGAGGAAGTCGCGCGCGTGTGCTTCAACACCGCGCTGGTGGCGCAGATCGCGATCAACGGCCCCTCGCGCGCCATCGCCATCATGGCCAGCGACGAGCAAAAGCGGCGCTGGCTGCCCGGCTGCGTGAGCGGCGAGTACAACTTCGCCATCGGCATCAGCGAGCCCGGCGCCGGCTCGGGCATGACCGACATGGTCACCTCGGCCACACCGGACGGCGACCAGATCGTGCTGCACGGCCAGAAGGCCTACTGCACCGGCGGGCACCTCGCCACGCACATCTTCGTGTTCGCGCGCTGGGGCCAGACGCAGGGGCCCAAGGGCATCGGCGCGCTGGTCGTCGAGCGCGGCACGCCCGGCTTCGAGGTCGGCCACCCGGAGCGCAAGATGGGCGGCCGCGGCATGCCCGAGGTGGAGCTCTACTTCGATCGCTGCCGCGTGCCGCGCGCCAACGTCATCATGGAAGGTGACCCGGGCTCCACGAGCAGCTTCAAGCGCCTGATGAGCTCGTTCGGCCCCGAGCGCGTGGGCAACGCGGCGATGTGCCTGGGCGTGGCTCAGGCGGCCTACGAGGCGGCCAAGGCTTATTCGCAGCAGCGCGAGCAGTTCGGCCGCCCGATCTGCGAGTTCCAGGGGCTGCAGTGGAAGATCGCCGACATGGCGGTGCAGATTCATGCCGCGCGGCTGATGATCTACCGCGCCGCCACCCACCTCGTCGATGGCTTCCCGGACCCTCTGGAGGCGGCGATGGCCAAGCTCTACGCCAACGAGATGGTCCAGCGCGTCACCAACGAGGCGCTGCAGATCCATGGCCATGCCGGCTTCACGCGCGCGCTGCCGCTGGAGCGCATGGTGCGCGACTCGCGCGGCTTCGCGCTCGGCGGCGGCACCACCGAGATCCTGCGCAACACGATCGCCTCGATGGTCTACGGGCGCGCCTTCGACCAGCGGCGCGGTTGAGAGCCTGCGACTGCGTTGCTCGCCCACCTGACCATCGGAACGGCCGCCCCGTCCGGGCCGCGTGCTCGCCGACCTCGGATCCGGGTACGCCGCCAACGCGCTGATCGAGATCCTCTCGGCCTGGGCGCCGGTGGCGATCATCCTGCCTATCGCCAAACGCGGCGGCCTGGTATGGGCGAGGCGGAACTCGCTCCCGCCTCTTTGGGGGACTTGCGCTCCTTCAGCAGTGCGGGCTCGAACAAGTGCGCTCGCTTCGTGCCTGCGCCACGCGTTTGTTGTCGATCGTGCGCGCCAGGCCAGGGCCAACATCTTCCTGGAGCGAGGCAATGTGCCGGTTCGATCAAGAGGACAAAGACAATCTATGTCGGCGACCCGGCCCCGTGCCGACCTGGATCAAGCGTTCCGGAACGCCAGGGCGTGATCCTTGGCAAACTCCGCGAACGTGCGCGCCGGTCGCCCCGTGACTGTCTGCACCGTGTCGAGCACGCCGGCAAGGTGGCCCGGGGGCGCAAGGGCGTACAACTCGTTCATCGCATCGGCCAGCGATTCGGGCATGCCCATGCCGGTCATTGCCTGTTTGGCCTGCTGCAGCGTGATCGCGACATAGCGCACCGCTCGGCCCGCTGCCGCGCTCAGGGCTGCGGCCACCTCCGACCCGCTCAACGCCTGCGGCCCCGTCACCGGATAGGCCCGGTTCTCATGCCCCGGCATGGTGAGCGCCCGCGCAGCCACCTCGGCAATGTCGCGCGCGTCGATCCAGCCGACCTTTCCTTCGCCCAGCGGCATGTAGAACTCGCCCTTGTCGCGGATGGACTGCGCGTACATGAGCAGGTTCTGCATGAAGAAGCCGGGCTGGACGAAGGTCCACGCCATGCCGGACTCCTGCACTTGCTCTTGGTTCTCCCCGTGCCAGCGGCCGATCTGCACCGGCGAATCCGGGGCCGCGCCGATGCCGGTGGACATGACGAAGTGCTTGACGCCCGCGGCCTTGGCCGCCGCGATGAGTGCGGAGCGCATCTGCACCTGGTCGGGCACGAGCGGCGTGACGACGAAGACCTTGTCGACGCCGCGCAGCGCAGCGGGCAGCGTCTGCGGCTCGCGCAGGTCGCCAGCGACGGTTTCCACGCCGCGCGCGCTCAACTCGCGCGCCTTGGCAGCGTCGCGGACCAATGCCTTGAGCGGCACTTTGGACTCCCGCAGCCGCCGCACCACTTCGCTGCCGATCGTTCCTGTTCCTCCGACCACCAGAATCATCTTTCATCCCCTTTCGATTGGATGTGCGACGCACGCCGTCGCGCCGACGACCGGCCACGGCTGCGTCCGACCGGAGGCATTCTCGGATCATCGGTTACCATGAGCAAGTAGCTACCTTGAGGTAACCACTGATGCCGCGCCAGCCGCCGCCGCCCGTGTGCCCCGTCGACGCGCTGCTGCGCTTGCTGATGGGGTCGTGGACCAGCTACATCCTCTGGCACCTGCGACGCGACGGACCGTTGCGATTCGGTGCGCTGCAGCGCGCCATTCCCGGCCTGTCGTCGAAGGTGCTGACGCAGCGGCTGCGCATGCTCGAGGAACGCGGCATCGTGTATCGCGACCATGTGCCGTCGATCCCGCCGGCGGTGTCCTACGGCCTGACCGCGCAGGGCTGCGAACTCGGGGGCGTCTTCGACGCCCTCGAAGACGTCTCGAGCCGCTGGCTGTACAGGGCGCAACAAGCCGGCGGATCCGCGCCGGCGCGTGATCGGAGCCATTGAATGAACGATTCGAGATCCACCGAGCCCCGGATCGACAGACCGACGCTCGACTATCCATTCGAGGCGGTGCCGACGCCGGGAGAGGTGCTGCAGGTGGCACCGGGCGTGATGTGGATGCGCATGCCCTTGCCGATGCAGCTGAACCACATCAACCTGTGGGCAATCGACGATGACGACAGCTGGGCAGTGGTCGACACCGGCATGCGCACCGACGAGACGCTGGCCGCGTGGCGGCAGTTGCTGACCAAGGGCGACGACGGCCGCAGGGTCGGTCGCGTGTTCGCCACGCACATGCATCCGGATCACATCGGCATGGCCGGCTGGCTGACGCGCAAGTTCGATTGCCAGCTGTGGATGACGAAGACGGAGTACCTGAACTGCCGCGTGCTCGCGGCGGATACCGGACGCGAGGCCCCGGACGACGCGATCCGCTTCTACCGCCGCGCCGGCTGGGACGACGGCGCGATCGAGGACTATCGCGCACGCTTCGGCAAGTTCGGCCAGTTCATCTACGCGCTGCCCGACAGCTACCGCCGCATCCGCGATGGCGAGATGCTGCGCATCGGCGGGCGCGACTGGCGGGTCGTCGTCGGCACCGGCCACTCGCCCGAGCATGCCTGCCTGCATTGCCCCGACCTGAAGCTGCTCATCAGCGGCGACCAGGTGCTGCCCCGGATCTCGTCGAACGTGTCGGTGCATCCGACCGAACCCGAAGCCGATCCGCTGCACGACTGGCTGTCGTCGATCGAGAAGATCAAGGCCGCTGTTCCAGACGATGTGCTGGTGCTGCCGGCGCACAACGAGCCGTTCCGCGGCCTGCATGCACGGCTGGATCATCTCGCGCAGGGTCATCATCGATCGCTTTCGCGGTTGCTGAAGTCTCTCGACCGGCCGAAGCGGGTGATCGACGTCTTCGGCGCCTTGTTCGCGCGGGCAATCGGTCCCGCGGACGGCAGCATGCAGCTGGGTCTGGCCAGCGGCGAGAGCATCGCCAACCTGAACTACCTGATGAACCGCGGCGAGGTGCGACGCGAGTTCGATGCCGACGGCGTGGCCTGGTATTGTCGCATCGCCGCTTGAGCGTCAAGGTTCCCGACCCAGGAACTTCACCGGCGGGAGCCCGGGCCGATCGTGGGCGGCGCCGCCGCTCACGCTGGCGGGGGGGCAACGGTGCGGTCGTTGTACAGGGCCTCGCGTTCCGCGAGGCCATAGCCGAGTTCGGCCAGGATCGCGGCCGCATGCTCGCTCAGCCGCGGCGGCAGGCCCGCCACGCGTCCCGGCGTTGCGCCAAGCTTCACCGGGACGCCCAGGTGGCGATGGCCGTCTGCTTCCACCGCCATCGCACGGTGCTTGGCGTGCGGCTGCGTGAGCGCCTGCGCGACGTCGTTCACCGGCCCAGCCGGTACGCCGCGGCGCATCAGCGTCTCGCACAGCGGCGCCGCGGACAGGCCGGCCAGCGTGCGCTCAATCTCGGCGCGCAGCGCGTCGCGGTGCTGCAGGCGCAGCGCCGGGGTCGCGAAGCGCGCGTCGGCTGCGAGATCGGGCCGATCAACGCACTCGCAGAAGCGCGTGAACTGGCCGTCGTTGACGACGCCGAGAAAGACCTCGCCGTCGGCCGCCGAGTAGCGGTCGTAGGGCGCGATGTTCGGGTGCGAGCTGCCCATGCGCTGCGGGATGCGGCCCGAGTAGTACCAGTTGGATGCATGCGGCATCTGCAGGGCCAGCCCGCTGTCGAAGAGGGTCGCCTCGACGCGCTGGCCGCGGCCCGTGGCGGCACGGGCGGCCAGCGCGAGCAGCACGCCGACCATCGCGTTGTAGCCGGTCAGGAAGTCCACCACCGGCACGCCCAGCCGCAGCGGGCCCGAGTCAGGCGTACCGTTGGTGCTCATCAACCCGCAGATCGCTTGCGCCACCGCGTCGTAGCCGGGCAGCCCACCAAGCGGACCGTCGGCGCCGAAGCCGCTCACGCCGCAGTAGACGAGCTGCGGGTGGCGGGCCGCGAGCGTGCTTTCATAGCCCAGGCCCCACTTCTCCATCGTGCCGGGCAGGAAGTTCTCGATCAGCACGTCGGCGCCTTCGAGCAGCCGCTCGAGCACGGCCCGGCCGGCCGGGCGCGAGAGGTCGAGCGCAATCGAGCGCTTGCCGCGGTTGAGCGCGCCGAAGTAGGCGTTCTCGCCGCGCTCGTCCAGCGGTGGCCCAAAGCGGCGCGACTCATCGCCGTCGGGTGGCTCGACCTTGATCACCGATGCGCCGTGGTCAGCCAGCATCTGCGCGGCCAGCGGGCCGGCGAGCACGCGCGACAGGTCGACCACGCGCAGCCCGGCGACCGCGCCTTGCGCCGGCGCGTCAGCCACGGCTGTGCTCCGCAAGCAGGCGCAGGGCCTCGGTGCGTATCGCCGGCGGCATCGCGATCGAGCGGCGCGCCTTCAGGTCGAAGAACAGCGCGGCCACGACGATCGTCGTCAGCAGCGCGCCGTCCGCCGCATCGACGATGTGGTGGACGACGTGAAAGACCTTTTCGCCAACCGCCAGCACGCCGCTGCGCACCTCGATGCCGGTGGCGGCGCGCATCGGCCGGTGGTAGACGATGCCGTAGTCCAGCGCCGCCGACCCGGTGCCGCCGGCGAACAGCGGGTTGCGGTCGATCTTCATGCACAGGAACAGGTGTGTGATGGCATCGTTGAAGCGCGCGACGTGTGCCTGCGGCGGCGCCACGCCGTCGGGGCCGCATTCCCAGCCCTCGACCGAGCCGCGGCAGGTCAGCGGCAGCGCGTCGAGCGCGGGCGCGCCCGGCGGCAGCACGTCGGCCATCGGCGCCGGCGGCACGATGCCGTCCAACTCGCCGGCCAGCGCCGACGCGGCGGCGTACACGTCTTCGGGCCAGGGCAGCGCGCGCGTGCCGTCGGGCGCGGTCCATTGCAGGCGGGTCTCGAAGGCGGCCGACTCGACGCCGGTCTCCTGGTTGATCATGCGGCTGGCGATGTCCATCGTGCCGTCGGCGTGCACCGCGCGGATGCCGGAGCGCACGAAGTAGATGTCGCCCGCGCGCAGTTCGCGCTTGAACAGCGTGCGGTCGGCCACCGGCCACAGCGTCGCACCGGCGCTGCGCAGCCGCGAGGGCGGTAGCCCGACGCGGGCGGCCAGATGGGCCTGGGCGGCGGTTGCCTTGGCCAGGTAGTACTGCACGTTCATGTGGCCCCACTGGTCGCAGTCCCAGGGGTTGACCGCGCCGCGGCCGGTGACGAAGGTGTTCATGCGGAGGCCTCCGCCGGCAGCCGCCGCTGCAGCGCGCGCGCGAACACGGCCGCATCGAGCGGCGCGGAGCGGCGCGCGTCGAGGTCCATGTTGACCGTGTAGACCTTGCTCGTCATCGCCACCTGCCCGGTCTCGACGTTGACGAGCCGGTGGAAGAAGGTGAGCTTGCGTTCGCTGGCCTCGAGCACGCCGCTTTCCATGCGCACCAGGTCGCCGGCGCGCAGTTCCTTCAGGTAGGCGATCTCCTGCTTCACCGCCGCCGGCGCCTGCCGCCGTTCGCGGATATACGCCGGCGTGATGCCGATCGAGGCCATCACATGCCAGGCGGCATCGGAGACCTTCGACACGTAGAACTGCACGTTCATGTGCCCGAGGTGGTCGCACTCGGAGGCGGCGACATGGCCGAGGTGGGTTTCGACGAGTAGCGGCTGCTGCGGGTCGCTGGGTGCAGTCACTCTTCGGCCTTGTAGTTGGTTTCCTTCACGATGCGCCGCCACTTCGCCATGTCCGCCTCGATGGTGCGCGCGAGCTCGGCCGGCGTGCTGCCGACGGGGTCGTAGTTGACCTGCGCGAGGCGCTCGCGCACGTCGTCGAGCGCGATGATGCGCTTGACCTCGGCGGCGAGCTTCGAGACGATCTCCGGCGGCGTGCCGGCCGGCGCGAGGAACGCGACCCACGAATCGAGCGTGATGCCCTTGATGCCGACCTCCTCGAGGGTCGGCACGTCGGGCAGCAGCGGCGAGCGCTTGGGCATCATCACCGCCAGCGGGCGCAGCTTGCCGGCCTTGATGTGCTGGATGCCGATGAACGGATCGACCACCGCATCGACCTCGCCGCCGACCACCGCGGCAAGTTGCGGTCCCGTACCCTTGTAGGGCACCAGAATGAGGTTGGCCTGCAGCGCCTGCTTGAGCTGCTCGCCGATCAGGCGCAGCAGCGCCGTGCCGGCGCCGTAGCTCAGCCCGTTGGGGCGCTTGCGCGACTCGGCGGCGAATTCCTGCATGGTGCGCACCGGCAGTGCTGCATTGACGACGAACACGCCGTTCGGGTTGGCAACCAGCGAGATCGGTGCGAAGTCCTTTACCGTGTCGTAGGGCGTCTTGTAGAGGATCGAGGTCAGCGTCTGCGTGCTGGCGACGGTCATCAGCAGGGTGTAGCCGTCGGGCGCGGCCTTTGCCACGGCGTCGGTGCCGATGATGCCGTTGGCGCCGGGCTTGGGCTCGACGTTTACCGTCTGCTTGAGCGACTCGCTCAGCTTGGCGGCGACGAGCCGGGCGACCACATCGGTGGTGCCGCCCGCGCCGAAGGGGATGACGATGCGGATCGGCTTGCTCGGGTAGGGCTCGGCGGCACGTACGGGCAGGACCGCCGCTGCGAAGATGGTGACCAGCGCGAGGCGGCGAAGCAGTGTGGTGTTCATGTCGTTCCTCATTCCGCCTTGATGCCGGCGGCCTTCACGGTGGCGCTCAGGGTGCCGAGCTCGCTGCGGTGCAACGCGGCCAGCGCTTCGGCGTCGCCCGGGCGCGGGTCGAAGCCGATGCCGCGCATCTTGTCGCCCATGCCTGGATCCTTGAGGATCGACGCAAGTTCGCTGCCGAGCCGGCTGGCAACCTCGCGTGGCGTTCCCGCTGGCGCGAAGAACCCGATCCATGCGCTGTAGTTCATGCCCTTGATACCGGCCTCGGCCACCGTCTCCAGCTCGGGCGCCAGGGTCGAGCGCTGCCCGCCCGTCTGCGCCAGCGCCCGCAGCCGGCCGGCCTTGATGTGCGGCGCGCTGCTCGACATGGGCTCGCAGATGACGTCGAGGGGCTGCCCGCCGAGCATGTCGGTGAGCGCCTGCGCCGACGACTTGTACGGCACCCGGGTCAGATCGATCCCGGCCGCCGCCTTCAGCTGCTCGGTGCACAGCAGGGCCGAGCTGGTGCCCGAGCCGTAGTTGAGCTTGCCGGGTGCGGCCTTCGCGGCGGCAACCAGATCGCGCACCGTCTTCAGTGGCGAGGCGGCCGGCACGAGGAGCACGAACGGCGCATCGGCGGCCAGCGCGAGCGGGACGAAGTCCTTGAGTGGATCGACCGGGAAGTTTGCGTAGAGAAAGCTGTTGGCCGCCATCGTCGTGTTCGAGCCGATCAGCAGTGCGTGGCCGTCGGCTGGCGCCTTTGCGGCAGCCGCCACGCCAAGCACGCCCCCCGCGCCGGCGCGGTTGTCGATGACCACGGTCTGACGCAGACGCTCGCCGAGAGCTTGGCCCACAAGGCGCGCGATCGCATCGGTGCTGCCGCCGGCACCCTGTGGCACGAACATCTGCAGCGGCTTGGTGGGCCAGGGCTGCGCCTGCGCAGAAAGCGAAGCGGCGCACGCAGTGGCCAAAGCGACAGTTCTCAGAAACAGACGAAGCGTCTTCATTCGGGTCTCCGGATGGACGAAGGGGGAGGGGTGGCAGGGCGCCTGTCACGCGCGAGCCGGGCGCTGCCGTGCAGGCACGGCCTAGAATCCGACGAGGCCGCTGTTGGCCGAACAGGGGAGTGGCCATGAGCGGAGCCGCCGTGCTCGTCGACCGCCGCGGTTTCGTCTGCGAGATCACGTTGAACCGACCTGAACATCGCAACGCGATGTCGCCGGAAATGCTCGGGCCGTTCCAGCAGGTCATCGACCGGGTGAAGGAGGATCGCGAGATCCGCTGCGTCGTCATCACCGGCAAGGGCTCGAGCTTCTGCTCCGGCGCCGACTTCCGCAGCACCATCCTCGAGCGGCGCGGCGAGCTGCCGCAGGACGCGTCGTACGCGATCTACCGCCCGTTCCTCACCATCCTCGACGTGCAGGTGCCGGTGATCGCGGCGATGAACGGCCACGCCATCGGCGGCGGCTTCGGCCTGGGTCTGGTGTGCGACCTTCGCGTGGCCAACCGAGATGCACGCTACGGCGCGAACTTTGCGCGCCTGGGCTTCAGCTCGGGGATGGCGATCAGCTACCTGCTGCCGCGCATCGCCGGCGTGCCGCGAGCGGCCGAACTGCTGTTCACCGGCCGCGTGTTCTCGGGCGCAGAGGCGGCCGAGATGGGCATCGCCAACCACGCCGTCGGGGCCGGGGAGGTGCTCGCCAAGGCCCGCGAGCTGGCCGACGAGATCGCCGCCTGCGCGCCGGTGGCGGTGCGCATGATGAAGCGCGCGATGTACCGTGGCCTGGGCTGGGACCCGAAGTCGGCCGGCGAGGTCGAAGCGATGCTGCAGTCGCGCACGATGGAGATGCAGGACGTGAAGGAAGGCATCGCGGCCCTGCTCGAAAAGCGTCCTCCGCGCTTCAGCGGCACTTAGGGTTTCTCGGCAGCCGTGCCTGCGGCCCGAGTGGTCGATGCTCACTGGGCTACCTTCGCGCCTGAAGCGCTCCGGTATGAGCCCTTCGGGGCGGCCGGGCGGGCTCATGCCTTGCCCTTCGGCGCGCGCACCGTGACCCTCGCGGCGACGAGCGCGGCCACCTCGGCGGCGCTGTAGCCGGCCTCGGCGAGAAGCTCCTCGCCGTGCTCGCCGAGGTGCGGCGCCATGAGCCGCACGCCGGCGGGCGTGCGGCTCCAGCGCGTCGGCGGGCGCAGTGTGACGACGGTGCCCTCGGTGGGATGCTCGTGCTTCTGGAAGAAGCCCACGGCCTGCAGATGCGGGTCATCGAGCAGCGACTCCAGCGTGTGCAGCGGACCGGCCGGCACGTCGGCCGCGGCCAGGATGTCGAGCCACTGCGCCGTCGTTCGCTGGCGGAATGTGCGTTCCAGCCAGGCGTAGACGTCTGGCGAATGGTCGGTGCGGGCCTGCAGCGTGGCGAAGCGCGGGTCCTTCATCAGCTCGGCTTCGCCGATGCGCTCGAGCATCGCGCGCCACTGGCCGTCGGTGATGACGAAGGTGCAGACGTAGCCGTCGAGTGTCCGGAACGGCCGGCGATCCTTGCTGAGGTGGCGCGGATAGCCCGGCGCGCCCAGCGGCGGGTCGAAGGAGCGGCCCATCAGATGGTCGCCCAGCACACCTTGGGCGAGCGTCTCGAACATCGGCACCTCGAGCGACTGGCCTTCGCCGGTGCGCAGCTTGTGCACCAGCGCGCCGAGCACGGCGTTGACGAGCGCGATGCCGGTGTAGCGGTCGGCCATCGCCATCGGTATGTAGCGCGGCTCGTTGCCGCCGGCGCGCTCGAAGAGGCTGGGAATCGCCGACATGCCCTGCATGAGGTCGTCCAGCGCCGGCTTGGCCGCATAGGGCCCATCCTGGCCGAAACCGACGGCGCCGACGTAGACGATGCCCGGATTCACCGCGGCGACCGCCTCGTATGACAGACCCAACCGCGCCATCGCCGCCGGCCGCACGTTGTAGACGAACACGTCGGCCTTGGCCGCCAGGCGCAGCAGCGCATCGCGTCCCGCGGGCTGCTTCAGGTCGAGCACGACGCTGCGCTTGTTGCGGTTGTTCTGCTGGAAGATGCCGCCCATGCCGGGGTTCACCGCCGGGCCGATGCCGCGCACGACGTCGCCTTCGTGCGATTCGACCTTGATGACGTCGGCGCCCATGTCGCCGAGCAGCTGCGTGGCAAAGGGGCCGAGCAGGTAGCTCGTCAGGTCCAGCACGCGGATGCCTTGCAGGGCGCTCATCGAAGGCGCTCGTTCAACGCGACGTGCATTCGACGACCACCTGCCACGCCGAGCGCATGCCGCTGCGGCGCACCGCGTCCACGAGCACGCGCGACCAGTACGCCTCTGCACCGTGCTCGTCGCGCCAGGCCTGCAGGCGCAGCGTGCCGAGGTGAAGCGCGTGCTCCGCGGTGACCCCGATCGCGCCATGCAGCTGGTGCGCGATGCGTGCCGCGAGGCCGGCGGCCTCGCCCGCGCGGACCTTGGCCGCGGCAGCAGCGGCGACGAACCACGGCGAACCTTCGGAGGTGGCCGCGGCGTGGACGGCGACCCTCGCCGCTGCGGCCTCCTCGGCCAGCTGCGCGAGCTGGTGCTGCACGGCCTGGAACTGGCCGATCGCGCGCCCGAACTGCACGCGTTCGCCGGTGTAGGCGAGCGACAGCGCGAGCACGCGGCCGAGCGCGCCGGCGATCTCGGCTGCGGTGAGCAGGGCGGCGTGCGCGCGCACCTCGAGCAAGCTCAGGCCACCCAGTCGCTCGCAGGCCACGCCATGCTGCGTGCGCGACAGGCCGCGGCAGACCAGCCTTGCAGCCGGCTCCACGCTGCGTCCTGCAGCGCGGGGCTCCACCTCGCAGGCCGAGCGTGGCAACCACAGCAGCCAGGCGTCGGCGTCCGCTGTGCCACCGACGAGAGCCACGTGCTGCGCCGCGGCCGCCCAGGGCAAGGCCGGCACGTCGATCTCGATCGTGGCCCCGGCGTGCACCGCGGCAAGGTCGGCGTGCGTGCAGGCGAAGGCCACCGGTCCCTCGGCAGCGTCGCCGAGCCCGGCGCGCGCGCGCAACCAGCCGCCGAGCACCGATTCGGCCACCGGCAGCGGCACGTTGAAGGCGCCGGCGCGTTCGAGCAGCGAGCAGGCGTCCAGCCAGTCGCCGCCGGCGCCGCCGGCGGCCTCGGGCACCAGCAGTTGCTGCGGGGCCAGCGCCGCGACGGCATCCCACAGCGGCTGCTGCCACTGGCCGCCATCGGCCGCGACGACGGTCGCGTTGTCGCAGCGCTGCGAGAACAGCCGCTCGGCGGCTTCGGCAAGGGGGTGTGCAAGATCGCTCATCGGGGACTCACCGCGCCTGCAGGTGCTTGGCGATCATGTTGCGCAGCACCTCGTTCGTGCCGCCGCGCAGGTTGTAGGTGGGCGCGAGTGGAAACGCGCTGGCCAGCAGCCCGGCGAGCGTCGCGTCGCCGGCCAGCCGCTCGTCGGCGACGAGCGCCTCGCGCACGATCTCCAGCGAGTCGCGCTCGAAGTTCGTGCCCAGGTCCTTCACCATCGCGGCCTCGATGACCGGCGAGCCGCCGCCCTCGAGCGCACCCCAGACGCCCAGGCTCATGTTGCGCAGCGTCAGCAGCCGCGCCAGCAGGCGCCCTGCGGCGATGTCGCCGGCCGTGGGCGCCGCGCCGAGCACGAGTTGAAGGCAGCGCTCGATGACCGGCATGGTGCTGAGGAAGCGCTCCGGGCCGCTGCGTTCGTAGGCGAGTTCGCTCGTCACCTGCTTCCAGCCGTCGCCGGCCTCGCCGACCAGCCGCTCGACGGGAAGCTCGACGCCGTCGAACACTACCTCGTTGAAGTGGTGGCTGCCGTCGAGCATGCGGATCGGGCGGATCGACACGCCGGGCGCTTTCAGGTCGACGACGAACTGGCTCAGGCCCGCATGGCGCGCCTTCGGGTCGAGCGGCGCGGTGCGGCACAGCACAATCGCGAAGTGGGCCATGTGCGCGCCGCTGGTCCAGACCTTGCGGCCGTCGAGCAGCCAGCGCCCGCCCGTGAACTCGGCCCGGCTGCGCACCGAGGCGAGGTCTGAGCCGACATCGGGCTCGCTCATGCCGATCGCGAAATAGGTGTCGCCCGCGGCGATGCGCGGCAGGAACTCCAGCCGCTGGGCCTCGCTGCCGAAGCGCATCAGCAGCGGCGCGCTCTGGCGCGCGGCAATCCAGTGCGCGCCCACCGGTGCGCCGGCGGCGAGCAGTTCTTCGTTGATCGTCAGCGTGTCGAAGGCGCTGCCGCCGCGGCCACCGTAGGCCACCGGCCAGTGGTAGCCGATCCAGCCGCGCTGGCCGAGCCGGCGGCTGAACGTGCCGTCCAGGCCTTCGGTCCATGAGTTGCCGTGTGGCGCGAAGCCGCCGCTGCGGATCTCTTCGGCGATGAAGGCGCGGACCCGCGCGCGGAGGTCCGCAGTGGCGGCACCGATGGCAGGGAGGTGGAAGTCGGGGTTCAGGAACAGCATGCGAGGCACTGGCGGTCAGACCGTGGATCAAGTATTCTGCCAACTGTTAGTTTGGCCTCTCAGGCTTTACCCCAACCCCGGTGCTCGCCATGTCCAACCGCTCCCTCGACGATCTGAACCCAGGCGATGTTTTCAAGAGCTACGGCCGCACCGTCACCGAAACCGACATCGTGCTCTTCACCAGCCTGGCCGGGCTGAAGCTGCCGATCTTCATCAACGAGGAGTTCGCGAAGAAGCACACCGACTTCGGTGGGCGCATCTGCCCGGGCCTCCTGACCGCGTCCATCGCTGCGGGGATGATGGAGGAGATCCTGGGCCCGGCCACCATCGCGGCGCTGGAACTCACGGACTTCAAGTTCACGGTGCCGGTGCGGCCGGGCGACACACTGCGCGCGGAGATCGCGGTGGAAGGCAAGAAGAACCTCTCCGACGGCAAGCGGGGCATCATGCACGGGCGGGTGCGCCTGTTCAACCAGCGTGCCGAACAAGTGTTCGAGTTCACTGAGAAGCTGATGATGCGCCGCGGGCGTGTCGACGACCTCGTCTGACGCGCGAGTTCAGCCGCGAGGCGCGGGCACGATCAGCGCATCCAGCGCCAGCACGCCGCGGCCCTGCGGCAGCACGACCAGCGGGTTGATGTCGATGCTTTCGATCGCCTCGGCGTGGGCTGCGGCGTAGACAGACAGCGCGGCAATCGTCTGCGCCAGCGCTTCCTCGTCGGCGGCCGGCTGGCCGCGCATGCCGGCCAGCAGCACGCGCCCCTTCACCTCCGCGATCATCGCCCGCGCCTGGTCGACGCCGAAGGGCGCGACGCGGAAGGCGACGTCCTTGAACGCCTCGACGAAGATGCCGCCGACGCCGAACATGACCACCGCGCCGAACACCGGATCGCGCGCCACGCCGAGGATGGTCTCGACCCCCTTGCCCGCCATCTGCGCGACGACGACGCCTTCGAGCCGCGCCCGCGGGGCGCGCGTGCGCGCCCGCTCCATCAGCGTGGCGTAGGCCTCGCGCACCTGCGCCTCGTCGGCCAGGCCGACGATGACGCCGCCAATCTCGCTTTTGTGCGCGATGTCGGGCGAGGCGACTTTCAGCACCACGGGATACCCCAGCTCGTGCGCGGCGCGCACGGCCGCCGCCTCGTCGGCCGCGACCTGCTCGCGCACGACGGCGATGCCGGCGCTGGCGAGAGCCGCCTTGGCCTCGACCTCGTTGACCGCGCGCGCCGGTGGTGGCAGCGCGCCGGCGGGCAGGGCGGGCGGCGATTGCCGGGCGCCGGCGCGCGCCTGCTCACCGTAGTGCACCAGCGCGGCCGCCGCGCGCACGGCGCGCGTGGGCTCGTCAAAGAGCAGCACGCCGGCGGCCTCGAAGAGCTTGCGCACCTCGGGCGATGCCAGTGCCGAGACGATCACCGCGCGGTCGGGGAAGCGCTGCAGCACCTTCTTCAGCTGCTCGAGCAGCTTGCTGCTGAGCTCGAGCACCTGGCCGACGCTGGACAGGAAGGCGACGATCACGTCGTAGCGCCCCGCCTCGAGCATCAGCTCGAAGTTGCGCTCGAACAACGACAGGTCGTTGACCAGCTGCGCCGTCATGTCCACCGGGTTGCGCGGCCCGCAGAACGGCAGGATGGCCTTGAGCTTGCGCTGCGCGTCCTCGGGCATCGGCGCAACGTCGAGCGCGCAGTCGTCGGCGACGTCGGCCATCAGCGCGCCGACACCGCCCGAGACGGTGAGCAGCCCAGTGCGCCGGCCCTGCGGCGTGGGCACGGGCTGCGAGGCGGCATACGCGACGTCGAACAGTTCGTCGATGCTGCGTGCGCGCAGCACGCCGAACTGGCGGAAGACGCCGTCGTAGACCGCGTCGGATCCGGCCAGCGACGCGGTGTGCGAGGCGGCGGCCTGCGCGCCGGCCTCGGAGCGGCCGACCTTCATGACCACGACGCGCTTGCCGTTTTCGCGGGCGAGAGCCAGCGCGTCGAAGAGGCGCTGGCGGTCGGTGGCCGCCTCGAGGTAGCCGACGATGACCTGGGTGCCGTCGTCGCGCGCGAAGTGATCGACGCAGTCGGCGAAGTCGACGTCGCTCTGGTTGCCGGTGGTGACCCACAGGTTCAGGCCGAGGCCGCGCTGTCGGATGAGCGACAGGCAGTAGCCGCCGAAGGCGCCGCTCTGGCTGACGAGGCTGATGCGCCCCGGCACGAGGCCGAAGCCGGCGGCGCTCGGCGTGAAGGTGCCGAGCAGGCGCCGCCGCACGTTGATTAGGCCCATGCAATTCGGCCCGACGACGCGCAGCCCGGAGCGCCGCGCCAGCGCGGTGATGCCGGCCTGCCACTGCACACCGTCGCCGCCGACCTCGGCGAAGCCCGAGCTCAGCACGACGGCGCCGCGCACGCCCTTGGCGACGCAGTCCTCGAGCGCGCCCAGCACGCCGGGCGCGGGCACGGCGACGATCGCCAGGTCGACCGGGCCGGGCACCGCGGAAACCGTCGGGAACGACGGCAAGCCCTGGATCTGCGGTGACTTCGGGTTGATGGGATACAGCGGGCCGTCGAAGCCGCTCGACTTGAGGAAGTCGAGCGGCCGGCCGCCGATCTTGGTGGGATCGGACGACGCGCCGTAGACCGCGATGGCGCGCGGCTCGAACAGCGGGGTCAGCGAGGGCCGGGCGGGGGCGGCGGACATCGAGACGCCGCCCTTCAATGGATCGACATGCCGCCGTCCACGCCGATCAACTGGCCGGTCACGTAGCTCGCGCCTTCGGAGGCGAGGAACACCCATACCGGCGCGATCTCCTCGGGCTCGGCCCAGCGGCCCAGCGGAATGCGGTCGAGCGTGCGCTGCTTGAAGCGCTCGTCGGTGCGGATGGTCTCGGTCATCGGCGTCGACGCACCGGGTGCCACGCAGTTGACGATGATGTTGTAGCGCGCCAGCTCGCGCGCGGCCGACTTGGTGAAGCCGATCAGCCCGGCCTTGGCCGAGCCATAGTTGATCTGGCCGATGGTGCCCAGGATGCCGGCAGTGGAGATGGTGTTGATGATCCAGCCGCGCTGGCGCTCCATCATGCCGGCCACCACCGCCTGCAGGCAGTTGAAGCTGCCGGTGAGGTGCACGTCGATCACCTGCTGCCATTGGTGGGCCGACATTTTGTGCAGCATCGCGGTGCGCGTGATGCCCGCGTTGTTGACAAGCACGTCGACGGGGCCGAACTTCGCCTGCACGGCGGCGACCATCGCATCGACAGCCGCGCGGTCGGCGACGTCGCACTTGAACGCAGCGGCCTGCCCGCCTGCGGCGCGGATCGACTGCGCCACTTGCTCGGCGGTCTCGAGATTCCAGTCGACCACCGCAACCTTGGCGGCCTGGTCCGCATAGGCGCGGGCGATGCCGGCGCCGATGCCCTGGCCTGCGCCGGTGACGATCGCGACCTTGTTCTGGAGGGCCTTGCCGTTGAACATGTGTTGCTCCTTGTGTTGAGGCACCGCGCGAGAAGCAGCTGCGAGGCACCGAACGAGTGTTTGTTAGTCGTCAACGATGCCACAGGAAGGCCCGCAGCGCCAGAGGGTTTTCGACTTTCGAGCGGGCGCCGCATCGTCGCCGCGGCAAAGTCGTTTGCGCCCAGGCGGGGAGAGTCGAGCCCGGATGGCCGCCGCCGCACGGCAACTGCTTCTGCCGGTGCGGCGAGACGACCAGCCGTGCATACTCGCAGGGCGCTGCAGCACCCGGCCCATCGGCCCGCACGAGGGGCCGCGCCTGTCCCGCACCAGAACCCGCACCGCCGTTGAACCCCGACACCGCCGCCGCTTCCGCGCCGATCGCCGTCTCCGGGCTGGGATCGATGGCCCCTTTGGACCTGTTGGCGGTGGCGATCGCATTCGTGATGCTGCTGATCGCCGCGGCGCAGTGGGTCGCGTCGAACCTGACCGACCGGCTCGCGCTGCGCCTGTTCGCGCTGCGTTTCACCCTTGCCGCGGCCGGCTGGGTGTTCGCGCATCCGAGCGCACTCGCCGGGCCACAGGACGTTCCGCTCGCATCGGCCTTCGTCGCCTTCGGGCTGACCACGCTGACGATCATCGCCCTCGACGCATACCTCGCCCGCCTGAGCTGGCAGCGCATCGTCGCCAACCTGCTCGCGCTCGGCCTGCTGTGCGCCGCGGTGACGGGGGTGCACCGGCAGATGCCGCAGAGCCCCTGGCCGGTGTACGCCGGCATGGCGCTCGGCATGGCCTATTGCGCCGGCGTCGCCTGGCGCGCCGCGCAGCGCGAGCGCAACGTGGGCCACGGCGTGATCGCAGCGGCCTGCGTGTCGTATCCGCTCGTCATCGTGTTGACGTTCGTCCTCGGGCCGCGCGTGCCGCAGTACGAACTGGGCTACCTGGCGGCCGCGCCGGTGATCGCCATCGGCATCGCGGTGCTGCTCGCCAGCCTGGTGCGCTTCAGCCATCGGCTCGAGACGGCGCTGCAAGAACGTGCCACCGCCGAGCAGGCGCTGCGCGAGCTGAACGCGACGCTGGAAGACCGCGTCACCGGCCGCACCGCCGAGTTGCAGGCCATCGTCGACGAACTCGAGAGCTTCGGCCGCAACGTCTCGCACGACCTGCGCGGCCCGCTGTCGGGCGTGGCCGGGGTGGCCGAACTCGCGCTGCAGGCGCTGCGCGGCGGCAACATGGAACGCGCCGAGCGGCTGCTCGCGCCGCTGGCGGCCGAGTCGGCGCGCATGGTCGAGGTCGTCGGCGCACTGGCCACGCTGTCGCGGCTGTCGGGCCCGGCCAGCGACCGTGTGGCGCAGCCGATCGGAGCGCTGGTCGACCAGGCGCTCGGACAGCTGCGCCTCGCGCCCGACACCGCCGTGCTGCTGGCGCGCGTGGCGGTCGAGGTGGCGCCTTTGCCGACGCTGCCCGTCGACGCGCCAATGGTGCGCCAGGCCTACGTCAACCTGATCGCCAACGCGCTGCGCTTCGCCGCGCACGGCGGCCCCACGCCGCGTGTGCAGGTGGGCGCCGACACGGCGGCCGACGGCGGTGTTGAGTTCTACGTGCGCGACAACGGCCCGGGCATCCCCGAAGGCCGCGCCGGGGAGCTGTTCAAGCCCTTCCGCCGGCTGCACGGCCAGGGGCTCTCGCGCAGCGGCATCGGCCTGTCGATCGTGCGCCGTGTCGTGGAGGCGCACGACGGCCGCATCCGTGGCGGCAATCGGCCCGAAGGCGGCGCCGAGTTCCGCTTTTCGCTCGGCCCTGCCGCCTGATCGATCAGGCGGCGCGGTGCGCGCCCCAGGCGACACCGAGGTTTTCCTCGAGCAGGTCGAGCCGGGGTCGGAGTCGGTGGGCTACCGAACGAGTGTTTGTTAGACTCGTCAATGCTTGAGGATGGCCCGGGACGCCAGCGCGGCCCGGAGTTGCCATGTGTGCCGGGACGAAATGCCTGGCGCCTTTCCGACGAATGTGAGCGGACCATGATCGACCTGACCGAACGCCTCGACGAACCGACTGAAGTGCAGCGCATGCTGCGCGACGCCGCAAGCGACTTCTACGCCGGCGTCGGCGAGGGCAGCGCGATGCGCGAGTGGCGGGGGCACGAGCCCGGTTTCGACCGCGAGCGCTGGCGCCGCATGGCCGGCCTCGGCTGGACGGGGCTGTGCCTGCCCGAGTCGCTCGGCGGCAGCGGTTGCGGCCTGGCCGAGGCGCTGCCGCTGCTCGAGCAGTGCGGCCGCGCGCTGGCGCCCGAGCCGCTGGTGGCCGGCGCGCTGCTGCCGGCGTGGGCGCTGCTGCATGCCGACGCGCAGGCGCTGCAGGCGCGCTGGCTGCCGCCGCTCGTGCGCGGCGACGCGATCATGGCCCTGGCATGGCAGGAGCGCGAGCACGACCTGCAGGCGCAGCCGTCGGCGTTGCGCGCGGTCGAGGCCGCCGGCGGCTTCGTGCTCGAAGGCGTCAAGCGCTTCGTGGCGGCAGCGGCCGGCGCCGATGCCTTCATCGTCTCGGCGGCGGGGCCGCAGGGGGCGCTGCTGCTGCTGGTGCAGGCGGGCCAGCCGGGCCTGAAAGTGGTGCAGCAACCGCGTGTGGACGGCGGCTTCTGGGGTGAACTGCGCTTCGAGCGCGTCGAGGTGCCGGCCGCGCACACGGTCGCGGGCCCGGGCCGGGCCGAGGCGGTGCTGCAGCGCGTGCTCGATCTCGCGCGCATCGCCGCCGCCGCCGAGTTGCTCGGCGTGATGGCCAAGGCGCTGGAGACCAGCGTGGCCTACATCGGCATGCGCGAGCAGTTCGGCCGCCCGGTCGGCAGCTTCCAGGCGCTGCAGCACCGCGCCGCGGACCTGCTGATCCAGGTCGAGCTGACGCGGTCGGTGCTGCTGCAATCGGCCGCCGTGGCCGACGCGCACGGCAGCGACGCGCGCCGACTCGCCATCGCCGCCAGCCAGGCCAAGGCACGCGCCTCGGCTGCGGCGCTCGAGGTGACCAAGGGCTGCATCCAGCTGCACGGCGGCATCGGCTACACCGACGAGTGCAACATTGGCCTCTACCTCAAGAAGGCGATGTTCGGCGCCGCATGGCTGGGCGACGCGGCCGCGCACCGCCGCCGCTACGGCGAGCTGGCCGGCGCGGGTGCTGAGGTGTCAGAACCCGAACTCGTCGCCGCCGGTGAGCCGCCGATCCGCCGCGACGAACTGCGCCGCTGGCTGGCCGACAACTTTCCGCCCGAGTGGCGCTTTCCGCCCAGCCGCCTGAGCCTGAAGGACACGCGCGCCTGGCACGACAAGCTCCACAGCAAGGGCATGGTGGCGCCGAACTGGCCCAGGGAGCATGGCGGCATGGGCCTGTCGGGCTACGAGCAGGTGGCGCTGCAGTCGGAGTTCGACCGCCACGGCATCGTGATCGCGCCCAACATGGCGGTGGTGATGCTCGGCCCGCTCGTCATCCGCTACGGCACCGAGCAGCAAAAGCGCGAGATCTTGCCGCGCATCCTGTCCGGCGAGGTGCGCTGGTGCCAGGGCTACTCGGAACCCTCGGCGGGCTCCGACCTGGCCAGCCTGCGCACGACGGCCGTGCTCGACGGCGATGACTTCGTCGTCAACGGCCAGAAGATCTGGACCTCGTTCGCGCACGAGGCCGACTGGATCTTCATGCTCGTGCGCACCGACCCGAAGGCGAAGAAGCAGCAGGGCATCAGCTTCCTGCTCGCCGACATGCGCACCCCCGGCATCACCGTCAAGCGCATCCGCAACCTCGGCGGCAACGCGGAGTTCTGCGAGACCTTCTTCGACAACGTGCGCGTGCCCAAGGCCAACCTCGTCGGCGGGCTGAACCAGGGCTGGACGATGGCCAAGTCGTTGCTCGGCTCGGAGCGCATCATGATCGGCAACCCGCGCGGCGCGCGCGCGCCGCTGCGGCGGCTGCTGGAACTGGCGCGCATGGCCGGCCTGGACGCCGACGCCGCCTGGCGTGCGCGGCACGACCAGCTGCGCCTGGACGTCGACGACCTCGAGGCGCTGTTCGTGCGCTGCGTGGACGTGCTGCGCCGCGGCCGCGAGCTGGGCGCCGAGGTGTCGATGCTGAAGGTCTGGATCACCGAAGCCCAGCAGCGCGTGGCCGACCTGATGCTCGAGACCGCCGGCGCGGCCGGCGTCGCCGACGCTTCGCTCGAGCTGCCCGGTGGCGCGTTGCACCCGGCGCACGTGTTCTTCTCGTCGCGGCCGGCGAGCATCTACGGAGGCAGCAATGAGATCCAGCGCAACATCCTGGCCAAGGCGGTGCTCGAGCTGCCGGGCTGAGGCAGTGGCGCCGGAATCGGAAGGCAGGACCGCATGAGCAACACCACCGCCACCGCGTCGGCATGGACCGAGGGCCCGGGGCCCGACGCCGTGTTCGCCCGCCACCTCGCCGATGGCGAGTTCCGCATCCAGCGCTGCGCCGCCTGCGCGCGTCACGTCTTCTATCCGCGGCTGGTCTGCAGCCACTGCGGCAGCGTCAAGCTCACCTGGGTGGCGCCGAGCGGGCGCGGCGTGGTGCATGCCGTCAGCATCGTCAACCGCAGCGCCGACAAGGGCGGGCCGTACAACGTCGTGCTGGTCGATCTGGCCGAGGGCCCGCGCATGATGGGGCGCGTCGACGGCCTGCCGAACGACGCGATCCGCATCGGCCAGGCGGTGCGGGCGAAGGTGGGCAGCGGCGCGGGCGGCGAGCCCTGCGTGGTGTTCGAGGCCGCCGCCGGGGAGGGCGCACGATGAGCGCCGATGGCATCCGCGGCAGCGCCGCCATCGTCGGTGCCGCGCTCGCCGGCCTGGGCGAGGCGCCGGGCCGCAGCTCCGAAGAGATCGCCATCGAGGCGAGCGTCAAGGCGCTGGCCGAAGCCGGCCTGACGACGCGCCACGTGGACGCCGTGTTCGGCTCGCTGCCGGGCAATGCCAATCCGTTGTCGGCGCTGCTCGTCGCCGAGATGCTCGGCATCCAGCCGAAGTTCACCGACAACAACCGCACCGGCGGCTCGACCTTCCTGTCGTACACGCTGATGGCGGCGATGGCGCTGAAGGAAGGGCTGTGCGACACGGCGCTGATCTTCTACGGCAGCAACCAGCGCACGGCCGCGGGCAAGCTGGTCTCGGCGGTCAAGCCCTTCGCGTACGAGGCGCCCTATGCGCCGATCTTTCCGGCCACCTCGTACGCGCTGGCGGCGTCGCGCCACATGCACGAATACGGCACCACGCGCGAGCAGCTCGCCGCGGTGGCGGTAGCCGCGCGCGGCTGGGCCAACCTCAACCCCGAGGCCTTCATGCGCGGCCCGCTCACGGTGCAGGACGTGCTGGGCTCGCGCATGGTGTCGAGTCCGCTCACCGTGCGCGACTGCTGCCTCGTCACCGATGGCGGCGCGGCGGTGGTGATGACGCGCGCCGACCGCGCCCGGCACCTGCCGAAGCGGCCGGTCTACCTGCTCGGCGCGGCGGCGGCGACGACGCACATGAACATCGTGTCGATGGCCGACCTGACGCGCACCGCCGCGATCGACTCGGGCCAGCGCGCCTTCGCGATGGCCGGGCTCGGCCCGCATGACGTCGACGTCGTCGAGCTGTACGACGCCTTCACTATCAACACCCTTCTGTTCCTGGAAGACCTGGGCTTCTGCGCCAAGGGCGAGGGCGGCCCGCTCGTCGCCAGCGGCGCCATTGCGCCGGGCGGCAGGCTGCCGGTCAACACCAACGGCGGCGGGCTGTCGTGCGTGCATCCGGGCATGTACGGCATGTTCACGCTCGTCGAGGCCGTGCGCCAGTTGCGCGGCGAATGTGGCGAGCGGCAGGTGCCCGGCGCCGAGGTGGCGCTGTGCCACGGCAACGGCGGCGTGCTGTCCAGCCAGATCACCAACCTGCTCGGCACCGACGCGACGCTGTGAACGCGGCCCCGATGCACGACATCCGCCCCGAGGTCTTCTTTCCCGGGCTGGCGATCGAGACCGTGAGGGCCGCGGGCGTCAAGGCGCTGCGCGTCGGCACGGGCCCGACGCTGCTGCTGCTGCACGGCGGCACGGGGTCGTGGACGCACTGGGTGCGCAACATCGAGCCGCTGTCGCGCCACTTCAGCCTGGTCGTGCCCGACCTGCCGGGCATGGGCGAATCGCTCGACGTGCCGAACGATACGGACCTCGACGGCTACGGCGCGTACCTGACGGCGGCCCTCGAAGCGGGTCTGGTGCCGCTTGGGCAGCGCTTTGCCGTCGCCGGATTCTCGTGGGGCGGGGTGGTGACGGCGTGGCTGGCGGCGCACCTGCCCGAGCGCATCGTCGCGGCTTGCCTGCTCGCTCCGGGTGGCTTTCCGCCGGGCGCCTGGCATCGCCCACCGCTGAAGCCGGTGCCCCCGGGCGCGAGCGACGCCGAGGCCAACGCCACTCACCGCGCCAACCTCGAGATGATGATGATCGCCGACCCGGGGAGCATCGACGAGCTGACGGTGGCCATGCAGCGGCGCAACCACGCCATGACGCGCTTCAAGTCGCGCTTTCTCGGCTACCGCGACACGCTGGGCCCGAGCCTGCGCCAGGTGGTCTGTCCGGTGCTGGCGGTGCTGCCGGCGCGGGATCCGCTGCCGCGGCCCGATGCCGCGGCACGCGCTGAGTATCTGCAGCGTTGCGCCCCGCACCTTGTCTGCCGGAGCGTTGCCGACGCCAGCCATTGGGTCGCGTTCGAGGCCCCGGACGAGGTCAACCGGTTGATCGTCGGCTTTGTTGGGCGGCAATTCCCGCTCGCTTCACCGTTCTGATGTGATCCGTCGTGGTCGGGCTTCGCCGCCACTGGGCTAGGCGCCGTGGTGATCCAAGATGGTGCAGCACGAAAGGAAAAGTGCAATAGTGGTGTTGAACGATCGTCTTCACCCCCGCGGCGGCGGCGGCGGCGATCTGGTCGGCTGTCCGTCCGATCGACAACTCCTTAATTCCTGAGGTTTGCCGTGAACCCAAAGTCCAGTGCTCGCCGTTCCTTGGGCAGCAACGGCACCGCCGGCAGCGCGGTCGATGTCATCATCACCCGCATGTTCTTCGGGCTCAGCTGTGCAGGCGGCTTGGCGGAGACATTGATCGTCTGGTGGCACCACATGGCCGTGCCCTGGCCTTGGCGTGCCGCTGTGTTGGCCCAGCCGCTGGTCATTGCCGGGGCCATCGCAGCGGGGTACCGGCTGGCCCGGCGTGGCCGGTTGGGTGCGGGTGCGGCACTGGTGCTGTTGTCGGCCTGGCTGTCGGTCAGCGTCACCTCGGCAGCGAGCGGTCTTGGCTTGGGCTCGATGATGCTGGCGCTGTATTCGCCTGTGATCATCGTCGCGGGCGTGATGCTCGGCACCGTCGGCGCGCTCGTCTTCGCGGTGTTGGTCATCTTCACCCTGCTGGGGCTGGCAGCTTGGCCCGCCTCGGAGCTGGCGAGGCAGGCCGCCCAGGCCAGTTCGTCAACGACGAGCCTGCTGCTCGTGCACGCAGCGCTGCTGGGCGTCAGCCTGATGGTGGGCCTGCTGCTGTCGCGCGCGCTGGTCACGTCACTGCGGGAGACCAAGCAGCAGGAGCATCGGTTCCGCCAGTTGCTGGAAATGTCCACGACCTGGTACTGGGAGATGGACGAGCAGTTTCGCTTCACCAGCATCGAGGGTCGCGGCGAAGGTGCGGGAGGGTTGCATTCAGCGCAGGCCATTGGCCGCCGCCCGTGGGAGGGCGTGTGGCCGGCGATGAGCGCGCAGCAATGGGCCGCGCACCAGGCCGGTCTCGCCACCCACCAGCCCATACGCAACGCCCTGGTCGGCGGCGGCGCCGGCCCCTACTACGACATCAGCGCTGAGCCGCTCATGTCCCCTGGAGGCAAGTTCCTGGGGTACTGGGGCATTTCCCGCATGGTCACGGCCCAAATCCTTGCCAAGCAGCGCCTGAAGGCCAGCGAGCAGCTCTACCGGGCCATGTTCGAGCGGGCGTCAACCGGCTTCGCCTTTGTCAGCGACGGGCGCATCCTGGGTGCCAACGCTGCGCTGGTGTCGATGCTGGGCTTCGAGTCGCCCGAGCAGATGGACGGGATTGACGTCCACGATCACGTTTGCCCTGACCAGTACGAACTGGTGCGCAGTTTGTCCCTCCAGCTCGAGTCCGGCGGCCTCGGCACGGCGCTGCCGTTCGTCGACACGATGCTGCGCCGCAAGGATGGTGTGCGCCTGGACGTCATGGTGTCGGCAGTCCGTGCAGCCACCCCCGACGGCACGGTGGCCGATCTGGCGATCGTCGTCGACCTGACCCAACGCAAGGAGACGGAGCGGCTGCTCACCGCCGCGCGCGACAAGGCCGAGGCGGCCAGCCGGACCATGAGCCGATTCCTGGCCAACATCAGCCATGAGATCCGCACCCCGCTCAGCGGTGTATACGGGCTGGCGCAACTCGGGCTGGACGAGCGCGTGTCGGAGCCACTGCGGCGCGAGTACCTGCGCCACATCCTCAGCAGCGCCGGCCATCTGAGCGCCTTGCTCTCCAATGTGCTGGACCTGGCGAAAATCGAGGCCGGCGAGCTGGCGATCGATCGCGTGGCGTTTGATCTGCGCGCCCTGTTGCAGGCAGCATCGGCGGGCTACCTCGAGCTCGCGTCGGCCAAGGGCCTGCAGTTGCAGTGCCAGGTCGGACTCGAAGTGCCTCGCTGGGTGCTCGGTGACCCGACCCGGGTGCGACAAGTGGTCGCGAATTTCGTCGGCAACGCGATCAAGTTCACCGAGTCCGGGGGCATCACCCTCGGCGCGAGCGCCACGCCGGGTGGAGGGGTGACGATCACGGTGCGGGACAGCGGCATCGGCATCGATGCCGCGGTGATCGACAAGCTGTTCCGCCGCTTCTCGCAGGCCGACGATTCGACCACCCGGCGCTTCGGCGGCTCGGGCCTGGGTCTGTCGATCTGCCGCGAGCTGGCCATGCTGATGGGCGGTACGGTCGGTGTGGACAGCGTCGTGGGTGAAGGCAGCACGTTCTGGGCCCGCTTGCCGCTGCCCGAGACCGCGCCGCCGCGCGAGAGTTTGGAAGGCGAAGCGCCCTCGCTCGTTGGCGTGCGACTGCTGCTGGCGGAGGACAACCCCGTGAACCGGCTGATCGCCGAGGCCATGCTCGGCCAGGCGGGAGCCTGCGTCACGGCGGTGCACAACGGGCGCCAGGCGCTGGATGCCTTTGATGCCGCTGGCGGCGCATTCGACGCGGTGCTGTTCGATCTGCACATGCCGGTGATGGATGGGCTGGATGCCGCGCGCGAACTCAGGCGCCGCAGGGCGCACCGGCTGCCCATCATCGCCATCACCGCCGCCGTGACGGCCGAGGATCGTGCGCAAGCCCTGGCGGCGGGCATGAACGACTTCATCTCCAAGCCCTTCGCAAGAACACAACTGCTGATGACGGTGAAACGCTGGGTGGATGCTCGCGCATCCGCGTCCGGGTAGTCGCGGCCGGGCGCGCGGCCAAAGTGGCGCCCCATCCGCTGGCGGCCTGCCGGCTCACGACACACATTGATTTCGGAATGGAGAAGCGAATGACCGTCCAGGAAGGTGAACTCTTGTGGACTCCCAGCGCGGAGTTCGTGCAGTCGTCGCAGGTTTCCCGCTTCATGGACTGGCTGCGCCGACACCGCAGCCTGGACTTCGCCGACTACCCGTCGCTGTGGCAGTGGTCGGTGGACTCCGTGGAGGACTTCTGGGCTGCGCTGTGGCAGTACTTCGAGATCGACTCCTCGACGGCGTACGAATGCGTGCTGAAGGAGCGCGTGATGCCGGGTGCGGTGTGGTTCCCCGGTGCGCGGGTGAACTTCGCCAAGCACATGCTGCGCAAGGGGCAACGCGGGCGGCCGGCCATCCACCATCGCAGCGAGATCCGCCTGCCCACGACCTTGAGCTGGGAGACCCTGCGCGACCAGGTGGCGACGCTGGCCGAGGCGATGCGCCGCATGGGCATCCGCCCCGGCGACCGCGTGGTCTCGACCCTGCCGAACACGCCCGAAGCCGTGATCGCGCTGCTGGCCACCACGGCGATCGGCGCCGTCTGGTCGGGGTGCTCGCCCGATTTCGGCGCGCGCAGCATCCTCGACCGCTTCCAGCAGATCCAGCCCCGGCTGCTGTTCGCGGTGGACGGCTACCGCTTCGGCGGCAAGGATTTCGACCGCAGCGCCGAGCTGGGCCAGCTCGTCGAAGGCCTGCCCACGCTGGAGCACCTGGTCTTCCTGCCCGACCTCGACCCCGCTGCGCCAAGGCCGACACCCCGCACACGCCTGTGGTCCGAGGTGATGGCCGAGCGACCGCTGCGCCACGACGATTTCCGCTACGAGGACGTCGCGTTCTCGCATCCGCTATGGATCCTGTACTCCTCGGGCACCACTGGCCTGCCCAAGGCGATCACGCACAGCCACGGCGGCATCACGCTCGAGACGCACAAGGTCATCACCTTCCACGCCAACCAGACGCCGGACTCGTGCCTGTTCTTCTACACGACCACCGGCTGGATGATGTTCAACTTCATGGTCATGGGGCTGTGCCAGGGCGGGCGCATCGTGCTGTACGACGGCAACCCGCTGGCGCCCCATGTCGAGCGGCTGTGGCAGCTGGCCGCCGAGCACCAGGTGACGATGTTCGGCGCCAGCCCGACCTTCGTGCAGATGATGATCAAGGCCGGCGTGCGGCCGGCGCAGAAGTACGACCTGTCGGCGCTCGAGGGGGTGCTGCTTGGCGGCTCGCCGGCGACGCCCGAGACCTTCGAGTGGTTCTACCGCGAGGTCAAGCAGGACCTCTGGGTCACCTCGCAGAGCGGCGGCACCGATATCTGTTCGGCCTTCGTCGGCGCCTCGCCCACGCTGCCGGTGCATGCCGGTGAGATCCAGACGCGGCTGCTGGGCGTGGACGCCCACGCGCTGGACGACGACGGGAACCCGGTGGTCGACGGCGTGGGCGAACTGGTGATCCGCCAGCCGATGCCGTCGATGCCACTGTACTTCTGGGGCGACACCGACTACCGCCGCTACCGCGACAGCTACTTCGACGTCTTCCCCGGCCAGTGGCGTCACGGCGACTTCTTCAAGGTCAACCGGCGCGGCGGCTGCTACATCTACGGCCGCTCCGACTCGACGCTCAACCGCGCCGGCGTGCGCATCGGCACCGCCGAGATCTACCGCATCGTCGAGAACGTCGAAGGCGTGCAGGACAGCCTCGTGGTCAATCTCGACCTGCCGGGCGGGAAGTTCTTCATGCCGATGTTCGTCGTGCCCAAGCCTGGCTGCACGCTCGACGCCGCGATGCAGGCGCGCATCACGCAGGCGCTGCGCACGCAAGGCTCGCCGCGCCATGTGCCCGACCGCTGCTTCGCCATCGATGCCGTGCCGTACACGCTCACCGGCAAGAAGCTCGAAGTGCCGGTGCGCAAGATCCTGCTGGGTGCGGCGCCGGAAAAGGTGGCCAGCCGCGACGCGATGATGAATCCGGCCTCGCTGCAGTTCTTCGTGGACTTCAAGCGCGAGGTGGCGCGCTGGGTCGAAGGTGAACGGCCGCCGGGTTGAGCCGGCGGCCGCTCACATGCGAAAGACGCCGTAGGCGCCCGGCCGGGCCGGTGTACGGCCGGCGACATCGAGCAGTTGTGCGAGCACGCCGCGCGTGTGCTCGGGCTCGACGACGGCGTCGCACCACAGGTGGCGGGCCCAGTTCAAGGCGCAGGCCTCGTCGTCGTGCGCATCGGGCGATGCGGCGGCGCGTGCGTTGGGCCACATCAGCAACGCGTTGGGCTTGAAGGCGCGGCCGCACAGCGCCTGGTAGGCCGCACCGAAGGCCTGGCCGACGATGACGCTGAACTTGGGCACGTCGGCGTTGGCCACCGCGTTGAGCAGCTTCGCGCCGTGGCGGCCGATGCCGCCCTGGCCGGACTCATCGCTGCCGGCGAAGCCGGGCGAATCGACCAGGAACACGAGCGGGATATCGCGCTGAACGCACAGCTCGATGAAGTGGGCGCCTTTGGCGGCCGCCTGCGCGCTGAGCGCGCCGTGGCCCGCGACGATGCCGACCTCGAAGCCTTCGATACGGGCAAACGCGCAGCGCAGTGTCTCGCCATGCAGGGGCTTGAACTCCTGGAAGCGGCTGCCATCGACGAGGCGGGCGAGGATGTCCCGGCCATCGACCGGGTCGTCACCACGCGCCTGGCGCACCAGGCCCCGCAGTTCGGCCACCGGGTACAGCGGGTCTTCGGCCGCCGCGCGTGTCCAGCGCAGCGGCGCCGGCTCGCCCAGGTGGCGCACGATGCGGCGCGTGATGGCGAGCGCATGGGCGTCGTCGTCGGCCAGGTGGTCGGCCACGCCGCTGAGGCTGCAATGCATCAGCGCGCCACCCAGGGCCTCCGAGTCGGTCACTTCCCCGGTGGCGGCGTACACCAGTTGCGGGCTGCCGAGGAACATGGCCCCCTGGTTGCGCACGATGACCAGCTCGTCGCACAGCGCGGGGATGTAGGCGCCGCCGGCCGTCGAAGGGCCGAACACCAGCGCGATCTGGGCGATGCCTTCGGACGACATCTTGACCTGGTTGTACATGACCGAGCCGCCTTGACCCTCGTCGGGAAAGATGTTGGCCAGGTCGGGCAGGAAGGCGCCGCCCGACTGGACCATCGTGATGCACGGCAGCCGGTGCTGCCAGGCGAACATCTGCGCCCGCACGTGGCGCTTGGTGGTCATGCCGAACATGGTGCCGCCCTTCACCGTGGGGTCGTTGACGATCAGCATGCAGTCGAGCCCCGCCACGCGGCCCACGCCGGTGATCAGGGTGGCGCCTGGCGGCACGCCGTCGTACAGATCGGCGGCGGTGAGTTGGCCGATCTCGAAGAAGGGCGAGCCCGGGTCCAGCAAGGCCGCGATGCGCTCGCGCGGCAGCATCTGGCCCCGGCTCTGGTGCAGCTTGCGGGCGCGCTCGTTGCCGCCTGCCGATGCTTCGGCCCGGCGCGCCCGCAGGGCCTCGGCCATCGCGTCGAAAGCGCCGCGGCGCGCATCGAAGGCTGCGCCGGTGGTGAGGGTTGTCATGGGGAACGGGAGCGTGCGGTTCGAGGTCGAGGTGCAGCCGCGGCGCACTACATGCGGAACGCGCCGTAGGCGGCGGGCGCGGCCGGCAGGCGGCCGGCGATGTCGAGCAGCTGCGCAAGTGCCGCGCGGGTGTGTTCGGGCTCGACGACGGCGTCGCACCACAGCTGACGCGCCCAATTCAGCGCGCCGGCCTCGCCGTCGGGTGCCTCGGGCGCGCCAGATGCGCGGGCGCCAGGCCACATCAGCAGCGCATTGGGTTTGAAGGCACGACCACCGAGCGCGTGGTAGGCCGCACCATGGGCGCGGCCGGTGATGACGGTGAACTTGGGCACGTCGGCGTTGGCCACGGCGTTGAGCAGCTTCGCGCCATGCCTGCCGATGGTGGACTGCCCGGGCTGGCTGCTGTCGGCGAAGCCGGGAGAGTCGACCAGGAACACGAGCGGGATGTCGCGCTGGCCGCACAGCTGCACGAAGTGCGCGCCCTTGGCACCCGCCTGCGCCGTCAGCGCGCCCTGCGCGGCGACGATGCCGACCTCGAAGCCCTCGATGCGGGCAAAACCGCACACCAGCGTCTCGCCGTGAAGTTGCTTGAATTCCTGGAAGCGGCCACCGTCCACCAGCCGCTGAAGGATGTCCCCGCAGGGGGCGCCTTCGATGCCGTTGACGCTGGCGAGGCCGGGCAGATCACGGGCGTCGTGCAACGGCGCTTCGGCTTCGGTACGTGTCCAACGCAGCCGCGGCGGCTCGCCCAGATGGTCGACGATGCGCCGGGTGATCGCCAGCGCGTGCGTGTCGTCCTCGGCCATGTGGTCGGTAACGCCGCTGAGACGGCTGTGCATCTCGGCGCCGCCCAGCGGCTCGATGTCGACCACCTCGCCGGTGGCCGCAAAGACGAGCTGCGGGCTGCCCAGGAACATGGCGCCCTGGTTGCGGATGATGACCACCTCGTCGCACAGTGCCGGGATGTAGGCACCGCCGGCCGTCGAGGGGCCGTGCACGAGGGCGATCTGCACGATGCCTTCGGCCGACATCTTGACCTGGTTGTACATGATCGAGCCGGCCTGGCCTTCGTCGGGGAAGATGTTGGCCAGGTCGGGCAGAAAGCCGCCCCCCGACTGGACCATCGTGATGCAGGGCAGCCGGTGCTGCCACGCGAACAGCTGGGCGCGCGTGTGGCGCTTGGTCGTCATGCCGAACATCGTGCCGCCTTTGACGGTGGCGTCGTTGACGATCAGCATGCACCAGCGCCCGCAGACCCGGCCCACGCCGGTGATCATGGTGGCACCGGGCGGGACGCCCTCGTACAGGTCGGCGCCCGCCAGCTGGCCGATCTCGAAGAAGGGCGATCCGGGGTCGAGCAGGGCGCGCACGCGCTCCCGCGGCAGCATCTGGCCCCGGCTGAGGTGCAGCTTGCGGGCCTTCTCGCTGCCGCCCGCCAGCGCTTCGTCCTGCCGTGCGCGCAGCGTCGCCCGCAGCCCCTGGTAGGCGTCGTGGCGCCCGGCGAAGTGCGGGTCGCGAGCACCCGGTGGTGCTGAGGTCGTCGTCATGGGGCCGGCCCTTGTTGGAAACCTAACGAATGTTTGGTATTCTAAGGGCCAGGCTGCCGCTCCTGCAAGGCGGCGCCGCCTTGCGACCCACGCCCCACGACATGCACACCACCATCAACCAAGCGCGACTGGCGGGCACCCTCGCCCACGGCAGGAGGGCGCCATGAGCGTCCTCGCGTCCTCCATCACGGCAAGCCCCGACGAGTTGCTTGCCAACCGGACGGCCTACGAGGGCCGCGTGGCCGACCTGCGGGCGCGCCGCGCCGCCGCCTTGGCGGCGGGCTCGGCGTCGGCCCGCCAACAGCAACGCGACGGCGGCCAGCTGCTGGTCCGCGAGCGCATCAGTGCCCTGCTCGATCCGGGTTCGCCCTTCCTGGAGCTGTGCCAGCTGGCCGGCGAGGGCCTGTATGGCCAGGACCCGCCCGGTGCAGGCGTGGTCACCGGCGTGGGCATGATCGCCGGGCGGCCGTGCATGGTCATCGCCAGCGACCCGACCGTGAACGACGGCGCCTACAACGCCCACACCTGCAAGCGCCACGTGCGCGCACAGCGCTTCGCCTGGCAGCACCGGCTGCCGTGCGTGACGATGCTGCAGCCCGGCGCCCAGCCGCCCGGCGCCAAGCCGGGCGTGTTCGCCGACGACGGCCAGTTCGGATCGATCCTGTACAACCAGACGCGCATGTCGCGCGAGGGCATCGCGCAGGTCGCCAGCGTGCACGGGCCCGCGGCAGACGCGGCAGCCTTCGTCGCCGCGATGTGCGACGAGGTGGTGGTGGTGCGCGACCGGGGTGCGCTCGCCTTCGGGCCGGCCGAACCCGTGCCCGCCGATGCCGAGCGCGCCAACCGGGTGGACGGCGTCAGCGACCGCCTGGCCGAGAGCGACGCCCACGCGATCGCCATCCTGCGCGACGTGGTCGGGCACCTGGGCGACGTGCCCGGGCAGCGGCGCGATGTCGCCGAAGCGCGCGCGCCGCTGCACAACCCGCGCGAGATCTACGGGCTCATCAGCGCCGACCCGCGCGTGCCGACGAACAACCGCGAGATCGTGCTGCGCCTGATCGACGGCAGCGACCTGCACGAGTTCAAACCCGAATTCGGCGAGACCATCATCACCGGCTTCGCGCGCATCCAGGGCTTCGACGTCGGCATCCTGTGCAACAACGGTGTGCTCTTCTCCGAGAGCGCGCTCAAGGCCACGCAGTTCATCGACCTGTGCTGCAAGCGCGACATCCCGCTGCTGTTCATGGCCGACATCAACGGCTTCATGGTCGGCCGCGAAGCCGAGGAGGCCGGCATCGCCAAGCACGGCGCCAAGATGATCACCGCGATGACCTGTGCCAACGTGCCCAAGTACACGCTCATCATCGGCGGCTCGTACGGCGCGGGCTATCTGGCGATGTGCGGCCGTGCCTTCAAGCCCAACGCGATGATCATGTGGCCCAACGGCCGCGCCGCGATCATGGGCCCGGACCAGGCCGCCACCACGCTGGCGATGGTCAAGGACGACCAGCACAAGCGCGATGGCACGAGCTGGACCGATGCCGAACGCGAGGCCTACAAGGCGCCGGTGCGCAAGACCTTCGAGGACTTCGCAAACGCCTACAACTTCGCCCGCAACACCTGGTGCGACCTGATCATCGAGCCGGCCGAGACGCGCGACGTCATGGCCATGCTGCTCGACCTGGCCGGCCGCGTGCCGGCCGTGCCTTCGCGCTTCGGCGTGTTCCGCATGTAGGACGGGCGCAGCGACATGTTCAAGAAAATCCTGATTGCCAACCGCGGCGACCAGCCGGCCTCGGCCGGCGCAGCGGCGAAGCCAAATCGCATGGCGCGCGCAGCGCGCGTGGCAGGCGATTTCAACGCGGGAGCCGGCCGTGTTTAAGAAGATCCTGATCGCCAACCGCGGTGAAATCGCCTGCCGCATCGCCCGCACCTGCCGCCGCCTGGGGGTGGCCGCCGCGGGCGTGCACTCGGTGGCCGACCGCGACGCGCTGCACGTGCGCGAGATCGGCGAGTCGGTGGAGATCGGCGGCGCCGCCGCCTCCGAAAGCTACCTGCGCATCGACGCCGTGATCGCCGCGGCCAAGGCGGTGGGCGCAGAGGCCATCCACCCCGGCTTCGGCTTCCTGGCCGAGAACGCCGCCTTCGCGCGCGCTGTCGAGGCGGCCGGGCTGGTCTTCATCGGCCCGACGCCCGAGGTCATCGAGCGGCTCGGCGACAAGGCCGCGGCCAAGCGCGAGGCCAGCGCCGCCGGCGTGCCCATCGTGCCCGGCAGCCAGAGCCCGAGCACCGATCCCGACGAGATTGCCGCCACCGTGCGCCGCATCGGTCTGCCGGTGATGCTGAAGGCCGCGGCGGGCGGCGGCGGCAAGGGCATGCGTGGCATCGAGTCGCTCGACGGCCTGGCGCAGGAGATCGAGTCGGCCATGCGCGAGGCGAAGAACGCCTTCGGCGACGCGGGGCTGATCGTCGAGAAGCTGATCCGCCGCGGGCGCCACATCGAGATCCAGATCGCCGGCGACGGCCGCGGCAAGGTCATCCACCTGTTCGAGCGCGAATGCACGCTGCAGCGCCGCCACCAGAAGGTGATCGAGGAGGCGCCCGCGGCCAACCTGAGCGCGGCGATGCGCGAGCGCATGGCGGCCGACGCGGTGCGGCTGGGTGAGCGGCTCGCGTACCGTGGCGTCGGCACGGTGGAGTTCATCGTCGGCGAGAAGGACTATCACTTCCTGGAAGTCAACCCGCGGCTGCAGGTCGAGCACCCCGTCACCGAGGCGATCACCGGGCTGGACATCGTCGAGCTGATGATGCGCATCACCTCCGGCGAGGGCCTGCCGCTGGCGCAGGACGACGTGCGCATCAGCGGCCAGGCCAGCGCCAATAGCCGCGGTCGCTGCAGAGGCGAGGAATTACTCAAACGGGTAACGCAGCCCGACGTGCTGGCGCAGCGCGTCGCTCCAGCCGGCCACCGCCAGCGTGTCCGCCAGCGGCATGC
>CAZXLI010000012.1:0-51497 GCA_964641795.1 uncultured Bordetella sp. | reverse complement strand
AAGGCCAGGTGCGCGAGTACGACTATGACGTCCACCGGCGCGCCAAGATCATCGCGCTGTTCATGTCGGCCATCCCGGTGGCAGGCATCTTCGGCAATCCGCTGTCGGGCTGGATCATGGACGCCTTTCAAGGTACCAACGGCCTCGCCGGCTGGCAGTGGATGTTCCTGATCGAGGCGGTGCCTGCGCTGGTGATCGGCTTGGCGGTGCTGGCCTACCTGGACAACGGCATCCGCGCCGCGACGTGGCTCGACGAAAGCGAGAAGCAACTGCTCGAACGCGAGATCGCCGCCGACCAGGAGGGGAGCCACGCCTATGCCTCCATGGGCGCCATCTTCCGCGACGCTCGCATCTGGCACATGTGCCTGATCTATTTCTGCTTCGTGATGGGCCAGTACGCGCTGACCTTCTGGATGCCCACGCTGATCAAGACCACGGGCGTGACGGGCAACCTGAACATCGGGCTGTTCAGTGCCATTCCCTTCGGCTGCGCCATCGTGGCGATGAATCTCTTCGGCCGCAGTGCCGATGCGCGCCGCGAACGTCGCTGGCACCTGGTGATTCCCGCCCTGATGGGCGCCGCAGGGTTCGTGGTGGCGGCGAGCTTCGTCAACAACACGGTGGTCTCGGTGATGGCCTTGTCCGTGGCCGCGGCCGGTGTGCTGACCTGCGCGCCGCTGTTCTGGTCGCTGCCGACGGCCTTCCTGTCCGGATCGGCCGCCGCGGTGGGCATCGCCGCGATCAACTCGGTGGGCAACCTGGCCGGCTTCGCCAGTCCGTACCTGGTCGGCTATCTCAAGGATCTGACGCACAGCACGCAGAGCGGCATGTACGTGTTGGCCGCCGTGCTGGTGGTGGGTGCCGTGGCGGTGTTGCGCACGCCGGCCCGGCTGGTGAACCGCTGAAGGAGCAACGCGACATGAGCAACATCGGGGTCGTCGGTCTGGGCGCCATGGGGCGCGGCATGGCCGCATCGCTGCGGCGCGCGGGCCACCAGGTGCATGTGTGCGACGTGCGCGCCGAGGCCGCGCAGGCGTTCGCGGCCGAGGGCGGGGTGGCCTGTGCCGACCCGGCTGAACTCGCGCGACACTGCGACATCATCGTCAGCGTGGTCGTCAACGCGGCGCAAACGGAAGCCGTGCTGTTCGGCGAACGCGGTGCCGCGGACGCCATGGCGCCGGGCAGCCTGTTCGTGATGTGTTCGACGGTGGACCCGAACTGGTCGGTGGCACTGGAAGCTCGCCTGGCCGAGCGCGGCCTGCTCTACCTGGACGCGCCCATTTCCGGCGGCGCGGCCAAGGCTGCCAGCGGGCAGATGACGATGATGACCGCCGGCACGCCGGCCGCGTATGCCAAGGCCGGCGGCGTGCTGGACGCCATGGCGGGCAAGGTCTACCGGCTCGGTGACAAGGCGGGCAACGGCAGCAAGGTGAAGATCATCAACCAGCTGCTTGCCGGTGTGCACATTGCCGCGGCCGCCGAGGCGATGGCGCTGGGCCTGCGCGAAGGCGTGGACGCGGCCGCGCTCTACGAGGTGATCACCAACAGCGCCGGCAACAGCTGGATGTTCGAGAACCGCATGGCCCACGTGCTGGCAGGCGACTACACGCCGCTGTCGGCGGTGGACATCTTCGTCAAGGACCTCGGCCTCGTGCTGGACACCGCGCGCGCGACCAAGTTCCCCTTGCCGCTGTCGGCCACCGCGCACCAGATGTTCATGCAGGCCAGCACTGCCGGCTTTGCCAAGGAGGACGACAGCGCCGTGATCAAGATCTTCCCGGGCATCACCTTGCCTGCCAAAGGAGCCTGACCATGGGCCGACCGCTGCTGGGCTGCATCGCCGACGACTTCACCGGTGCCACCGATCTGGCCAACAACCTGGTGCGCTCCGGCATGCGCACGCTGCAGACCATCGGCGTGCCGGCGGGTACATCGCAGCCGGTGCAGGCGGATGCGATCGTCGTGGCCTTGAAGTCGCGCACGATCGAGCCGACGCAGGCCGTGGCCCAGTCACTGGCCGCGCTGCACTGGTTGCGGGCGCAGGGGGTGGAGCAGATCTACTTCAAGTACTGCTCCACCTTCGACAGCACACCCGCGGGCAACATCGGTCCGGTGACAGACGCCTTGCTGGACGCGCTGCACGGCGCGGGCCATGGCTTCACCGTCGTGTGTCCTGCCTTCCCCGAAAACCAGCGCACGGTGTTCAAGGGCCATCTCTTCGTCGGCGACGTGCTGCTCTCCGACAGCGGCATGCGCCAGCACCCGCTGACGCCGATGACCGATGCCAACCTCGTCCGCGTGATGCAGGCGCAGACGCGCCGTCGAGTCGGCCTGGTGTCGCAGGAGGTGGTGGCCCAGGGCGCGGCGGCCATCCGCGAACGCTTTGCCGCACTGCAAGCACAGGGCGCGGGCGTGGCCGTGCTGGACGCGATCAGCAACGAAGACCTGATGCGCATCGGCCCCGCGCTTGCCGGCATGCCGCTGGTGACGGCAGGTTCGGGCATCGCGATCGGGCTCCCGCAGAACTGGGCCGATCGGCTGCAGGAGGGCCAGCGCGCGGCGCAACTGCCGCGGGCCGGCGGCCTGCAGGCCGTGGTCTCGGGCAGTTGTTCAGTGGCCACGAATGCGCAGGTGCAGCGCTTCATGAGGGGCGGGCGCCCGGTCTTTGCGGTGGACCCGCTGGCCATCGCCGCCGGGGTGGACGTGGTGGCGCAGGCGCTGCAACGCCTGGTGCCGGAACTGGACTCGGGCCCGGTGCTCGCCTACGCGACGGCCGAGCCGAGCGCGGTGCGCGCCGTGCAGGACCAGCTCGGCGTCGATCGCGCGGGCGCCATGGTCGAGGACACCTTGTCACGCATCGCCCGGGGCCTGGTCCAGGCCGGTGTGCGGCAGCTGGTGGTGGCCGGTGGCGAGACATCGGGCGCGGTCGTGCAGGCACTGGGCGTGCAGCGCATGACCATCGGCCCGCAGATCGACCCCGGCGTGCCGTGGACGGCGGCGCCATCCCCGCTGTGCGCCGACGAGGTGCTGCACCTGGCGCTGAAGTCGGGCAACTTCGGCAGCAACGATTTCTTCGCCAAGGCCTTCGACCTGCTGGCGAGTCCGCAATGAGCGCGACCCTGCGCGAGGAAGTCTGCCGGGTGGGCGCGTCGCTGTACGCACGCGGCTACGTGCACGCCAGCGCAGGCAACATCAGCGTGCGCCTGCCCGAAGGCGGATTCCTGATCACGCCCACCGACGCCTGCCTGGGTCGCCTCGACCCCGCGCGACTGGCTGCCGTGGACGAAGCGGGTGTGCAGACGGGCGGCGACCGCGCGTCCAAGACCCTGGCACTGCACCGGCGCATCTACGCCGCCGATCCGCAGGCCCGCTGCGTCATCCACACGCATTCGACGCACCTGGTGGCGCTGACGCTGGCCGGCGTCTGGCGGGCCGATGACATCGTGCCGCCGATCACGCCTTACTTCGTGATGAAGGTGGGCCATGTGCCCTTGATCCCCTATCACCGCCCCGGTGATCCGGCCGTGGCCGACCGCGTCGCAGAGCACATCGAAGCCCGGCGCGCGCAGGGCACGCCGCTGCGCGCCGTGATGCTCGACCGCCTCGGCCCGAACGTCTGGCACCGCAGCCCGGCCGAAGCCAGCGCGGTGCTGGAAGAGCTGGAAGAGACCGCAAGGCTGTGGCTGCTGACCCGCGCACAGCCTTTGTCCGAAGCGCAGATCGCCGAACTGCGCGAACACTTCGGCGCTTGCTGGTAGCGCCACGACAGGATCAACGCCATGCCTCGATTCGCCGCCAACCTCAGCATGCTCTACAACGAGCACGACTTCCTGGACCGCTTTGCCGCTGCCGCGCACGACGGCTTCAAGGCGGTCGAGTACCTCTTCCCCTACGCCTTCGAGGCACGCGAACTGGCACGTCGGCTGGCCGACAACGGATTGCAGCAGGTGCTGTTCAACGCGCCGCCCGGCGACTGGGAGGCCGGTGAACGTGGCCTGGCCTGCCTGCCGGGCCGCGAGGATGAATTCCGCAGCGGCTTCGCGCAGGCGCTGGCGTATGCAGAGACCTTGGATTGCCCACGCGTGCACGTGATGGCCGGGCTCGTGCCGGCGGGCACCGAGCGCACCCGCCTGCAGGCGACCTACGAGGCCAATCTGGCCTGGGCCGCCGAGCGGGCCGGCGCCGCCGGCCGCGACGTGCTGATCGAGCCCATCAACACGCGCGACATCCCCGGCTTCTTCCTGAACCGCCAGGACGAGGCGCACCGCATCGTGCAGGCGGTGGGCGCACCGAACCTGAAGGTGCAGATGGACCTGTACCACTGCCAGATCGTCGAAGGTGACGTGGCCATGAAGCTGCGCCAGTACCTGCCGACGGGACGCGTCGGACACCTCCAGGTCGCCGGGGTCCCGCAGCGCCATGAGCCCGACACGGGGGAGCTGCACTACCCGTACCTGTTCGATGTTATCGACCAGATCACCGCCGCGGGCCAATGGGAGGGCTGGGTGGGCTGCGAGTACCGCCCGTCGCGCGGCGCGGTGCCCCGTGGCACCAGCGACGGCCTCGGGTGGTTCAAGGCTTGAGCAACGGGACGATGCTGCACTGACCTTGATGTCCGGCGACTGTGCTCAGTCAGCCGACGCGCCGCTGTCGCGAACCAGCCGCTCCCACTTGGTGTTCTCGCTGGCCAGGAAGGCCTCGAACTTCGGCACACTCATCGGAAAGGGCTCGTCGGGCGCGATCTGCGCCCGAAAGTCCGGCTCGGACACCACCTTGGCCGCTGCGCGGCGCAGGATCTCCAGAACCGGCTGCGGCGTGCCCTGGGGGGCCATCAGGGCCGCCCAGATGGTGATGTCCAAGCCCGGCAAGCCTTGCTCGGCCAGCGGGGTCCAGGCCGGCGGCAAGGTTTCGAAGCGGCGTTTGCTGGTGGTCCCCAGCACTCGCACTTTGCCGGCTGCCGACAGCGCGACGTACTGGGACGCCCCGTCCATCATGAAATCGAGCCGGCCGCCGAGAAAGTCGCTCGCGGCCGCACTGGATCCGCGATAGGGAACGTGGGTCAGCTCGATGCCGGCCAGCTGCGACAGCATGGCTGCCGACAGGTGGCTGGAGCTTCCCTGGCCGGAGGAACCGTAGGTCAGCTTGCCGGGGTTGGCCTTCGCATGGGCGATGAACTGCTGCAAGTTGGTGATCGGCTGGTCGGTCCGCATCGCCAGGACGTTGGTCGCCGTTTGCACTGGCGACACCACGACGAAGTCCTCCAGAGGCGTGCGCTTCTGCCGCTTGGACAGATGCGGGTTGATGACCAGGATACCGGTGGTGGCCAACAGCAGCGTGTAGCCGTCCTTCGGCGCCTTCAGGACCGCGTCGGCGCCCACATTGCCACCGGCGCCACTGATGTTCTCGATCACCACCTGCTGGCCCAGCTGGCGGGCCAGGCGTTCTCCGGTCACGCGGGCGATCTTGTCGAGACCGCTGCCGGCGGCAAAGGGCACCACCAGTTTCACCGGGCGTTCGGGATAGACGGCCTGGGCTGTGCCCACGACCCCGAGGCAGGTTACCGCCGCGACCAAGCGCACGAAACGCATGCTGTCTCCTGTTTTGCGTTGAGGCCGCGGAGCTTAGGGGCCCGCACCGCACACGGGAAATAGTTCTACTGGATTGCTGGCATCAGCCGTGGCGATCGGGCGATGCCCCGGCCTGGCCGGGCGCCGGCAGGCCGCATTGCCTGGCAGCGGCAATGAAGACACTCTTCAGCCAGCCCAACCCGGCATCGGCCCCATGCACGGCGGGCCACTGAAGCACCAGCTCCAAGGGCGGTATGTCGATCGGGTGCGGCAGGATGCGGATGGGCACCTGCTGCGCGACGCGCTCGGCGAGCCGCCGCTGCACGCCGGCGACCAGGGGCGTTCCCACCACCGCCTTGGCCAGCAGTTCGAAGGTGGGCACCGTGAGCGCGACATCGCGCTGCAGGCCCAGCTCCGTCAGCCGCAGCTCCTCGCGGGTGAATCCGCCGCTGTCGGCGCCGGCCCTTCGAATGGCATGCCGCATGCCCATGTACTGCGCGACCGTGAGTTGGTCACCAACGGCCTGGTTGGCGGCGCAGACCACCAGCACGTAGTCGTCGTCGAACAGCGCCTCGGTGGGATGCATCGGCAGCATCATCGTGCGCGGCACCACGAACAGATCGATCAAGCCCCGCACGAAGCGGGCCTCGTGGTCGGCCGCGCGCCCTTCGGTGTGCAGCGTGACCCGCGGCGCCTGGCGCGTGACCTGCTGCGCCACCGCGGACAACAACACGCTGTGGGCATAGTCGGAGGCCACGACCGTGAAGGCACGGTCCGACGTGGCGGGGTCGAAGTGCGGGCGGCTGCGCACCAGATCGCCCATCTGCAGCACCAGCTCGTGCACCCGCAGCGCCAGCGATGAAGCGAAGGGCGTCAAGGCCATCTCGCGGCCGGCCCGGTGCATCAGGGCATCGCCGAAGTGGTCGCGCAGACGCGTGAGCGCGCCGCTCATCGCCGGCTGGCTGATGCACAGGCGCGCGGCGGCCTTGGTGACGCTGCGTTCGGTCAGCAGCAGATCGAGTGCGACCAGCAGATTGAGGTCCAGCTTTTCCAGATGCATGGCCCGATTCTCGGAGCCCGGGCACGATGGCCGCCAGCGCTGTTTCCCTGATCACCTCGCCGCCAGACGAGCGGCCAGCGCCAGCCGGCGCCGGTCTGCATAGGCGGCGTCGATCAGTCGCATCCGGCGAAACGATTTTTCGCATTGATGCGCGCTGCCTAAGCTGACGGCCATTGAAAGGTTGCAGCATGGGCATCACCGGAATTCTCTCGATCACCTACACGACAAAAGACGTGGCACAAGGGGCCCGCTTCCATGAACTTCTCGGGCTGCGGCTGGCCCGGCAATCCGCCAGCGCCGCGGACTTCGAATTGCCCGACGGCAGCGCGGTGCTGTTGAGGTCGCCGACCGAAGGCGCGGCCTCGGGCCCCTTTGTCGGGCCCGAGGGCGGGGTCAGCGAGGTGTGCTGGGCCGTGGACAGCGAGCCGGCGCTGGCGGCGCTGGCCCGTGGGCTGGCCACCGACCGCGCGGTGCAGTCGCATGGGTCCACGGAGTGCAGCTTTGTGGACGATGCCGGGTTGTCGGTGCGCCTGCGGGTGGCCGCCTTCAAGCCGCTGGAGGCACAGGCCGATCCGGTCAACGCACCGGGCCGCGTGGAACGCCTGAACCAGCTGCGGCCCTGGTACGAGCGCGCCACGCCGCAGCAGTTCCAGCATGTGGTCTTCGCGGCGCCCGAGCCTCGTGCGGCCGCCCGCTTCTACGTTCAGCGGCTGGGTTTTCGCATCAGCGACATCCAGGAGGAAGGCGGCGTCTTCCTGCGGGCGCCGGGCAATATTCAGCATCACAACCTGTACTGGCAGCGCGGCGAGGCGCGGGCCTTCCGGCACATTGCCTACGGCGTGCGCAACGTCGACGAAATCATGGCCGGCGCGGGCTTCATGGCGCGGCACGGCTTTGCCAGCCGCATCGGGCTGGGGCGGCATCGCATCTCGTCCACCTTCTTCTATTACATGCCCAACCCGTGTGGCGGCGAATCGGAATACGCCACCGATGCGGACTGCCTGGACGACAACTGGCAGCCGCGGGTCTGGGGCCGCGCATTCGGCCACATCTGGTGGCTGGCGCAGGGCCGTGAACACGAGCCGGCCGCCAGGGTGCGCCTGGCCGGCCCGGACGATCTCAGGCTCGATTGACGACGGCGGCAGCCGGTTTCACTGCAGCGCGCGGACCACCGCGCCTTTCAATCCTTGGAGACAACATGACCGACTCACTCCGTCGGCGGCGCGCGTTCGCGGCCGCCGCCAGCCTCATCCTGGTGCAGGGCGCCGCCCTGGCGCAATCGTCGGACGTCTCGCTGTACGGCGTGCTGGACGTCGGATTTTCCTATACCACGAATGTAGCGGGCTCAAGTTTGAAGCAGGTGGCCACGCGGCACGAGTCTTCGTTCTGGGGCATTCGGGGTCGTGAGGACCTCGGCGACGGCATGGCGGCCCTGTTCCAGTTCGAGCGCTCGGTGGCGGTGGACACCGGCATCGACGGCGTGCGCAGTGCGTTGGTGGGACTGTCCAGCCCGCGCTGGGGCAGCGTGATGCTGGGCCGCCAGTACGACCTGCTGGTCGACCATGTGCAGACCGATCCGGCGCGGCAGAACTCCATCACCGCGGTGGTGCCGGGCAACTACGACCGTTCGCTCGGCAACTACCTGGACAACAGCGTCAAGTACAAGAGCCCCGCCTTCGGCGACGTGGTGGTGGGTGCGATGGTGGCGGCCCACGAAGGCGCCGCCGCCAAGGCCGGTCGCGCGACGGGCCTGAACGTGATGTATCAAGTGCCGACCACACGCGTGGTGGCCACGGTGCTGAAGGTGGACGGTGTGTCGGTGCGGCCGTTCAACGACCTGGGCATCAACAGCCTGCTTGGCGTGGCCATGAACAACGACCGCGCGCGCAGCGTGGTGCTCAACCAGTCCATCGTGGCCCTTGGCGGCTACCACGACATCGGCGGCTGGCGCCTGCTGGGCAACCTCAGCCAGACGCGCCTGCAGTCGGTGGCCAATGGCCGCACGGAGCAGTACCGCGCGCTGCGGCTGGGGGTCTACACGCCGGTCAAGCAGGGCTGGAAGCTGGGCCTCGGCGGCAGCGTCGTCACGCTGGCTGATTCACGCTGGGTCAACCTGCATGCCATCTCGAGCTACGTGTTCAGCCCGAGCACGGAGATCTACGTGCGCGGGCTCACGCAGCGCGCTTCCGGGCCGCAGCAACGGGCCGCGCTGATGCTCGAAGGCCCCTCGTCCACGGCCCGGCAATCCGTCCTCGGTGCCGGCCTGACCCACCGTTTCTGACCCGAAGGATCGAGCCTCCCATGAGACATGCTTCCTGGGCACTGGGGTGCCACGCCATCGCCGGCAGCCCGCCATTCCCGACCGTGGTGATCGGCGACCGCGTGCTGGCCCTGAGCGCGCTGCAGCACACCGCCGCCGCGAGCGGCCGCTTCCTCGTGGGCGTGGAGTCCACCCTGGGCGTGCTGGACCAATGGGCGCACAACCATGCCGTGATCGACCAGATCGTGCGCGAACTGCACGCCGGCCAGTGGCCCGCGCTGCGTGAGCTGAGCGTGCCGCAGAAGCTGCTGCACACGCATGCGCCCATTCCCGTGCCGCGGCAGATCTTCTGCACCGGCGCCAACTACCGCTCGCATGTGCTGCAGCTGGCCTTCGACCAGACCGACAGCGTGGGCGCGGGCAGCACGCCCGAGGAGCGCCGGGCGATCTCGGAGAGCAAGATGAACGAGCGCGCCAGGAACGGGCTGCCGTATGCGTTCCTGAAGCTGCCGAGCGCGGTGGTCGGCCCGTTCGACCCCATCACGCTGCCACGCGATGTGAGCAAGCCCGATTGGGAGCTGGAGCTGGTGGTGGTGATCGGGCGCCGGGCGCGCCATGTGCGTCGCGAAGACGCACTCGCCTGCGTGGCCGGCTACACGGTGGGCAATGACATCAGCGCACGCGAGCGGCTGTACCGGCACGACCTGCGCACCATCGGCACCGACTGGCTGTCCTGCAAGTCCGCGCCATCGTTCCTGCCGCTGGGACCGCACATCGTGCCCGCGGCCCAGGTGGCCGACCCGCACGCGCTGCAGATCCAGCTGCAGCTCAATGGCCAGCTGATGCAGGACGCGAGCACGCAGGAAATGATCTTCGACATCGGGCGCCAGATCGAATACCTGAGTGCACGTGTCACGCTGTGGCCGGGTGACCTCGTGCTCACCGGCTCGCCCGCCGGCAATGGCACGCACTACAAGCGCTTCCTGCAGGCTGGCGACGAGGTGGTGGGGCGCATCGAGGGCATTGGCGAACTGCGCAACCGCTGCATTGCGGAGGAATTGGTATGAGCGCCGACCTCGACGCGCCGGTGCTGATCGTCGGCGGCGGCATCGCCGGCCTGGCCCTGGGCACGGCCTTGAGGCGCCAGGGCCGCGCGGTGCACCTGGTCGAGCTGAACCCGGCCTGGAACGTGTATGGCGTGGGCATCATCCTGCAGGCCAATGCCTTGCGGGCGCTGCAGCAACTGGGCTTGTCGGAAGCCTGCGTGGCGGCGGGCTTCCCGTATGCGATGAGCCTGCACCACGAGGAAGACGGCCGCCCGCGCGAACAGCGGCACAAGCCCAGCCTGACCGAAGAAGGCCTGCCGCCCTCGTGCGGCATCCTGCGGCCGGCCCTGCACAACCTGCTGCGCGATGCCGCGCTGGCCGCGGGCGTGCAGGTGCGGCTGGGCCTGACGGTCAGCCATGTCGAGCACGAGGCGACGGCCGCGCTGGTCAGCTTCAGCGATGGCAGCAGCGGCCGCTACGCCCTGGTGGTGGGAACCGATGGCATCCGCTCGAAGACCCGCCAGCTGTGTTTCCCCGAAGCACCGGGGCCGGCCTTCACCGGCCAGGGCTGCTGGCGCTTCACGCTGCCCCGGCGCGCCGAGGTGGGCAGCGCCCTCATGTACCACGGCCGCCAGGCCCGCCTGGCGGGCCTGGTGCCGGTGGCCCAGGACAAGATGTACCTGCTGCTGCTGTCCGAGGAACCGGGCAACCCCTGGTTCGCCGAAGCCGAACTGCCGGCCCTGCTGCGCGAGCGCCTGCAGCACTTCGGTGGCCTGATCGCCACCGTGGCGCGCGAGATCCCCGGCCCGCAGGACATCGTCTACCGCCCGCTCGAAACCCAGCTGGTGCCTGCCCCCTGGCACCGCGGCCGCGTGGTGCTGGCCGGAGACGCCGCGCACGCCACCACACCGCACATGGCGCAAGGCGCCTCGATGGCGCTGGAGGATGCCGTGGTGCTGGCAGCCTGCCTGGCCACCGAGGCGACGGTCGAGCAGGCCCTGCAGCATTACTCGGCGCGTCGGTTCGACCGCTGCCGCCGGGTGGTGGAAGCCTCGGTACAGGTGGGGCAGTGGCAGATGCGGCCCGAGCCGGGCAGCGACCCGATGGGGCTGCTGCGCGATGTGGCCACCGAACTGATGAGGCCGGCATGAACGGGACAACGGACGACACCCACGACCCCGCGCTGCCGTGCTGGGTCGATTCGGCCGAGACGCATGCCGATTTTCCGATCCAGAACCTGCCGCTCGGCCGCTTCCAGCCCCTGGTCGGGCCGGCCCGCACCGGTGTGGCCATCGGTTCGCAGGTGCTGGACCTGGGGCGCGTGCTGGCACTGGACCTGTTGCCGGCCGAAGCCGCCGAGGCCGCCCGTGTGGCACTGGAAGCCCCGCTGCGGCCCAGCCCGGCGCAGCGCCTGGCACTGCGCCGTGGCCTTTCGCAGCTGCTGACGCCCGCCGGCGGCGCGCGTGCACGGCGGCATGCGGCGGACCTGCTGCACGACGTTGACGCCGTGCGCCTGCTGCTGCCGGCCGTGGTGCAAGGCTTCACCGATTTCCAGGCCGGCATCCACCACACGCTCAACGGCCGCCGCCTGCGCGGACAGCTGGCCGGTGGTGGCGCAGGTAGTGGCGCCGGCAGCCTGCCGGCCAACTTCCACCAGGTGCCGATCGCCTACAACGGCCGGGCCTCCTCGGTGGTGGTCTCGGGCACGCCGGTGCGGCGCCCGCGCGGGCAGATCAAGGGCGAGCAGGGCGTCGAGTACCGGCCGAGCGCGCAGCTGGACATCGAGCTGGAACTGGGCATCTGGGTGGCACAGGGCAATGCGCTGGGCGAACCCATCGGCATCGACGCGGCGGACGCTCACATTGGCGCCTATGGGCTGATCAACGACTGGTCGGCCCGCGACCTGATGGCCTGGGAGATGGACCGCCTCGGCCCCTTCACCGGCAAGAGCTTCGCCACCACCGTATCGCCCTGGTTGATTTCGCCCGAGGCGCTGGCGCCGTTCCGCGGCCCGGCCTACCCGCGTGGCGACGACCCGGCCCGGCAACCGCCGCCGCACCTGCGCAGCCCCCGGCAGCAGGCGCAGGGCGGCCTGCACATCGAGCTGCAGGTGCTGCTGAACACGCCGCAGCGCCGCCAGGCGGGCCAGCCCGCGCTGGTCGTCGCTGCGTCCCACACCCGGCACCTGTACTGGACGCCGGCACAGATGCTGGCGCACCACACCAGCGGCGGCTGCAACCTGCTGTGCGGCGACCTGCTCGGCACCGGCACCATCTCCGGCCCCGGTGAGGGTGAAGGCGGCAGCTTCAAGGAACTGGGCAGCGGCGGTGCGCGGCCCTTTGCCGTGGGCAGCGAGCAGCGATGCTGGGCCGAGGATGGCGACCTTGTCGTGCTGCGCGCACGGGCCCGGCGCGAGGGCCTGCGCAGCATCGGCTTCGGCGACTGCGCCGGCACCATCACCCCGGCGCTGTGCAGCGAGCCGGAGGCAAGCCATGGCTGAGCTTTTCCGCTGCACACCGGCGCCGCCCCGCCCGCCCGGCGGCCCGGCGGACGAGGCGCCCGGCGCCACGCGGTTGCCGCCGCCCGCTGGCGCCACGGTGGTGGACATCCACTGCCACGTGCTGTGCGAACGCACCGAACGCCTGGCCGACCAGCTGGGCCTGCGGGCCGAGACCGGCAGCCTGCAGTTCGCCTCCGAAGCCTCGCGGCAGGCGGCGCGCGCGCAGCGCCAGGCCATCCGGCAGCAGCTCACCGACCTGGACACCCGGCTGGCCGACATGGACCGCGCAGGCATCGATCTGCAGCTGCTGTCGCCCGCGCCGAACCAGTACCACTACGACGCCGATCCGGAGGTTGCGCGCCAGCTCAGCGCCCAGGTCAACGAGACGGTGGCCACGATGGCGCAGCACCCCTCGGGCCGCTTTCTCGGTCTGGGCACGGTGCCGCTGCAGCATCCCGGGCTGGCCGTGCAGACGCTGCGCCATGCGGTGAAGGAGCTGGGCCTGCGCGGCGTGGAGATCGGCACGCATGTGGGCGGTGCCGACCTGGACACGCTGGGCCTGGAAGGCTTCTTCGCCGAAGCCCAGTCGCTCGGCGCGCTGGTCTTCCTGCACCCGGCCGGCTTCAGCGAGGGCCGCCGCCTGGGCGAGTACTTCCTCAACAACATCATCGGCAACCCGCTTGAATCGACCCTGGCGGTGAGCCGGCTGGTGTTCTCGGGCCTGTTCGAACGCCTGCCCGGGCTGAAGATGTGCGTGGCCCATGGCGGCGGCTACCTGGCGGCCTACCCGGGCCGCATGGACCACGCCTGGCGCGTGCGGCCCGAATGCCGGGCCTGCCTGCAGTCACCGCCCAGCCAGTCCTTGCGGCAGCTGTACTTCGACACCCTGGTGCACAACCCGCAGCAGCTGGCCCAGCTGCTGCGCGAGTTCGGCCCGCAGCGGCTGCTGCTGGGCAGCGACTACCCCTACGACATGGGCGACCCCGAGGCACGCGCGCAGATCGAAGCCCTGCCGGGCCTGGACGACGCCAGCCGCCGCCGCCTGCTGGGCGGCAATGCCCTCGAACTGCTGCAACTGAATCCTCATGAACTTTGACCGCGATTTCAAAGCCTGGCCCATCGGCCTGCACCGGGTGGCCGATGGCGTGTATGCCTACGTCCAGGGCAACGGCCCCTACGGCAATGCCGGCTTCAGCAATGCGGGCTTCGTCGTCGGACCCGACCATGTGGTGGTGATCGACACCCTCGGAACGAACTCGATGCACCAGGGCTTCATCGAGGCCATCCGCAGCGTCACCGCCCTGCCGGTGGGGCTGGTGGTGATCACCCATCACCACGTGGACCATGTGCTGGGCACACACCGCTTCATGCCGGCGCGGGTCATCTGCCACCGGCAGTGCCGCGCGCACATCGCGGCCGGGCGCGACGGCATGGTGCAACGCTGGCGCGACATGCGGCCGCTGCTGGCGCCGGACCTGGCGGACATTCCGGTGGTGGTGCCCGACATCACCTTCGAAGACCGCCTCAGCATCCACCTGGGTGAACGCGAGCTGGTGGTCTTTCATCCGGGGCTGGCCCATACCGATGGCGATGCGGCGGTTCACCTGCCGCAGGACGGCGTGCTCTTCACCGGCGACCTGTTCTTCAACCGCGTCTGCCCGGCCGCTTTCCAGGGCAGCGTGACCGGCTGGATCGCCGCGGTGGAAGGCCTGCTGGCCCTGGACGCGACGGTCATCGTGCCGGGCCATGGGCCGGTGGCCGACCGCGCCGCGCTGGCCGAGATGCTGCGTTACCTGCGCTTGATCCAGTCGGGCAGCGAGGAGGCCCATGCCCGCGGCCTGAGCGCCGAACAAGCCGCCGCGCAGATGGCGCTGGGCTCGCTGCGCGACTGGTTCGACACCGAGCATCGCCTGCTGCAGGACGTGCAGCGGGTCTATGAAACCCTGCAGGCGGCCGCCCAGTGAGTGGGGAGATGGCTTTCGACGCCTTGCTCACCAGCGCAGAAGCCAGTGCGCTCTTCGAAACCTCCGCGCTGGTGCAGCGCATGCTGGACTTCGAGGCCGCCCTGGCCTGGGCGCAGGCCGATTGCGGCCAGATCAGCGAGGCACTGGCGGCCAAGATCGCCGCCTGCTGCCAGGGGGCCGACTTCGACATGCCGGCGCTGGTGCGCGAAGCCCGCCGCTCGGGCAGCCTGGCCGTGCCGCTGGTGGCGCAGCTGGTGCAGCGGGTGACCGCCGCGGATCCGCAGGCGGCGGCCCATGTGCACGCCGGCAGCACCAGCCAGGACGTGATCGACACCGCCATGGTGCTGGCCACGCGCGACGCGCTGGAGCAGATCGATCGCGACCTCGGCCGGCTGATCGAGGGCCTGCTGGACCTGGGCTCGGCGCACCTGGCGGTGCCGATGCTGGCGCGCACGCTGATGCAGCCGGCCGCCATCCAGCCATTCGGCCTGAAGGCCGTGAACTGGGTGCAGCCGCTGGGGCGCTGCCGCGTTGCCTTGCGCGCGGCAAGCCGCGAGGCGCTGGTCTTGCAGATGGGCGGCCCCACGGGTCTGCTGGGACTCGGTCACGCCGCTGAGCGGGCACTGGTGCAGGCCACCGGCCGCAGGCTGGGCCTGCCGGTTCCCGATTCGGCATGGCACACGCAGCGGGACCCCTGGGTTCGCCTCGGCTGTGAGCTGGCGGTGCTCTGCGGCAGTGCCGGCAAGCTGGCACGCGACTGGGCCCTGATGACACAGGCCGAGGTGGGCGAACTGAGCTGGGCGCCCGATGCCGATGCCGGCGGCTCCAGCGCCATGCCGCACAAGCGCAACCCGGTGGCGGCGCTGGTCGGCATCGTCGCGGCCACGCGCGCGCCGCTGCGGGCAGGGGGCCTGCTGCTGGCAATGGTCCAGGAACACGAGCGCGCACTCGGCGCCTGGCATGTTGAACTGGCCGAATGGATCGCACTGGTGCAATGTGCCGCCGGCAGCCTGGCGGCCCTGGCCGCCGCGGTGGCCGACCTGCGTGTCGACCCGGCACGCATGCGGCATCACATCGACGCCCAGCAGGGGCTGGTGTTCTCGCAGGCCGCTTCGGCGCTGCTGACCCCTGCCATGGGTCGCGCGGCGGCCATGGCCACCGTCGCGGCCGCCTGCGACGACTGTCGTCGCGATGGACTGCACCTGCGCGATGCGTTGCGCGCGCAGGCCGCCCGGCACGGCCGCTTGCCGCCACCCGTGGACGATGCGCTCGACGGGGTCTTCGACACCCATCGCGCCATCCAGGCCGTGGCGCCGCAAGTGGCCCGCGCCATCGATGCGCTCCGGCGCGAGCCGGCTCCGGCCGGCGCCGGCGGAGGCGGGACACCATGAGGAAGGACGCCTTCGACCGCGGCCTGGTACAGCGCCGCGCCGTGCTCGGTGCCGACTGGGTGGAACGCGCCACCCACGGCGCGACCGGATTCACCGCGCCCTGGCAGGACTTCATCACCCGCACCGCCTGGGGCGAGGTCTGGGGCCGCGAGGGCCTGCCCATTCCCACCCGCCGGCTTCTGGCCATGATGGCCACACTGGCCCATGGCCACTGGGAAGAGTTCGAGATGCACGTGCGTGCCGCCCTGCGAGCCGCCATGCCGGTCTCCGACCTGCAGGACATGCTGATGCTGGCGGCCCTTTACTGCGGCGTGCCCGCTGCAAATGAAGGTTATCGCAGCGTGGCCGCGGTGTTGACCTCGGAAGGCCACGCATCGCCTGCCGCGCCGCTGACGCCCGAACTGCGCGAACGCCGCTTCAGCACCTTCAGCCAGCCGCAGCTGCAGCTGGTGCTGCAAGGGCCGGAGCACGGGACGCCGGTGCTGCTGTGCCATGCACTGGGCCTGGATGCGTCCATGTGGTCCGGCGTGGCGGCCCACCTGGCCAGCCGCGGCCACCCGGTGCTGCGCTACGACCTGCGGGGCCATGGCGGCTCGGAAGCGACCGCCGAGGTCGGCATTGAGGCACTGGTGGACGACGCCGCCCGTGTCGTCCGAGAGTGGGGCCTGGGCCCGGTGGTCTGCGTCGGCCTTTCGCTCGGCGGCATGGTGGCGCAGGGCCTGGCCATCCGGCATCCGGCGCTGCTACGCGGGCTGGTGCTGTCCAACACCGTCGCCGTCTACCCGCAAGCGGCCCGCGAGCGCTTCGCCGCCCGCGCGGCGCAGGTCCGTTCCGGCGGCATGGAGGCGGTGATCGACGAGCTGCTGCAGCGCTACCTGGCCCCCGCGTTCCGCGAACGGCAACCCGTGGCCGCCGCCGAATTGCGTGCGCGGCTGATGCGCTGCCCAGCCAGCGGGTATGCCGCCTGCTGCGAGGCGCTGGCGGGTGTGGACTGGTCGGGCCTTCTGAGCGAGATCCGCGTGCCGACCTGGGTCGTTTCCGGCGCGGCCGACCAGGCCGCTCCCGTCGCAGCGCAGGTCGTCCTGGCGCAAGGCATCGCCCGCGCCCGCCACACGGTGCTGGATTGCGCCCACCTGCCGACAATGGAGCGGCCCGAGGCGTTCATCGCGGGGCTGGACGAGTTTCTGGACAGCAATCCGGTGTCATTGCTAACGCCCGAGGGGTGCGGGGGGCGGTGTGCTTGTCCGACCGAATAGAGGTCGGCTTGCCAGGCGGCCAAAGCTGCCGCGACTCTATGGGTCTAGCACTACGCTGAACGCCGAGATGAGCGGCCCGACATGCCGGTCAGCCGGACGCGCTGCGGCAAGGCCACCTCGACGTCAGGCCGCGGTCGTTGTGAGTTCCACTTCGCCCACCCCGCTCTGCGCTTTCGCGGGTGTCAGCGCGGCGGCTTCCTCGGCATCGGGTTTGTTTGGCAAGTGCTTGCCAAGGTGGGCGTGGTCTGCTCGTTCGCTGGCGAGCGGCGATCGGTGGTCGTTCTTCAGTCGCGCTGTCGTTCACGCAGGCGCAGTGCAATCAACTGCGAACCCAATCCGCTGCCGATGAAGACGGCGCGCCGATTGGACGTTAGCTGACCCATCCAGTCGAAGGTCCCGCCGTCCGCGATCGGCAGCGCTTCGTCGTCCGGCCCGGCGACCCAGACTCGGTATCGAAGTCCGCCAGAGTAGTAGGGATGATCCAACACTTGGCGGTCAGCCTCCAGGAGCCCTGCGAGCTGGTCGCCAAGACGCTGTCTTTCCGGGGTCGCCAAGATCTCCACGCGCCGCCGCCCCACTGCGTAACCTTGCTGCTCGAGCCGTACAAGGCCTGCGAGGATCGTGCGCACATGCAGCATGACCGTCTCGACCGTGAAGGCGTGGTCCCGGCGCTCGATGCCGGCGCTCCCCAGAGCAAACAGGCGAAAGTGCTGGGCAAAGCCGGGCTGCCTTGGCACCGGCTGTGCGCGAACGACACGGTGGCTCGTGGCGAGGTGGACAGCCATCTCTGGGCGCGCTCGCAGTCGCCGCGCGCACTCCAGCGCCAAGACGTTCGTCGGGTCCGACACGACCTCGGTTGCCCGCAACGCCGAGAGGACGCGATTCTGATGGGTGGGCCCAACGACCGAGCAAGTCCCCAGTGGCGCGACCGGCGACAGCTCGATCGCCTCGAATTCCTTTGCGGCCGCCAAGAGGTGGCTGTCGATGGACAGCATGGCACGCAGGTCGACGGGCGCCGGCGCGCAGAACGGGTCGCGGCCGTACTGAGCCACAAGGTCCTTCGCACCGCGCGCCACGGCGCGCGCATGCATCACGTCGAGCAGAAGCGACTGAAGCTCCGAGCCTGTCAGCCCGGCGGCCAGTCGATCGAATGTCGATGCACCGACGAAGTCGACGATCCAGTCGCGATGTGCCATCCCGGGAATCTACAACCCCATGGCAGCTCGGGCGCTGAACCGGGCCGCGATCGAGGCGATCAACGGTCCGATGCGCGCCGCAGCCGAGGCGTTGGGCCTGCGGGTCGTCGGCCCCACACCTGCCGATGACACGTCATCGCCGACCTGGGCTTCCGTGCTGATTGCACGACTGGGCCTGGTGCCACGCACTGACTGACCTCAGCGTGCCGGCGTGCTGCGCATCACCGGTCCCATGGCGGCGTCTCGCCGCCGAAACGCTCGACAAGGTGGTCGACCAGCAGCCTCAGCGCCAAGGGCTGGTGCTGCCGCGACAGGAAGATCGCGTGGATGCCGAGCGTCTCCGGCTCGAACGAGGGCAGCACGCGCACGAGCCGGCCGCGCTTCAGGTCCTCGCCGACCAGGTAGGTCGGCAGGATGCCGATGCCGCCACCTTCCATCACGGCGCGGCGCAGCACCGCGGTGTCGTTGGTCGACAGCCGCTCCGTCACCGGCAGCTCGATCCACTGTCCGCGGCGGCGGAATCGGAACTGCGCTGTGCCGACGATCGCGTGGGTCAGGCAGACGTGCTGCCGCATGGCGTCCGCCGTCTGCGGCGTGCCGTGCGCGCGCAGGTAGCGCGGCGCGGCGCACAGCACCGAGCGGCAGACCGCCAGGGGCCGGGCGATCATCGTCGGCTCGAGCGAATTGGTGATGCGCACTGCCAGGTCGATGCGCTCGGCCGCGAGGTCGACGCTGCGGTCGCTCACCACCAGCGACACGTCCACCTGCGGATGCCGCTGCTGGAACTGAACCAGCGCCGGCGCCAGCTGCGCCTCGGCGAACGACGGCGAACTCGTGATGCGCAAGCGGCCGGAGGGCACGCGGCTGATCTCGCCGGCCTGGTGCACGACATCCTCGGCCAGGTCCAGCAGTTGGCGGCAGGACGGCAGCGCCGCCTGCCCCGCTTCGGTGAGGCTGATGCGCCGCGTCGTGCGATGCAGCAGCCGCGCCCCCAGCCAGCCTTCGACGGCGGCCAGGTACCTGCTCACCATCGCGGTGGACATGTCCAGTCGCTGCGCGGCCTGCGTGAGGCTGCCGTGCTCGACGACCGTGACGAAGACCCGGGTGGCGGTGAGGCGGTCCATGCGTTTCGATTCAATCGAACGGTGCAAAGAACATTCTATCGATCGGCTGTTTATCTACCAAATCGGTATCTATAGAGTCCATCCCGTCGGCCCCTTTCACCCCATTTCGCTCCCCAGGAGACCCGCATGCTTCCCCGTTTCAAGATCGCCCGTGCCCTGTTGCCCGTGTTCGCCCTCGGCGTCGTCGCGGCCGGCCCCGCTGCCGCGCAGGTCGCCGCACCGCTGACCGTCAAGGTCTACAACGCGGACGCGAACAGCTTCCACGTCAATGCCATCGTCGTGAGCGGCCCGAGCGAGGCGATGGTGATCGACAGCGGCTTCACGCGCGCCGATGCGCTGCGCGTCGCGGCCAACGTGCTCGACACCGGCAAGACGCTGAAGACGATCTTCATCAGCAACGCCGATCCCGACTTCTACTTCGGCGCCGAGACGCTCAAGGGCATCTTCCCGCAGGCGCAGGTGCTCACCACCCCGGCGGTGCGCGAGAAGATCCAGGCCAAGATGGCCGGCAAGCTGGCGTTCTGGGGCCCGAAGATGGGCGTCAACGCGCCCAGGCAGCCGGTTCTGCCGGAAGCGATCAGCGGCACCACGCTGAGCCTGGACGGCCAGACCATCGAGGTGCGCGGCACGACCGGCGAACTCGCGCACCGGCCCTACGTGTGGATCCCGTCGATCAAGGCGATCGTCGGCAACCTCGCGCTGTTCGGCAACCTGCACGTGTGGACCGCTGACACGCAGAAGGCGAGCGAGCGTCAGGCCTGGCTCGCGCAGCTCGACGAGATGCAGGCGCTGCAGCCCGCGCTGGTGGTGCCCGGCCACATGGCCGCCGGCACCGCGACCGACGTGACGGCCATCGCCTACACGCGCGAGTACCTCCAGCGCTTCGAGGCCGAGCTGCCGAAGGCGGCGAACGGCGCCGAGCTGATCGCCACGATGCAGAAGGCCTACCCGAAGGCGGGCCTCGGCCTGGCGCTGGACATCGGCGCGAAGGTCAACAAGGGCGAGATGAAGTGGTGAGCGTGATCCCGCGCCACGCCCGAGGAGTCCCACGATGAGCACCACCACGCTGCACTACGTCTTCGATCCGCTGTGCGGCTGGTGCTACGCCGCCTCGCCGCTGGTCGCGGCGGCGCGGGAGCGGCTGCCGCTGCGCCTGCATGCCGGCGGGATGATGACCGGCGCACGGCGGCAAGCCGTGACGCCCCAGCTGCGCCAGTTCGTGCTGGCGCACGACGAGCGCATCGCGCGGCTCAGCGGCCTGCCGTTCGGAGACGGCTACCGTGACGGCCTGCTGCGCGATGCCGGCGCCGTGTTCGACTCCGAGCCGCCGATCACCGCGATCCTGGTGGCCGACGTGCTCGCGGGTCGCGGCCTCGACCTGCTGCAGCGCATCCAGCGCGCGCACTACGTCGAGGGGCGCCGGATCGCCGACGCGGCGGTGCTCGCGGAACTGGCCGCGGACATCGGCCTGGAGCCGGCCGCATTCGCCGCGCGCTTCGACGGCCTGCGCGGTGCCGCCACTGCCGAGCACATCGCCCGCAGCCGCGCGTTGCTGGCGCAGGCCGGGGGGCAGGGCTTCCCGACCTTCGTGCTGGAGGAGGGCGCGGCGCTGCGGCGCATCGACATCTCGCCGTTCATCGGCCAGGTCGAGCGCTGGCGCGACTGGCTCGATCGGAACGTCGAGGCCGCGCCGTCCGCCCTGGAGCCAATGCTGTGCACGCCCGAGGCCTGCCAAGGGCCGGACAGGATGGAAATGCCGTGAGCAGAGGCGGCTGTCGGGAGGACTTCGCCGCAGGGCCCAGCCCGGTGGCGCAGCAGCGCGAGCACAATGCGGGCGCTCGTACCTCGGGAGGGCCGGTTGATGAACGACAACACCGTCCAGATCGACGAATGGAACGGCGCGCTGGGCCAGCGCTGGGTCGAGGAGCAGGCCGATATTGACGCCATCGCCCGGCCATTCGGCCTTGCCGCCCTGGAACAGGCCGCGCCGCAGCTTGGCGAACGTGTGATCGACGTCGGTTGCGGTTGCGGCGGCACCACCTTCGAGCTGGCGCGCCGGGTCGGTGCCACGGGTCACGTGCTGGGCGTCGACGTGTCGCGGCCCATGCTGGCGGCGGCCCAGGCCCGGCTGGCGCAGTGGCCGGATGCCCCGATCGCTTTTCGGGAAGGCGACGCGTCCGTGGCCGAACTGCCGGCCGACTTCGACCTGATGTACTCGCGCTTCGGCATGATGTTCTTTGCCGACCCGGTTGCCGCGTTGCGCCACCTGCGCGGCGCCTTGCGGGTCGGCGGCCGCCTTGTGTTCGTCTGCTGGCGGCAGCCGCGCGACAACCCCTGGGCGGTCACGCCGCTGATGGCCGCGCGCCGGGCGCTCGGGCTCGAGCCGCCGCCGGCAGACCCGCATGCGCCGGGGCCGTTCGCCTTTGCCGACGACGAGCGCCTGGGCAGCCTGCTGACGCACGCCGGATTCGATGACGTCGCATTACGCCGCTTCGATGCGCCGCTGCGGATGGGGGCCACCCCGGCAGACGCCACTGCCAAGATGCTGCGGATCGGCCCGGTGGCCCGCTTGGCCCATGAAGTCGGCCCGGACCAGCGGCCGCTGGTGGTCCAGGCGGTGCAGGCGGCCCTCGCACCCTTGGCGGCTGCCGACGGCAGCGTCACCCTCCAGGGGTCGACCTGGGTGGTCAGCGCCAGCCGCCGCAGCGCCTGAGGCGTTCGACGCGACGACCACGACGAGCTCAGGCAGTTCTCCCGCGTTGACGTCCATCAAGCGCGCTGCGTGCATGCAGGCGAACAATGGACGGCATCCGTCGCCCATGAGTCGGCGGGGAGTGCTGACGATGCTGCAGATTCGCATCCACGGGCGAGGCGGCCAGGGCGTGGTCACGGCGGCCGAGATGCTGTCGATCGCGGCATTCGAGCAGGGTCGCGATGCCCAGGCCTTTCCGAGCTTCGGATCCGAGCGCACGGGCGCGCCGGTGGTGGCGTTCTGCCGCATCGACGAGCGCGAGATCCGCCTGCGCGAGCCGATCGTCTCGCCCGACGTGCTGCTCGTGCAGGACGCGACCCTGCTGCACCAGGTGGACGTGTTCCAGGGCCTGCGGCCCGACGGCTACGTGCTGATCAACAGCCGCCTCGGCTTCCACGACCTGGGCCTGGGCGAGATCGAGCGGCGCTACCGCCGCGAGCGCCTGGCCACCGTACCGGCGACCGAGATTGCCCTCAAGCACCTGGGACGTCCGGTGCCGAATGCGGCGCTGCTTGGCGGCTTCGTCGCGCTGACCGGGCTGCTCACGCTCGACGCGGTGGCCCATGCCATCCGCACGAAGTTCAAGGGCGCGGTGGCCGATCGCAACATCGCCGCGGCCGGCGAGGCCTTCGAGGCCGTGCGCGCCGAGATCGAGGAGCTGGCCCATGCGCAAGCAGATTGAAGGCTCGCGCGCCGTAGCCGAAGCCGTGGCATTGAGCCGACCCGAGGTGATCTGTGCCTACCCGATCTCGCCGCAGACGCACATCGTCGAAGGCCTGGGCGAACTGGTGAAATGCGGCGCGCTCGACCCCTGCGAGTTCATCAACGTCGAGAGCGAGTTCGCCGCGATGAGCGTGGCCATTGGCGCCTCGGCTGCCGGCGCGCGCACCTACACCGCGACGGCCAGCCAGGGGCTGCTCTTCATGGCCGAGGCGGTCTACAACGCCTCGGGGCTGGGGCTGCCGATCGTGATGACGGTGGCCAACCGCGCGATCGGCGCGCCGATCAACATCTGGAACGACCACAGCGATTCGATGAGCCAGCGCGACAGCGGCTGGATCCAGCTCTTCGCCGAGAGCAACCAGGAAGCGCTGGACCTGCACATCCAGGCCTTCAAGCTGGCCGAAGAACTGTCGATGCCGGTGATGGTCTGCATGGACGGCTTCATCCTCACGCATGCCTACGAGCGCGTGGACATGCCAGCGCAGGCCGAGGTCGACGCCTTCCTGCCGCCCTACGAGCCGCGCCAGGTGCTCGACCCGGCCGAGCCGGTGTCGATCGGCGCGATGGTCGGGCCCGAGGCCTTCATGGAGGTGCGCTACCTGGCGCATGCCAAGCAGCTTTCGGCGCTGGACGCCATTCCGCGCATCGCGCAGGAATTCGCCGATCGCTTCGGCCGCGCGTCCGGCGGCTTGGTGCGCGGCTACCGCAGCGAGGACGCGGAGACCCTCGTGGTCGCGCTCGGCTCGGTGATCGGCACGCTGAAGGACACCATCGACGAGATGCGCGACGACGGCATCCGCATCGGCGTGCTCGGCATCCAGTCCTTCCGCCCCTTCCCGCTGGCCGCAGTGCGCGAAGCGCTGCAGGGCGCGCGCCGCGTGGTGGTGCTCGAGAAGAGCTTCTCGGTGGGTCTGGGCGGCGTTGTGTCGACCGACGTGCGCCTCGCGCTGTCGGGCCTGCAGCTGCAGGGCTACACGGTGGTGGCCGGGCTCGGCGGCCGGGCCATCACCAAGGCATCGCTCGGCCGAACGCTGCGCGAGGCGATCGCCGGCTCGCTGCAGCCGCTGACCTTCATGGACCTCGACTGGCGCATCGTCAACCGCCAGCTCGAGCGCGAGGCCCGCATGCGGCGCAGCGGCCCGATCGCCGAGAACCTGCTGCGCGACGTGGGGGCCGTGGCCTCCAAGGTGAGCTGACATGAACGACGCGAGCCAGCCGGTCAAGTTCTACCAGACCGGCACCTTCACGGTCGGCAACCGCCTGCTCGCGCCGGAGCTGCGCAGCGTGCAGTCGTCGATCGAGCGCAGCAACTCGCTGAACTCGGGCCATCGCGCCTGCCAGGGCTGCGGCGAGGCCCTGGGCGCGCGCTATGCCGTGGATGCCGCCATGCGGGCGTGCGCCGGCCAGCTGATCGCGGTGAACGCGACCGGCTGCCTCGAGGTGTTCTCGACGCCTTACCCCGAAACCTCATGGCAGCTGCCGTGGATCCATTCGCTGTTCGGCAATGCCGCAGCGGTGGGCACGGGCGTCGCCGCTGCGCTCGCGGTCAAGGCGCGCAAGGCCGGGCAGGCGCGCAGCCGCGTTCGCGTGATCGCGCAGGGTGGCGACGGCGGGACCACCGACATCGGCTTCGGCTGCCTGTCGGGCATGTTCGAGCGCAACGACGACGTGCTCTACATCTGCTACGACAACGAGGCCTACATGAACACCGGCGTGCAGCGCAGCTCGGCCACGCCGCCGGCGGCGCGCACGGCCACGACGATGGCGCTCGGCGATGCGCCGGGCGCGCCCTTCGGTCAAGGCAAGAACCTGCCGCTGATCGCGATGGCGCACGAGATCCCCTACGTGGCCACCGCCACCGTGGCCGACCTGCGCGACCTCGAGGCCAAGGTCGGCAAGGCGATGGGCCTGCGCGGCGCGCGCTACCTGCACATCCTGGTGCCTTGCCCGCTCGGCTGGGGCGCCGCCAGCCACGACACGATCAAGCTGGCGCGGCTGGCGCGCGAGACCGGCATCTTCCCGGTGTTCGAGGCCGCGCACGGCGAGGTGTGCGGCGTCACGCAGATCCGCCATCGCGTGCCGGTCGAGGAGTACCTGCGGCCGCAGAAGCGCTTCGCCCACCTCTTCGACGGCGCGGGACGGCCCGAGATGCTGGCGCAGATCCAGGCCGATGCCGACCGCAACATCCGCCGCTTCAAGCTGCTCGGCGAGCCCGCGGACACCTGACATGGACAAGCCTTTCGCCATCACGCTGGATCCCGGTTCGTCGCTCGCCAACAAGACCGGCACCTGGCGCAATGAGCGCCCGGTGTACGTGAACCGCCTGCCGCCCTGCAATGCCCAGTGCCCGGCGGGCGAGGACATCCAGGGCTGGCTGTTCCATGCCGAGGGTGGCGACTACGAGCGCGCCTGGCGGCACCTCGTGCGCGACAACCCGTTCCCGGCGATCATGGGGCGCGTCTGCTATCACAGCTGCGAGAGCGTGTGCAATCGCGGCCGGCTCGATGCCGCGGTCGGCATCAACTCGGTCGAGCGCTTCCTTGGCGACGAGGCCCTGCGGCGGGGTTGGCGCTTCGATGCGCCGGCGGCGGACTCCGGCCGGCACGTGCTGGTGGTCGGGGCAGGGCCGTCGGGCATGTCGGCGGCCTACCACCTGCGCCGCCTGGGGCATGCGGTGACCGTCGCCGAGGCCGGCCCGCTGGCGGGCGGGATGATGCGGTTCGGCATCCCCAAGTACCGGCTGCCGCGCGATGTGCTGGATGCCGAGCTGCAGCGCATCGTCGAGATGGGCGTGCGCCTGCAGCTGAACACCAAGGTGAGCGACGTGGCGCGCACGATGGCGCAGGACGGCTACGACGCGGCATTCCTCGCCGTTGGCGCGCACATTGCCAAGCGCGCGTTCATCCCGGCCAAGGACTCGTCGCGCATCCTCGACGCGGTGGCCGTGCTGCGCTCGATGGAAGGCGCCGAACAGCCGATGCTCGGGCGTCGCGTGGTGGTCTACGGCGGCGGCAACACGGCGATCGACGTGGCCCGCACCGCACGGCGGCTGGGCGCGACCGAAGCCGTGATCGTCTACCGGCGAACGCGCGAGAAGATGCCGGCGCACGACCTCGAGGTCGAGGAGGCGCTGCAGGAAGGCGTGATGGTCAAGTGGCTGTCCACCATCAAGCAAGCCGGCGAAGGCGCCGTGACGATCGAAAAAATGGTGCTCGACAACAAGGGCAACCCGCAACCCACCGGTGAGTTCGAGACGCTCGAGGCCGACTCGCTGGTGCTGGCGCTGGGGCAGGACGTCGACCTGTCGCTGCTCGACGCAGTGCCCGGGCTGCAGCGCCAGGAGGGCGTCGTCCAGGTCGACCCGGCGACGATGATGACGGGCCATCCCGGCCTGTTCGCCGGCGGCGACATGGTGCCGGCGGAGCGCAACGTGACGGTCGCCGTCGGTCATGGCAAGAAGGCCGCGCGCCATATCGATGCCTGGCTGCGTGGCACGTGCCTGCAGGCCGCCGACAAGCCGGCCCTGGCCAGCTTCGAGCACCTGAACCCCTGGTACTACAGCGACGCGCCCAAGACCCTGCGGCCCCACCTCGACCTGGCGCGCCGCACCAGCAGCTTCGACGAGGTGCAGGGCGGCCTGAGCGCCGAGAACGCGCTGTTCGAGGCGCGACGCTGCCTGAGCTGCGGCAACTGCTTCGAGTGCGACAACTGCTACGGCGTCTGCCCCGACAACGCCGTGATCAAGCTCGGGCCCGGTGAGGGTTTTCGCATCAACCTCGACTACTGCAAGGGATGCGGCATCTGCGCCGCCGAGTGCCCCTGCGGCGCGATCGACATGGTGCCGGAGGCGTGAGGACCGGCCCGGGCTGTGTCGACAGCATGCCTTGGGGGCCGACACCGCTGGGACAACGGGACTTGAAAGGTGCCCCTGGCAGCCGCCGCCGGCGCGGTCAGAAGTTGAACCATCCTCGCTTGGGCGTCACCGCTTCGAGGCGCCGCATCGTGGCCTCGTGCGTCTGCGTGCTCCAGCGCGATGCCTTGTAGCGCGCACGGGCCAGGTCGTAGGCGCTGGAGCCCTTGGGCACCTCGAGCCCTGGCCCAAACGAACGTGACATGCCCGAGAGCCGCCAGTGCGTGTCGCGCGTTGTCCGTTTCGACGGGTCCGCGCCAGCGGCCAGCAGGGCGTCGACGCGCCACAGGCTGTCGGCCAGCGCGGCGGCGTGCAGCGGCGTGAGGCCGGCATCATTGGTCACGTTCACACCGGCTGTTAGCAAGTCAGCGTGCCAGACCCGGTGCAAGGGCACGTTGCCGTCGCGGTCGCGGGCCGTGGGGCTGAGCCCGGCGGCGATCAGCAGGGGCACGGTGTCGGCGCCTGCAGCGTGCAGCAAGGTCTCGTCATCGGGGCCTCGCAGTCGGACATCGGCGCCGGCGGCCAGCAGCGCTTCGACGCAGGGGGCGCAGTTGAAGCGCACGGCCATGGCCAGCGGCGAGACCGGGTCGCTGCGGTCGCGCGTGACCGTGTGCGGTGACAGGCCCGCGGCCAGCAGCGCGCGGGTGTAAGTGCCGGCCTTGCGTCCGCCGACGTGGGGCGCCAGATGCAACAGCCCGGCGCCATCGTCACGCTCGGGCCATCGACCGTCCCGTCGGCAGGCCGCGAGAAGCTGCTCGAACTCAGCGTCCCGGCCGTACGCCATCGCGTCACGAAAAGCCTCGTAGTCGCAGGTCGGTACGGCGTTGGCGGTCATGCTGGTCAGCTGCAGGCATACGGCAAGGATCAGGGCTTTCATGGGCTGCAGATTCGTGCCCTGATCCGTGTCAGGCACGGGCCCTTGGCTGGCCCCGGTACTCGGCGTCGAGTTGTGCCATGAAGTCGTCGCGCTCGAGCGAGAGGGCGGCTCCTTCGCCGCCGCTGGTGGCCATGCTGGCGTAGAAGCCGATGAAGTCGCGCGACTTGGTGTAGGCCTCGCGCGCGCCGTCGGTATTGCCTGCCGCTTGCAGGCGCAGCATGCGCAGCCGGTACATCTGAGCGATGGAGGCGGCGAATCCGAGGTGGGGCACCTGATCCCGGATCAGTGCTTCGGCTGCCGCAAGCTCGTCGGCCGCCTCCAGCGCCAGCGCTCCTTGCCACCAGTCGGGCGGCACGTGTGCTGCAGGCGGTTCCTGGATCGATGCCCCGGTCGAAGCTTGGTCTGCGCGTGTGTCACCCCGGTCGGTGACCTGGTCCCCGGTTGTGGCCGCCTGGGGCAGGTAGACAAGGCTGGCAAGCATCAGCCGCAGGAGCTGCCGTGCGGCGTCCGCCTGATGCGCTTGCGCGCTGACCTGGGCGTGCAGCCATCGGGATTCGTCGATCCAGGGGTGCAGCAGGTGCAGTTCGTCGCGCGGCTCGCCGTCGCCGGCTTCAAGGTGCGCCAACAGCGCGGGGCGGCCGTCGATCTCCCGCCGATCGAAGCGCACGGCGGCTTGCTCGGCGCGGCGCCGGGTCTCGATCGATGCCAGCAACCCGGCCGCATCGTTCGTCCCGCTCATGACCAGGCTCAGCTCGATGCGCACACGCTCCTGTGGATCGAAGACGAGCGTGCGGCGGCCGTCGTCCAGCGCATGCCAGCCGTAGGGCAGATCGAACTCCGCCTGGATGGCGCTGGCCGCGAGCGTGGCGCGCCGTTGGCTGTCGCTCAGGCCGGCGATGGCGGGCACCTCGCCCAAGCCCAGCTTGCGCAGGCGGACGTTGGTGGCATGGTCCTCGTCGAGCGCGATGCTGTCGCTGTCGAGCGCGAAGTCGCCGATCTCGCGCCCGGCCGCGGCTGCATCGGGCGCCAGCGGATCAGGCAGCGCAGTCGAGATCAACAAGGGCTCGCCGGTCTCCGCATCGAGCACCGCGGGCACGGCCGTCTCGGTGGGCGGGGCCGTGTCGAGCCAGGGCTCGGGGATCGGCGCTGCCGGCGCGTGGTCGGGGTGGGGTTCGATCGCGAAGCGCGATCCGCGCGCCGTCTCCAGCGCAAAGCTGCGCAACAGCGCGAACCAGGCATCGCGCATCACGTCAGCGAGCAGCTCTGGCGCGGAGAGCGAAAACTGCACCAGCCGGTCGCCATCCTCCAGGAAGGCGAAGCGCACATGCACCGGGCCCAGGTCCGAGGCCTGCACGGCCTCGCCGACGACGGCTGCCACGCCGGCCACAACATCGCGGCCGATCGCGCGCGGCTGCAGCGGCTGCTGCTGCTGCAAGTGGTACCAGGCCCAGTCGTGCAGCGTGCCGTCGTCGTGGGCCGGGCGCGCTGCAAAGGCATAGACGATGGCCGCATGCGGGGCGGTGACGATCACCAGCGGCACGAAGGCCGTCGGGTCGCTGAAGTCCACCTCGTCGTCGGGCAAGGGATGGCTGATCCAGTCCGCCGGCAACTCGGCACTGAAGCCCAGCTCAGCGATGCGCGCCGGAAAGTGCCGTGTCACAAGATCGAGTGAGGTGGTCATGGGTAAGGTGGGCTTTTCACGGGGCCAGGGCACGTTCGCCGACCCACAGCGCGTGCAGGCCCAGCGCCGCGACGACGACGATGAGCATCGGCACCAGACGGCGGGGGCCGCCGGACGAGAGTGCCAGCAGGCCGGCGACCAACAGCAGCACCGTGAGCAGCGCACCGGCGCCGAAGCGGGCCCAGGTGGCATGCGCGTGAAGGCCCCGACCGATCCACCAGCACAGCAGGCCGAAGGCGAAGCTGGCGCCGGCCGCGACCGCGGCCAGATCGAGCACCAGCTGCGCCAGAGAGCCGAGGAGCCTGGCCAAGCCACCGATGACCTGGGTGATGCCCTGCAGCACCAGCAGCACGGCGTCGGGGTTGGTGCCGAAGCCGGAAGGCCTGGGCAAGGGGCTCAGCCGCTGGTAGAGCGTGATGAGCCCGTAGGCAACGAGCGTGGCCAGCGAAGGCAGCCCGACGAGGGCGCCGCCGATGGTGAACACGCTGGCAAGCGCGGAGACGGAGACCGGGTTCATCGGAGGGTGCAAGGAGCGGCACAGCGGTTTGCTGCGGACCCGGCACTGTCGGCGAAGGCGGTTTCGTGCGGGTTTCGTGATGCAGGGGGCAGCGTTTCGATTGTTTCCAGAGTCACGCCTGACTCGTTAAGTGAGCGGCCATCGAAATCAGGTTTCCGAGTCCGCTGCCGCTCGGCCAGCGAAGCCGGCGCGTGCTGTTTCACAAGTTCTGGGCCGTGCCGGCTGATCAGGTGATGGTGCAGCAATTGATGTTCATGAAGAACCTGTCGGTTGCTGGTGGCCTGTTCAGTTCAGCAGCGCCGAGCTCGTGGCCGCTGCCGCGAGACCCATCTCAGCGACCCGTTCGACCCGCAAGCGCCGGCCCTGCCAGGTCAATCTGGCATTCTTATGGCTGTTCACTCGGTCGATCCCTTCTGTGAGTCCTGAAGCGTTGCAACTCCAGTCTCCCAGACTTGGCCGGGTGAACAACCTATTGGGACATGACAGCTAGACCGGGTCAGCCAGCGCCATTGCCGCGCGGCGCAGTATGCCGGGCACATCAACGTCGCGGCGCTGCTCGACCTCCCACCGCGCCAGGTCGCGAGAGGTTTCCACCACCCTTCGCACGCGCTCGAAGCGCCGTTCGGCAAAGTGCTCGAGCGCACTGTCCCAGTCGTCGTCGCGGCCCAGTTCCTCGGCCAGCACCACCGCGTCCTCGATGCCCATCGCGGCGCCCTGCGCCAACACAGGCGGGTTGGCGTGCGCCGCATCGCCGATCAGCACCGTGCGCCCGATGTGCCACGGCCGCGGCACGAGCAGCACCGGCAGCGGGCTGTAGACGACCAGCGCCGGGTCGGTCAGCGTGGGCAGCAGGTCGGCCACGCGCCCGCCGTAATGACCGTCCAGCCGCTCACGCAGCGTGCGGTGCAGTTGGAGAGGGTCCTCGCGGTGATGCGCCTGGGCAGTCTCGACCAGGTACAGGTAGGCGTCGGTCGACGAGATCGGGCAGATGCCCACCACGCCGTAGCGGCCGCCGAAATGAATCTGCGTCGTCTGCTGGCCGGCCGGCCGTGGCACGCGCGCACGCCAGCAGGCCTGGCCCGAGTGCGCCGGCGCGACGCCGGGAAACAGGCGCTGCCGCGTTGCCGAGTGCAGCCCTTCGGCCGCGACGATCAGCGCGTAGCGGGCGCGGCCGCCGTCGGACAGCGTGACGTCGACGCCCTCCGCGTCCGCCATCGCATGGGCGATGGCGACGCCTGCCCACAAGCTTGCACCAGCGTCGCGGGCAGCCTGCGCCAGCACACCGTGCAGGCCCGGCCGCGCGATGCTGCAATGGCCAGGAATGCCATCACCCCACGGCCCGCGTGTGGGCGACTGGCCGACCACGCGCCCGTCCGGGGTCGCCAGGTCGATGTGGTCTGCCGGCATGCCCATGGCCAGCAGCGGGTGCGCCAGACCGATGCCGTCGAGCGCGCGCAGGGCATTGCCCACCAGCGTCAGGCCGATGCCGCCTTCATCGCCGATCGCCGGCTTGCGCTCCAGCACATCGACGGCGATTCCGCGTCGGCGCAGTGCGCATGCCAACGTCAGGCCGGCGATGCCGGCGCCGGAGACCAGCACGCGACGGTCGTTCACTGGACTTCCCTCCGTGCTGCGCACGCCGGGATGAGCGCTTGGGAGCGGCCCGGCGCACTCATGCCGCCGCCCCTGCGCGCTCGCGACGGATCATCTCCGCGATGAGTCGCCGGCTGCGGATGTTGCATTCGTCGGCCCGGATGCTGACCTCGGGCGTCTGGTCACGGCTCAGGCGGTCGTCCAGCGCCTGGATCTCCTCCAACACGACCACGTCTTCCATCAGCAGCCGGCGCAAGTCGTCGAATCGCCCAGGGTGGCGGTTCTCGAAGCTGGTGGCGAAGAGTGCGAAGTGCGCGGTCTCGGTTCGGCGCGTCGGCGTGATCGAGACGATGAGGTTGATCTGGCCAGGCTTCGCGTCGGGGTGGTCGACTTCGATGAAGTCCTGCCGGATCTCGCACAAATGGTTCGCGAAGGCAGTGAGCGTGAGCGTGCGGTTCACGCGGTTGCCCTGCAGCCCCATCGCGGCGCACAGCATCGGCGGCAGCACTTCGTTCTGGAAGCGCCGCACCGAACTGACCCGTGTGCCGTCCACCTTCAGCTCGTACGGCGCCGTCGCCACGTTGCCGGAGTCGATCAAGCCGTGGTGCAGGTAAGTGATGTGAGTGGCATCGACCAGGTTCTCCAGCGGCATCAGGTAGTTGGCCTTGACGCTCAGGTGGATGCCGGGCTCGCTGTGCAGCGAGCTGTTCTCCAGGCCCAGGTACGCGTGGTCTGGAATCAGCGCCGGATCGGCCCGGTCTGGGTTGCCCATCCAGACCCAGAGCCACTTCCACTTCTCGATCACCGGGAAGCTGCGCACGCACATGCGCGCCGGCAGCGCGCCGCCGGAAGGTACTTCGACGCAGCGCCCGTCGGCCGCGAAGCGGATGCCGTGATAGCCGCAGCGGATGGTGTCGCCTTCCACACGGCTGGTGGCGCTGGTGAGCGGCATGCCGCGGTGCGGGCATCGGTTGAACACCGCATGCGCGGTGCCCGCCTCGCTGCGGTAAAGGGCGAGCGGCAGGTCGCAGACGTCGCGGGCGAGCGAGCAGCCGGGCTCCAGTTCGTGCGACCAGGCCACCACGTACCACTGGTCAAGCGGGTACTCGGCGCTGCCGGGCCGCATGTCGATGCCGTCGATGTTCATGTCGGTCTTCTCCTTGCTTCTGTCTGAGGTGTTGTGCGTCGTCACGCAGGCCCCGCATACGCCCTGCTCGCAGGAGACCGGCACCTTCACGCCGGCAGCGGAGAGCGCGGCAACAACCGTACTCGCGGTGCAGCGCAGCTTCGGGAAGGAGCGCCAGACTACCGACGACGATGTCCCGAGCCAAATGGTTTGCGCGCATGCGAGGCATCGGTCCCGGCGATAGTTGTCGGGTTATCCCGCGATGGCATGTGGCCTGCACGACAGGGCCCGCACGGGCCGAGCCTGGCGCCTCCGTTCAGCGCCTTGAGATCGTGGTGCCAAGTCAGCGCGGCACCGCAGGCGGCGGGGCGCCCAGCGGCGTCGCCTGGAAGGCGACCATGCGCCAGCAGCCGTCGACCTCGCGGTGGAACACCTGCGTGACCATCGCTTCCACCCGCAGCTCCTCGTCGTGGCCACGGCGGCGCGCGCGGTTGATCTGGCGCCCATGCAGCAGCGCCGTGTCGGGGCCGAGCTCCACCACGCGCAGGTCCTCCCGCCGCAGTTCGACGGACTCGATCACCCCGCCCACGTAGGCAAGGTAGGTCTCGCGCGTGTCGACGTTGCCGCGCGTGTGGATGTGCACGAGCCGGGTCGAAAGCAACCCGGCCAGCGCATCGAAACGCTGCTCGACGATGCAACGGCAGCGCTCGGCCTCGAGGGCCAGCACTTCGTCGGTGACGGATGGCAAAGGCATGTCAGTGGTCCATTGGCGCGCAGCCCGTGTCGGAGGAATCCGCTCGACGAACCAAGCGGTCGCCGCGGAACCGGCTTTGCCGGGCCGCTGGCGGCGCCCCCCCTGGGGGGAGGCGCCGAAGGCGCTTCGGGGGATTCATTTCAGGCCGGCTGCAGCAGCGCGCCCATGGTCTGGCGCATCAGCGCCTCGTGGGCATCCTTCGGCGCGCCGGTGCGTTCCATCTCGCCGAGCTTCACCGAGTCCACCACCACCATCCGGCAGCGCTCGAAGCGGCGTGCGGTGAAGGCATCCAGCGCGGCCGGGATGTCGACGCTGCGCTCCAGTTCCTCGGCCAGCACCAGCGCATCCTCGACGCCGATGCCGGCGCCGGAGGCCAGGTGCGGCGTGGTGGCGTGCACCGCGTCGCCGATCATCACGACGCGGCCACGGTGCCATGGCCGCGGCATCAGCAACGCGAAGAAGGGGCGATAGACGATCTGCGACTCGGCCCCGAGGCCATCGCGCACCTCGGCAACCGCCCCTCCGAAGGGGGCCAGCAATGCCCGCAGTGCGGGCGCCAGTTCCTCCTCCGACAGGCGCTGCGGCGCCTCGCGCGCCTCGGTCACGTAGAGGTACATCCGGTCCCGCGAAACCGGGTTCAGGCCGGCCTTCACGCCCGGACCCAGCGCCATCATCGCGCGCACGCGCAGCGCCGGGCGCGGCACCACAGCGCGCCACGATACCTGGCCGGTATAGGTCGGTTTCGGGGCATCTGGGAACAACGTCTCGCGCACCTTCGACTGCAGGCCATCGGCGCCGACGACAAGGTCGTAGCGCTGCTCGCGGCCGTCCGTGAACCGCACACGGACTCCATCGGCTTCGGGCACCAGCGCCTGGAAGCTGCTACCGCAACGCACGGCGGTGCCACTGGCCAGCGTGGCGTCGCGCAGGATGCGCGCGAGCACCGGCCGCAGGATTCCGCCGCCGCCCGGTACGTCGGGCCTGCCGACGCGCGGCGTGGGGATTTCCCCGATCGGCTGACCCCCGGCGAGCTGCAGGTCCAGGCCATCGGCGCACCAGCCCTCGGCCATGATGCGGTCGATCACGCCCACCGCGGTGAAGGCGCGCAACGTGGGCCCGCTCAGCGTGATGCCGGCGCCGTAGACCTGCCAGTTCGGGTCCTGCTCGACGAGGTCGACATGGTGGCCGCGCTTGCGCAGTTCGATGGCCGCGCACATGCCGGCGATGCCGCCGCCGACGACGAGGATCTGTTGGGGGCGCATGGAATGTCTTCTGTCGTGCTTGTTCAATGCCAGTCGATCAGCCGCGCGGCGTTGCCGCCGAGGATGTCGCTGCGCTCGGCCTCGGTGAGACCCGGCGTGCCATCCACCAAGGCGTGCATGTCGTAGTGACCCATGTCGAAAGGGTAGTCGGTGCCGACGACCACCTGCGACACGCCGACCCGGTCCACCAGGTGGCGCAGTGCGACAGGTTCATAGACGAGGCTGTCGAACCAGATGCGGCGCAGCAGGTCGCCCGGCGGCGTGGCGTTGTCGGCCGCCGCTTCGGGCCGCACGGCGTGCGCGTGGTTCGAACGCGCGACATAGGTCGGCAGATAGCCACCGCCATGTGCAGCGACGATCTTCAGCCGCGGGTGAGCTTGCAGCACCCCGCCGAAGATCAGGCGCGACAGCGCGATCGTCGTCTCCAGCGGCTGGCCGATCGTGTTGACGAGGTAGTGGCTTGCGGTGCGCGCGCCGAGCGTCGTGCCGAACGGATGAATGAACACGACCGCGCCAAGCGCCTCCGCCTGCGCCCAGAAACCGCGCAGTGAGGGATCGTCGAGCTCGCGTCCCTCGACCGAGGTCGAGATCTGCACGCCCTTCAATCCGAGCGTGCCGACGGCGTGCGCCAACTGCTCCTGCGCCAGCGAAGGGTGTTGCAGCGCCAGCGTGCCCAGCCCGGCGAAGCGCGTCGGGTGCTGTCGACACAGGTCGGCCATGGCCTCGTTCTGCAGCGCGACGACCTCGCGCGCCAGAGCCTCCTCGGCCCAGTAGTAGTACTGCGTCGGAGACGGGCTGACGACCTGCACGTCCACGCCCATCTCGTCCATGTCGGCCAGGCGCTGCGGCAACTGCGTCAGGCGCTTGCCGGCGATCGGCAGCATCGACGCGTTGTTGTGCGCGATGGAGGCCGCGCCCATGGCGTTGAGCATGGCGGCTGCCTCGGCCTGCTTCTGGGGCGTCGCGGCGACGCGCTGCTCCACCGCAGGAATCAGCGCGTGGCAGTGCATGTCGATGGTGAGCCTGCCACGCTTGCGCGCGGCGAGGTCGCCGGCCGCTCGTGCGCCCGGGCAGCAGGCGGGGTCGTTGCAGTGATGGAACCACATGCCGGGTCTACCTGGCCGAAGCGTCCTGCACGGCAGGCGCGGGCACTGGCGCGTGGTGCTGCACCGGCCGCGGCGGGCCCACGGGCGTGTAGCCCGGCACGTACTCCCACTCCCACGGGGCGGCCTCCAGCATGAAGGGCGCCATGTTGTGGACGAAACTGAAGAAGCCGAACATCGGGTGCCACACGCGCGGCACCCAGGCGTCGTCCAGGAAGTCGGAGTCGGTGCCGTACTCGGCCATGCCACCCGTGGGGCACGGCAGGTACATGAACACCGAGGAAGCGATGCGGTGGCGGCCCAATCCCCAGTCGGACTTTGGCCAGCCCTGGCGCTGCATGTGGTTGGCGCCGACCATCACCTCGTCGATGTCCTCCACCCCGTAGTTCACGTGGTCGAAGCGCACGGTGCCGTCCAGCCCGGCGAACGGAAGCTTGGCGTCCAGGAAGTAGATGTTGTGGTGTTCGTTGGCACCGCTGGCGCGGGCGAAGATGCCCATGCCCTTCTGGATGTCCGAGAGCTTGAAGCCCAGGCGGTCGCGGTAGAAGGCCCAGCTCGCCTCCGGGTCGGGGACCTGGTAGACCACGTGCTGGATGGTCTTGGGCCGCGCCTTCACGCGCCACTTGCGCGTCGTGTTGATGCGGTTGATGTTGCCGGGCGAGTTGACCGGATCGGGCGCCGAGACCACCGGGTTCTTGCGGTAGAGGCGCAGGCCGAAGCCGATGCCGTCGTCGTCGTGCGAATGCGCGGTGCCGTCCGCGTCGATCCGCACCTCGCGGTCCCTGCGCAGCTCACGCACCAGGCGGTCCAGGCTGTCCTGACGGTCGACGCCCCAGATCGTCTCGACGACGCCGGTGCCGTTGAGCCTGGTCACCGGCAGCGCGGGGTCACCCAGAGCGCGCACGACGACGTTGCTGCCTTCGTCCAGTCGGAAATGGGCATGGCCCTCACCCTGCTCCAGCAGCGGCAGGCCGAAGTCGATGAAGTAGCGCGTGCACTCGGCGACGTCCTTGACGCCGTAGTTCACGGTTTCGATGCCAATGATGGCCATGGATTCAAGGTCCTTTCAGCGGGAAGCGGCAACCACCGGTGTGCGCTGGGTGCCCAGCCCGGTGATCGAGCCCTCGACGACATCGCCGGGGCGGAGGAATCGGCCGTGGTGCGTGCCGTTGCCCGAGGGCGAACCGGTGCAGACGAGGTCGCCGGGAAGCAGCTGCACGATGCCGGACACGTGTTCGATGAGTCGGGCGACGTCGAAGATCATGTCGCTCGTCGATTCGTCCTGCATCGTCTGACCGTTGAGCTTGAGCTCGATGCGCAGGTCGGCCGGATTGCCGGCATGCGGCGCGGGTACGAGGTACGGGCCGACGGGCAGGTAGGTCGGGCACGACTTGGCGGCCAGCCAGTCGGTGCCCATCGCCTTCACGTCGGCGCGCGCCCAGACCCAGTCGCGGTTGGTGATGTCGTTGGCGATGGTGTAGCCGGCCACGCAGTGCATGGCATCCGTGCGCGAGACATGGCGCGCCGGTGTGCCGATCACGACCGCGAGTTCCAGTTCCCAGTCGGGCTGCTTCGCGAAGGGTGGCAGTTCGATGGCATCGAAGGGGCCGCTCAGCACCGACACCGGCTTGCTGAACACGTACGGGCTGCCTTCGCTGCGACGCCGCGTCATCATCTGTTCCGCGAAGGTGCGCAGTTGCGCCGGGTCCATACCGTCGGTGCCCGGTGTCTTGCCCGGCCCGAGATCGACGATGAGATCGACCACGTGCTTGAAGTAGTTGGCCCCGGACATGAGGATCTGGCGGGACGCGACCGGCGCATGCACGTTCAGCTTTGACGCAGGCAGTGCGCGGGCGGTCAATGCCCGAGCATCGTCACGCGTGCCCGCAGCCAGTGCGTTCGCTGCGGCCTGAAGCGCCGGCAGCGACTCGGCCCAGTGCTCGACCAGCGCGAGCGTCGTGTGCGCCGGCGGCAGCGCGACACCGAGCGCCTGGCACAGGCCGCGCAACGCCTCCGCGGCGACGACACGCTCGCCGGCCAGCACCAGTCCCGCGAACGGCGCGCAGCCCGCGGCAGAAAATGTACCGAGCGCGAACTGCGCCCGCTCCGGATGGACCATCGGGATGCCACTGCCTCGTTGTCTGTGAGTGCCGGAAAAGAACCGCCACGGACGACAGCGTAGGCAAGGTGCTCCGATCGGAGAAACGGCTTCTGTCGATATGCGCCATCGGCGCAGCCGATATCAGGGGTAACCCACGGTCCGGCGCGCCGCGGCTCAGCCCTCGATGTCGAGCGGGGGCAGCGAGGACTCCAACGAATCGCCTGCTTCGCGCAGCAATCGGCGCAACCACAGCAGGCCAGGATCCTGCGTGCGGTACTTGTGCCACTGCATGCATTGCTCGAGCGGCGGCATCGGCATCGGCGCGCGGAAGAACTTCAGCGGCAGCGCACCGCGCAGGCGACGCGCCAGCTTGGCGTGCGCAGTGAAGATCAGCTCGGTGCCCCCCAGCAGCAACGGCAGCGTCGTGAAGCTGAACGCGCGCACCTCGACGCGGCGCGACAGCCCAAACCGTTCGGCGAACCAGCTCTCGAACTCGGAGGGATTGTTCTCGTCCGGCTGCATGACCACGTGGCCGGCCGCCATGTAGCGCTTGAAGTCCAGGCCTTGCCGCGCATGACTGCTGCCTTCCCAGACGGCGCAAACGAACTCGTCGACGAGCATCACCTCGGTGGGATGGTCGGGCGAGGAGAACGCGGTGGGAATCACCAGCAGGTCGGCCTCGCCGCGCTCGAGCGCGCGGGCCGGGTTCTGCGCCTGCGGCAGCAGCCACAGCTTGGCGGTGCTGCGCTGCCTCTGCGCGAGCTTCACCACCTGCGGCATCAGCACCGCGCCGGTGTAGTCGGACACCAGCAGCTTGAACTCGCGGTCCGACTGCGTGCAGTCGAACGCCGGCTGGGCGGTGAGCGAAGTGTCGATGCGCAGCAGCACGTCGCGCACGGCCTCGCGCAGTGTCTCGGCACGTGGCGTGAGCTCCATGCGGCGGCCGATCTGCACCAACAGGTCGTCGTCGAAGTGGCTGCGCAGCCGAGCCAGCGATCCGCTCATCGCCGACTGCGACATGTGCATGCGCTCCGCGGCACGCGTGATGTTGCGCTCCACCAGCAGAACGTCCAGCGCCACCAGCAGGTTGAGGTCCAGTTTGTTGAATCGCATCGAGGGGGATAACCCGAAAAGTGTTGTGTCGGCCGATAGCCGGCATCCATGCAAACCATTTTGAAGATGAAGACGCGCTCCGTAACCTGCCGGCAACCCGAGACAAGCACCCACGGCGCGGATGTAGCCTTGCTGGGTCCTGGGCTCCAGCTTGCGCATGTGCATGTCTTCGATCATGCGTTGACGCAGTGGCGAGCCCGCGCGGGTGGTCGTGTCCATGATCGAGCTCGTCCGGTACCGCCGCGCGAATGACCTGCCTGCGTTGCCGCGGGAAGGCGAGAGGACCCCGCTGCTGATGCCAGTGATTGGTCCGGCGCAACCGATGGGGCGCAGCGCCATCCACGAACTGGTCAAGGAGACCATGCGCCGGACCGCGTCGCGCCTTCGGGCCCACGGACCTGAGCATGAAGCAGCCGCAGCGCATGTGGAACGCGCCTCCACGCATTGGATGCGTCACACCGCTGGCAGTCATCAAAGTGATCGCATCGACCTCAAGGTCGTGCGCGACAACCTTGGCCATACCAACATTGCCACCACCAGCGTGTACCTCCACGCCCAGGACGACGTGCGCCATGATGTGACGACCGGAGCACATCGGCTGGGGTGGCGGACACCGTAGGGCCTCCGCGAGTCCAAGACCTCCGGGTCTACTCCCAGCATGTTCCTGGAGACGGTAGCCCGCCGCAGTCGACAACAGGGACTCATCGAAGAGGCACGTAAATGTACTCGCGACTCGTCGATCCGTTGTCCCCGTCACCAGGCAACAGAGCACGCACGCCCCGAATGGCGCCATCACCGCCTTTGATCAACTCCCAGTCGACCGCCGTGGTAAACGGATTGACGTACAGACGCCGAAGGTGGCGCCTGGCAAGGCCCTGTCGGCGGTCCTCCAGCAGGTCCTCGAGTTCACGCGGGAATGCCTTCACTCCGCGCGGTGTCGCCTCGTAGTAGCTGCCGATGGCGCGTTGATACGCCCGCCCAGCCCAATCGAGCTGCAGCAGTTTCTGCCGTCGAGCGCTCTTCACCCAAACCTCGGAGGCGCCAACCAACCCCACACCCAGCAGCGCCACCGCCAGCAACAAGCCCAGGTAGCTGAAACCTCGAGGCCTGTTCATACCGGCTCTACCACTGCGAGAAAGCCGACCCATCCCGCGAAACGCCCGGAGCCGCGCTGTGGAGGTCGTAGATGCCGGGCGTGCGGCCGTCCGGATGGCCCACCAGGGTCCAGGAAGCGTCGGTGTCGGTGAGCGGATCCACCGGCACGGAGCGCAGATAGCGCCGCTCGACCAGGCTGGCCAACGTGGGTGGATACTGACCCGTATCGGCTTTGTGCTTGTCGATCGCTTCGCGGGTTAGGCGCAACGTGGTGCGCAGGGCCGCCTCCTTGGCACGATCCACGGACTCGAAATAACGAGGGGCCACGATCGACAGCAACGTGGCCAGGATCGCCAGGACCACCAGCAACTCGATCAGCGTGAAGCCGCGCGCGCTACCAGTCCCTGTACGGCACACCGTCGAGCCCCTTGCCTTCGGCCAATGAAAAGACATCGTAGACGTCGTCCCCCGCCCGGGGTGCGGTCGCCGGGCTGGCATAGCTGCGCAGGCCCCAGGTCAGTGCCGCGGGTTTGTCTTCCATTGGATCGGACAAGGGGTCACGGGGCAGCCGGCGAAGGATGTAGATCTTCGTGCGCTGCGGCGCCCGTGCGTCGTCGACGCCGTCCACCAGCAGCTCCAGACGCGGCGGGTAGCCACTGGAGCCAGGCGGGCTGGCAATGCGCCCCTCGTCAACGAGCCGCTTGTACGCATCCAGTCCATCGCGGATCTCCCGCAAGCTGCGCCGAAGGTCCTCTTCTTGGTGCCGCCGCCGGGCCAACTCCCACAAAGGCATCGCGACGCTCGCAAGGACGGCCATGATGCTCAGCACCACCAGCAACTCGATCAAGGAGAAGCCGCGCCGGCGCTGGTCGCGCTGCCGAGCCCGAACCCTCGAGCGTTCAGGATTCTTCATGGAGTCCCAGGTGCTGGCGGCGTTGGCGTCCCGGTGGGGGTTCCGGTCTGAGCACCAGGGGAGACAGGCACCAACGGCGGCGCAACAAAGGCTGGCGGAACGGCGGGCGGTGGCGCCTGCTGTGGCGTTGGCTGCTGTGGCGTTGGCGCCGGGGATGGCAAAGGTGCGGCGCCTTGCATCGGCGCCGGCGTTGGCGGCGCGCCCAGTGCGCGGGCAGGTGCCCCCAGCTGGATCGGCGCGGCACCCACCGCCGCGTCCGTGCCCGACAAGAATTCCTGCAATCCAATGCCCGGCACATCGATGTTACGCACGACATGCGGGGTGACCAGCAAGACAATTTCGGTGCGCGTGTCGGTGTCCTGCGACGCGCCGAAAAGCTTGTTCAGCACCGGCACCTCGTTCAAGCCCGGCACGCCGGTGTTCGACCGCCGCTCATCCTTCTGGATCAGACCAGCCAGCACATTGGTCTCGCCATCGCGCACGCGAAGCGTCGTCGAGGTGTTGCGCGTCCCCAGCCGATAGGCCTGCGTTCCGCTCGCACGCGTGATCGTCTCCAGGATGTTCGAGACCTCGAGCGCCAGCTTCATCGACACCTCGCCGTCCACCGACACCGTGGGCTCGATGTCGAGCTTCAGGCCCACGTCGAGGTAGTTCACCGACTCGGAGGTCCCGACGTTGGCGGTGGCCGTTGTCGTGAAGACGGGCACGCGTTCGCCAATGAGGATCTTGGCCGACTGCCGATTGCGCACCCGCACACGCGGGTTGGCCAGCAAATTGGCATTGCCGACCTGACTGCGCAGTTGAGCGGCCACAAAGGGATCGTTCACGCTCAACTTGACGAGCCCGGAGTTGCGCTGGTGCAGCTCATCCAGCGTCAGTTTGCCCGGCACGCCGCTCGCGCCTGAAACGCTTGCGGACACCGATGATGGCCACGAGATGCCCATGTCCAGCAAACGACTGGCGCTGACCTCCAACACCTCCAGCTCCAACATCACCTCCGGCTCGGGCAGATCCTGCGTCGCGATGAGGCGTTCGGACAACCGTATGACCTCGGCCGTGTCGCGCACGACGATGGCGTTGAGCTTCTCGTCCACCACCACGTCGCGTGCCTTGGCGATGGTCTTGAGCATCGCGGCGATCTTGGCCGCATCCGCGTTGCCGAGGTAGAAGACCCGCACCACCATTTCTCGGTACTCGGCCGCCTTGGCCGGGGTGTTCGGGTAGATCAGCAGCGAGTCCTCGTCGAGCACGCGCTTGTCGAGTTGGTTCGTGGCGAGGATCAACCGCAGGATGTCCTCCACGGGCTTGTTCTTGACCGCCAAGGTCACACGTGCATCGGTTCTGACCTCCTTGTCGAACACGTAGTTGATGCCCGCGGCCTGCTTCAAGGCATCGAAGACCTGCTGCAGGTTGGCGTTACTAAAAGTCAGCGTCACCGGTGTCCGATAGGCCGCCTTCAGCTTTGGGTAGATACCCAGTTCCTTGTTGTCGAGGTCTGCCTGCTGGCGAAGCAGCTGTCTCAACATCGGTGAGGCTCGGGGGTGCCTGGGGACCTCTGACAAGACCGCTTGCACATCGGCGATGGCCCGCACAAGGTCTCCTGTCTTGGCTTGTTGGGCGGCCCGCTCCAGCGCCCGCCACTGGCGTTGCGCGACCTCGATGGCCGAGGACGTTGGCGCGATGCGTGCGTGGCTGGGATCGAGCCGCTGCAGCTGAGCCACGGCTTCTCGGGCCACGTCAAAGTTGCCTGCCTCGATCGCAGCGTCCGCGCGCCTTAGCAGGGCGAACGCGGCGGCATCGCGTTGCGTGAAGTAGCTCTGCCTGTACTCCACGTTTTGAGGGGCTTCCTCGCTGGCCTGCTTGAGCTTGGCCAAGGCCGTCTCCACGCGCCCCTGGGACAGTTCCTGCTGCCCCTGCCGATAGGCCTGGTAGCCCGCGCAGCCGTGGAGCAGCAGCACGCAGGCCAGGGTTGCCGTCGCTCCCTTGGGCCCTTTTGGCTGGCACTTGGGCTGGCGCCTTTGCTGTCGCCTGGGCGGGTGCTTGGGCTGGACACTGAACATGGCGGAAGTCGTCTTGTTGTTCATCGCGCGAGCGTGGTCGGAAGCGGCAACGCCAATCGAATTTCTCGGTTGGCCCGCAGGTCGCGCAGCAGAACCTGTGAAGCGTCGATGCCAGCGACCCGGTAGTCCGAAAGCCATTGGTCGCCTACGCGCAGCTGGACAACCCGGCCAGCGCTGGCCACGAAGACGCTGGGGCCCTGGCCATCGCTCCAAGTGCCAATGACCTGCAGGATGGGCGAGGGCGGTTCGACCGTTGCGGGCGGTGCCGCTACGGCAGGTCGCGCAACGGCGCTCGAGTCCCCTGCAAGCGCTCGGGGCGGTGTCACCGGTTTCGGCGGCGCTGGTGGCAGGCGGACCTCGAACGCATTGCGCGGCTCGTCAACGTCCGCGTCGAGTCTGGCCGCCCGCGTGCTACCCGGAGGAACCGGTGCCGTGGCCGCCGGCGCGGCGTCGGGCAATCGCTGCTTTGGGGCATGGTCCAGCGCGGCCACCACGGCGGGAATCGGCCTGTCGCCGGTTGTCGGGACGAAGATCCTCGCCGCCAACAGCAGCGCCATCAGGGCGAGCAGCCCCAGCATGCGCGAGCTCATCGGCGGGTGTCCTCGATCGCAGGGGCGGCGGCCGATCCGTCAGCGAGGAAGATCACCATCGTGATTCGGGCTTCTACCTCCGGCAGGTCAGCGCCCCCGCGCTGTAGCTGAAGCTCGCGTAGCGTGGCGCTCGGCCACTCGCGCAGCACCTCGGTCACGAACCGCCGGATGGCGGGATACGAACTCTTCAGCGCGCACTGCACTTCCAATGCTGCGGGCAACTCCGCTGTCGCCGCGATGTAGCGATAGTCCGCGCGTGGCCAGCCAATGCCCTGGGCAGCCGCCAGGCGGGACATCCGGTCCAGCAGAACGGGAACCGAGGATGTCTGGGGCCACAGTGGCTCGACAGCGCGGTCCGGGCCATGTGGCGGAGCGTTCGGCGACAAGCTGTCGCTGGCCGGCTGCTGGGCGACACCAGTCGTCAGAGGATTGCGCGGCGTCAGTGGGGCAGCGCGCTGGCTCGAGCGCCATGCTCGCCACTGCGACCATTGCCACGCTGCGCCGCCCAGCGCGCCCAAGAGCAGCGCGATGCCGACCAAGCCCGCACCGCCCAAGGACCACTGCAAGCGCGCCAGCCAGGTGCCAAGCCTGGCGAGCCGTCGTGGGTGCGGGCCTTCACCGGTTCCGCCCACCGTCCCGTCTTCCAGGTTCGCGCGTTTTACGATCTGGCTCATCGGTCTCGCCACGTCGCTACCACTGAAAAACGCACTTTGGCGCCGCCCGTCATCGGGTCAGGCAGCTGCTCGTGAGACTGCAGTCTGGCCTCGGAGAAACCGCCCGCCTCGGTGAGCCGGCGCACGTACTCCACGGCCTGCGCAAAACTCGTGCTCTCGGCCTCCAGCCGGACTTCCGACTGAGCCACATCACCGGTCAAGCTCAGCAGGAACACCGGCGCTTCGGTAGCAGACTCGACGGTGCGCAGTACATCGATCCAGGGCCATTGCAACACCTGTCGCGCCTTGTCCTGTCTGAGCGACTGAGGCGTCGGCGCGGCGCGGCGCCGGGCGAGCTCCTGCTCGCGCAGCGTTGCAGCCTCTTGCGCTCGCACTGTGTTCTCACGCTCGGCCAGCTCACGCAGGTACTGTGCTCGCCAGGTGAGTACGCCCGCGCTCGTTGCCACCCCCAGGACAAGTAGCAGCCAGCCAATCCAAGACGTGCCCGGCCGGCGCAAGAAGTCCACATGGGCAGGCGCCTTGAACCTCATGGCGTGGCGCTCGCCGCCAGTGCGAGTCCCTCACGGTGCGCAGCAACTTTGCATGGACCAGTGGACCCGCTCCAGGGGTCCAGGATTGCGACTGGCGCGGGGCTGTAAGCTATGCCGCGGCGGTGCGACTCGCGGCGCGCGCAGGACTGCCAGTGTTGCGCGGCGTCTGCGATGGCGGGCTGCGCCGGGGCCGCGGGATCGAATGCGGTCCAAGTCGCGTTCTCGCGCTTGGCCACCAGGCCGCGGTCCTGCTCGACGCAGGCATACCAGCCATCTGCTGGCCGGCGCAGGGCTGCCCAAGCCCACGCGAACGCAGGCACGACCGAGGCCCACGTCCATCCGGTGTTTGCAGCGACTTGCTGAAGGTCAGCGAGCAGTCCTGGCGCCATCGCAAAGGCCAGGATCGAAGGGTCACCCGGGCGATAGTCCGTCCGAAGCTGCCAGCTCCCGGCTGTGGCATCAGGTCCCTGCATCCCCGCATCGGAGCCTGGCACCGTCGCCCACACCATTGACAGGCGGTGGCGGACGAGCCTTTGAAGCGCCGATCGCGACAGCATGGGCGTATGCAGGGGAAGCCAGATGACCGGCATGCACGCCGACTCCAGCACCAGCAGAGCTCGGCGATCGCCTGCACCCGTCGTCGACGCGAGGACCGAACCCACGGCATCCGCGATCGCGCCGCTCGCGCTTGGGGAAGTCCATAGCGTTGGTGCGATGGGGTGGCAATGGTGTTGTACCAACCCATCTCCGTGGTATCGGTACAGCATGGCCTGATCGCGACCCAGGCGGACCACCCACGACGGCGCCCACCACCGAGCAGGCAGCCAATGTCTAGGCGGCCACACGTTCCACCTCGTCCAACGTGGTCAGCCCCTCGAATGCCGCCCGCAATGCCAGGCTGCGCAAGCTTCTCCAGCCGGCACGTTCGGCCTCGGCCTGGATGTCGCGATGCGACGCTCGCTCGGCAATCAATGCCCGCAGCGCGGGCGTCAGCCGAAGCAACTCGCCCAGCGCAAACCGGCCGGCATAGCCGCTGCCTCGGCAATGCTCGCACCCCCGCGCCAGCTTGACCCGCGCCCGCTGCAAGGGCAGCCCAGCGCGCTCAGCCTCGTCGGCCAAGGCCGCCGGCCATTCGACCGTTTCGGCACAGTGCGGGCACACACGTCGCAGCAAGCGCTGAGCCATCACCCCGTTCATCGCCGAGGCAAAGGTGTAGGCATCGATGCCGAACTGCCCAAAGCGCCCAACCACGTCGAACACTGTGTTCGCGTGCACGGTCGTGAAAACGAGATGGCCGGTCAGCGCCGCCTGAACGGCGATCTGCGCGGTCTCGGCATCACGGATCTCGCCCACCAGGATCTTGTCCGGGTCGTGCCGCAAGATCGAACGCAGGCCCCGCGCAAATGTCAGTCCCTTGCGCTCGTTCACCGGGATCTGCAGTACGCCCGGCAGTTGGTACTCCACCGGGTCTTCGATTGTGACAATCTTGTCGCGCGACTGGTGCGTCTCGGCAATCGCGGCGTACAGCGTCGTCGTCTTGCCCGATCCGGTGGGGCCCGTCACCAGCAGCATGCCGTGCGGCTTGCGGCATAGCGCGCGCAGCTCGGTGGCGGCAGCCTCGTCGAAGCCCAGTTTGGCCAGTGTCAGGCCTGCCAAGCTCTGCGCCAGGTGCTGCCGGTCCAGGATGCGCAGCACCGCATCCTCGCCATGGATGCTGGGCATGATCGACACCCGCAGGTCTATGGCCCGGCCCGCGTAGCTCACCTGCAGCCGGCCATCTTGCGGCACGCGGTGCTCGGCGATGTCCAACTGCGCCATCACCTTGATGCGGCTGATTGCCTGCAATGCCAGTGCCGGGTCGGCCAACTGTTGAATCGCTGTCAGCACACCATCGAGGCGGAACTTGACCGCCAGACCGGAGGGCAGGCACTCCAGGTGCACGTCGGATGCACCCAGCTTTAGCGCATCGTAGAGCGTCGCATTGACGAAGCGCACAGCCGGACCCTCGCCGTGCCCGATCTGCCGCAGGTCGATGCGCTCGGCCTGGGCATTGGCAAGCGATGTGTCGTCACGGTCGCCCGCCGCCATCGCGCTGCCGAGCGCGGACAGTCCGGCCTCGCAGTGTGCCAGCCAGGCGTCAAAGGTCTCGTCGCTTACGAGGCCGACGACCAGCGCGCCGAAGCGGGTGCGCGCCCAGGCCAGCGTATCGGTATCGAACGGGTCGGTGCTCAGCCAGTGGCACTCGGGTCCGGTCTCGGAGCGTGCCTCAACCAGCCCGCAACGCCGGCGGGCCGATTCGGCGAACGGCAGTCGCTCGAAGTCGGGCCGCCAGGGCAGCAGGTCTTGCATGCGCCACAGCGGCAACTCGAGCACTTCAGCCAAGGCCGGCAGATCGAGCGCCGCTTCACCGTTGGGATCGGACAGGCGCAGTGCGCGCATCGGCTCACCTGCGCGATCGTGCACCGCCTGCCGGATGCGGCCAAGCCAGTCCGCCATCTGCGCGTCTTTTTCGGCCGACACATCGGAACTCAAGGCCGTGTTCATTGCAGCGCCGAGGCCAGCTCAAAGATCGGCAGGTACATCAGCACCACGACGATGCCCACGCCCAGCCCCACCAGCGTCATGACCACCGGTTCCAGCAGGCGCATCGTGCGTTCGAGTTCGCGCGTCAACTCGGCTTCATGGAAAGCGGCCGTGCGGTTCAGCACCGCCCCGAGGTCGCCGGTGCGTTCGCCCGCCCGCATCAACTGCTCGGCCACCGGCGTGGCCATGCCGCCCTGCTGCAACGCATCGGCCGGGCTCGCCCCTTCGCGCACTGCAGCGCTGACGGCCATTCCCCCGGCGTGCATCGCCTGCGGCAACAAGCCATTGGCCAGGACCAACGCTTCCGGCAACGGAATTCCCCCCTCCAACAACATGCCTTGGGCCCGGTACCACTGGGCCAGGAAATAGGTGCGCAGGTATCGGCGCACCGGCGCCCACCCCATCAGCACACGCAAGGCCCAGGCCTGCACGCGGCCGGACAGCCAAGCCATGCCCACCGCCAGAATCACGGCCACCAGCAAGCCTAACAGCCCAACACCGTGCGCCGCCACGCCGTGGGACCACGCCACCATGGCCCGGGCCGACCAGGGCAACTCACCTTGCATGCCATCGAAGATACGCGCGAAGCGTGGCATCACGTAGAAGGCCAGGAACAGCAGCACCAGCCCGCCGACCAGCGTGACGAGTGCCGGGTAGATGGCCACCGAGGTGACTCGGTGGCGCAACTCGGCCGTTTGGCGCTGGTGGGCTAGGTAACGCGCCAAGGCCTGCGGCAGGTCGGAGGTGAGTTCCGAGGCCTGGACCAGCGCAACCAGCAACGCGGGGAACACGGCCGGCTGTTCGCGCAGCGCTTCCGACAGGCGCAGGCCGTCGCGTAGTCGGCGCACCAGTGCCCCGTGCATGGCCTGCTGGGGGCCGGAGGCTGCATGACGCGTCAAAGTCTCCAGCGCTTCGATCACGCTGAGGCCTGCCACCAGCAAATCGTGTAGTTGTTGGGCGAATACCGGGACCTCCGCCTTCGCGCTTGCTGCGCTGCCCGCTCGCCATAGTCGGTTGTGACTCGACGATGCCGACGGCGCTCGTGCATCGAGGACGGTCAGGCCCTGCGCAGCGGCCAGTGCGCGAGCCTCGGATACCGATCGCGCATCGACGGTCCAGGGGCGGGGTTGGCCTCGCCCGTGCACCACTTGCAGCACTACGCGCAAGGCCAGTCCAATCCCGAACTCACCGTCAAACAGGCGCGCATCGCCAGCTTCAGCGCCCGTTGTCCCAGACGCTGATATCAGCGCTGTCGCCCGTTCCACCGGGTTGGCCATCGCGGCCCAGACTGCTCAACTCGTAGTCGTGGCCGGCATCACCGGGTTGGCGGTACACATAAGCATGACCCCAGGGATCCAGCGGGACCGACTTGGCGAGATACGGTCCGGCCCACTTGGGCTCGTTGCCGGGGCGCACGAACAGCGCCGCGAGTCCTTGCTCGGCGCTGGGAAAGTGACCGGTATCCAGGCGATACGTGCCGAGTGCCTTGTCAAGAGCCGCCAATTGCGCACGAGCGGTCTTAACCTCGGACCTGCCGACTTGATCGAAGAACTTGGGGGCCACGAAGCTGGCGAGTAAGCCGATGATCACCATCACGACGAGCAGTTCCAGGAGCGTGAATCCCAGCAAGCGGCACTTCATTGACAGCAATCGAATGGCAACGGATTGACTTGCACAATGCCGCCCTCTATGCGCGCCGTGTAATGCTGCCACATAGGATCAGAACTCCTCAATCCACAGTCCGAATCCTTGATCTAGATATTTGGCCATTTCACGGCAGTCTTGGGCCGTTGGCAAGATCAAGTCTTCCAGACTCAACGACGCAACCACCTCACTCGGTAGCGGTTTGAATCTCACCCCCTCCACCTTGAGTGCTCCCGCAAAGGCTGCCGGGAAGGCAGTTCCACCCCCCTCGATCGATCGAATCAACGCAACCTGATCCCCGACCGACGGCACTTCAACTAGTTCCAGAATTCCGGAGAGACGGCCGAACGAGCCTCCGCCAACCGAAAACACACTTGCATCAACAAATATCTTCATTTCGGAAGCGGCATAGTCGGCACATAGAGATTCGATGATCTGATGATCTCTGCAGACATGTCACAACCCATCTTTTGACCCAGGGAGATCATCTCGTTGATCCTGCCAATGCGACCAGCAAGGTTGGTCGCGTGATTCGTCCACCCCACCGTTCCGAATAGCGCATCCTTGTCACGGAGCATATCCTGCACCTTGGGCAGTGCATTGTCGATGGCTTCGTTCGTTACAGACTTGATATACGCGCAAGGGTCTCCTGGCCCTTTGCAGTAGCGATCGTAAACTGACTCTTCTCCGGGCGTCATTCCCCTCGGTCGCCGGCCACTCAGGGTGCTCGCATTAGCAATTATCCAGTCGACCGAGGAGTCCATCGCCTTCTCAGCTTGGGCGGCAGCGCGTTTGGCGTACCCGGCCCAGCCCTGATCAGCCCAACTCTGGGCCTCCGCTTGGTGTTGCAGGTATCTAGCCTGCGCCTGGGCGACGATTTCTGCCGAGTAGACGGTGTTGTAGGTTCCTCCCATTAGTACCCAGGTCGGCGGGATCGGCTGCAGCCCCCTAGGATCAGCGGTCGCTGCCGGATTTCCGCCAACGTAGCTGAACGTATTAATTCCGCCCTGTAGTCCAATGGGATCTGACTGCGCGTAGCGCCCGATGGTCGGATCGTAGTCCCTGAAGTAGTTGTAGTGCAGCCCCGACTCCTGATCGAAGTACTGGCCTGGGAAGCGCAGATTGAGCGTGAACTGGCCGAGGTTCTTCGGGTTGGCGTTGGGCGCGGTGGTCCCGAATGGCTCCGCAACCCAGCTCCAGCGCAGGTTGTTGGCCTGGTCCAGCACCATCCTCGGCGCGTTCAGGTGATCGGTGTGGATGTAGTACACCAGCGGCGGCTTGATCAGCGGGCCGCTGGGGTCGGGCGTGAAGACCGCGATGGGCGTGCCGTTCAACCACACGTACTCCCTGATCTCCTTGCCCGTCTTGTCGTATTCGCCCAGCAGCTGCCCCTGCTGGTCGTACACGAAGATCACCGTGCTGGTCGACCCACTGGAGTCGACCTTGCGGATGCGCCTACCTTGTGCGTCGATGCTGTAGGTGGCCGTGACGCCGGCCTTGGTCAGCGTGGCCAGCCGGTTGGCCAGGTCGTAGGTGGACGTGTAGCCCGCCGTGTCCGAGGTGGTGTTGCCCGCGTTGTCGTAGCCGAAGCTGCGCGCGGGGTTGGTGATCGAGGCGAGCTTGTTGCTCGTGGCTGGCGTGGTGTAGACGCTCTGGCTGCCGTTGAGCGTGAGGCTCGTACGGTTGCCGTTGGCGTCGTAGCCGATACCCCAGCTGGCTGTGGCGGTGGTGATGCTGGTCAGCCGGCCGAGTTCGTCGTAGCCGAAGCTCTGGTCCAGGCTGGGCTGCGGCGCGCCGCCCGCGGCCGCGTAGTGCGTGTAGGCGGTGATGCGGTCGGCTTGGTCGTAGCTGATGTCTCTGAGATTGGCCCCCAGTCGGTAGCGCACGATGCGGCCGTAGCCGTCTGTTGTGCGCTCGTGAAGCTGCGTGCCGCTGGTGAGCTGCCACTGCCAGCTCTTCACGCCGCCGAAGGGCTCGTACTGGATCTGGCTGATCAGCGTGCTGGGCGCAGTGCTGGCGTTCTTGGCCAGCCCGATGGCGCTGGGCTGCCCGCCGCTGTAGGTGATGCTGAGCTTGCGGCCCGAGGGGTAGGTGATGCTGGTGACGTGGCCGGCTGCGTCGTAGCCGTAGCCCACCACGGTACTCACCGGCAGGCTGTTGGCGCCCGCCGCGAGCTTCACCTTTTGGGTGTCGGCAATCAAGCGGCCCAGGCTGTCGTAGGCGTACTGGGTCGAGCCCGTGGGGTGGCTGGTCGAGGTGAGTCGGCCGATGCCGTTGCTGAAGCCCGTGCCGGTCTCATCGTAGGCCCACGTGTAGCTCTGGGTCGGGCTGCCGGTCTTGGTATAGACCACCGATGTCAGCCGGTTCAGCGCGTCGTAGCCGTAGGTGGCCAGCACGCCGCGGCTGTCGGTGCGGGTCTTCAAGTTGCCCGCGGCGTCGTAGGTGTTGTTGGCCGTGCCGGTGTCCGGGCTGACCAGCTGGGTCATGTCGCCCAGGCCGTTGCGGGGGTAGCTGGTGGTGTTCTGTCTCGGG
>CAZXLI010000011.1:0-53755 GCA_964641795.1 uncultured Bordetella sp. | reverse complement strand
GACCTGTTCCACGGCCACGTCGGCGCGATCGACCTGTGCGCGCAGGCGCTGCTGGTGGCCGAGAAGCTGGTGCAGGACGGCCGCCTGGCCCAGGCAGTGGACGCTCGCTATGCGGGTTGGCAGACCGCAGAGGCGCAGGACATCCTGAACGGCCGCGTGACGCTGGCGCAGCTGGCGGACCGCGCGCTGCGGAAAAACATCGACCCGGTGCCCGTGTCGGGGCGCCAGGAGTACCTGGAGAACCTGTTCAACCGGCTGTGCGAAGGATCCGTCGGATGAAGGTTTGAAGCGGCAGACAGGGACGCGGCGCACGTCCCTGCTGCACGCGGCGATCGCCGCGGTCCATGAGAGGCCCCAGCAGTCTGGGGTGGGAAATCACTCGATACACGAGGAGACAGTGCGATGAACAAGTTCAAGCGGACGGCGACATCGATCGCCGTGGCCCAGGTCGCGATGCTGTGGGCCGTGCAGGCGCACGGGCAGAGCGTCGAGAAGAAGGACGAGAAGAAGTCCGAAGTGGTCGTCGTGACCGGCCAGCGCGCGGCGCTGCAGTCGGCTCAGAAGATCAAGAAGGAGGCCGAGGAAATCGTCGACTCCATCGTCGCCGACGACATCGGCAAGCTGCCCGATCGCTCGGTCACCGAGGTGTTGCAACGCATCGTCGGCGTGACCATCGACCGCACGATGGCCAAGGGCGACCCCGAGCACTTCTCGGTCGAAGGCTCGGGCGTCGCGGTGCGCGGCCTGACCTGGGTGCGTTCGGAGCTGAACGGCCGCGACTCCTTCTCCGCCAACGGCGGCCGTGCCCTGAATTTCGAGGACGTGCCGCCCGAGCTGATGGCCGGCGTCGACGTCTACAAGAACCCCTCGGCCGAGCAGACCGAGGGCGCCATCGGCGGTCTGGTGAACCTGCGCACCGCGCTGCCCCTGGACTATCCCGGGCTGAAGGCCTCGGTGTCGCTGTCGAACACCTACGCCACGCTGAACAAGAAGAACTCCCCGTCGTACTCGGCCCTGTTCAGCAACCGCTGGGACACCGACGCCGGACGCTTCGGCGTGCTGGTCGACCTGGCCAGTTCGGAAAGCGCCACGCGCTCGGACTTCTTCCAGGTCGAGCCCTACTACCCGCGCACCGACGCCGTGGCCGGCCAGGATCCCAAGACCTACCTGTGGGTACCCAAGGGCGCGCAGTGGCGCACGCTGGAGTTCGACCGCAAGCGCGAGGGCCTGTATGGCGCGCTGCAGTGGAAGAAGAACGACATGGAGTCGTCGCTGACCTACTTCCAGTCGAAGTACCGCATGCAGTGGGACGAACAGGCGATCTTCGCGCAGTCCGATCCGTATCGCCTGCGCGTCAGCAACGGCGTGTTCGACGCGCAGGGCGGCCTGCTCTCGGGCACGTTGACCAACAGCGACGGTTCGCTGATCAACTACAACGACGACACCCGCACCGCATGGCGCAAGTCGAAGACCGAAGACCTTTCGTGGCGCTTCAGCTGGAAGCCGAACGAGCGCTGGAGCTTCAGCTCCGACCTGCAATACATCCGCGCCAACACCTCCGGCTTCGACTCCACCGTGGCCACCGGCACCGGCATGCCGAAGCAGACGCTGGACCTCGGCGGCTCGACGCCCAACCTGAGCTTCGATGCCGCCGACCGTGCCTGGCTCGCCAACCCGGCGAACTACTACTGGGCGTTCACGATGGAGCACATGGATCGCAGCAAGGCCACCGAGAAGGCCTGGAAGGGCGATGCCAAGTTCAAGTTCGATGACCCCGTGCTGCAGGACCTGCGCTTCGGCGTGCGGCTGACCGACCGCGATGTGGTCACCAGCAAGAACCCCAGCGACTACCACTGGCAGGCCATCACCCAGCCGTGGACAGCCGGCGGCCCCGCTTACCTGAGCGACTATCCCGGCGGCACGCGACTGAACACCTTCCCGAACTTCTTCAATGGCAATGTGGCGGCACCGCCGTCGGTGGTGTTCCCCGAAGTGGCGCTGGCCACCGGCTTCCCGGCGTCGTACGCGCAGCTGCACGCTTACGGCATGGACCACTGCAAGAAGGTCCTCGGGCCGACCGACAGCGCCTGCAACGGCTGGCCGTTCACGTTCTCGCCCGAGTCGATCAGCGACGACATCAACAACCGCGGTACCAATGTCCAGAGCGAGCGCACGCAGGCCGCCTACGCGCAGCTGCGCTTCGGCTTCGACGACTGGAAGTACCCGGTCGACGGCAACCTCGGCCTGCGCCTCGTGCGCACCCAGGCCAGAGCGCACGGCTACACCAGCTTCAGCGGCACCAACGTGGCACCCAACCTCACCGGCGTACCGGTGCCCAACATCCCGAAGTTCGAGAAGGAGCAGAACTTCGAGCACACCTACACCAATCTGCTGCCGAGCCTGAACCTGCGCATGAAGGCCAGCAGCGAAGTGCAGTTCCGCTTCGCGCTGGCCAAGGCCATGTCGCGGCCCGACTTCTCGCAGCTGCAGGGCTACACCAGCCTGTCGCAGGACAGGACGACGGTCGGCACCGAGGTCATCAGCGTCTCGCAGACCGGCACGGCGGCGGGCAACCCCTTGCTCAAGCCGGTGCGCTCGACGCAGGCCGACGCCACGGCCGAGTGGTACTTCAGCCGCAACGGCTCGCTGACGCTGGCGCTGTTCAACAAGGACTTGAAGGACATCGTCGTCAACCAGACGACCGGATTCCAGATTCCGGATGCCGACGGCAAGCCGCAGACCTTCGTCGTCACCAGCCCGATCAACGGCGCCAAGGGCCACGCACGCGGCTTCGAGCTGGCGTACCAGACCTACTTCGACAAGCTGCCCGGCTGGCTCTCGGGCTTCGGCGTGCAGGGCAACTACACCTTCGTCGACAGCAAGACCAAGTTGTACAAGCCGGTCACGCAGGCCTACTGCACGGGCTCCAGCGGTGGTGCCGACAACATCAACCTGAACCTGAACGGTTGTGACGTGGACGGCCGCAGCTTCGGCGATCTGCCGCTGCAGAACCTGTCCCGCAACGCGTTCACGCTGGCGCTGATGTACGACCAGGGACCGTCGTCGGCGCGGCTGGCCTACACCTGGCGTTCGAAGTACCTGCAGGCCGTCAACGTCAACGGCACGCAGGGCACCGATGGCACCAACACCGATGCGTCCAGCGCCAACTTCGGCCAGCACAACGTGGCCTGGGGCCTGCCGGTCTGGGCCGACGCCTACGGGCAGCTCGACGCCGGCATCTTCTACAAGATGCTCGACGACAAGCTCACGCTGGGCCTCGAGGCGCAGAACCTGAACGACGCGAAGCAGCGCCAGCTGATGCAGCAGCACATCGGGGACAAGACCCGCGGGCTGTTCTACACCGGGCCGCGCTACACGTTCACGGCGCGCTACACGTTCTGAGTTCGGCGGCCGCCCCTGGGTCCAAGGCGAGTCGGGCCCAGGGGCAACAGATCCAGTCCATGCTGAAGTACCTTGTTCCGCAGCTGGTCCTGGCAGCGCTTTGTCCGCTGGCCATGACCATCACCCTGCCAACGGCCGCCGCGGCCGAACCGACCCGCCTGGTGCAGCGTGAGGGCCGCCACGCGCTGTTCGTCGACGGCGCGCCCTTCCTGCTGCTGGGCGCGCAGGTCCACAACTCGAGCAACTACCCCAAGGCGCTCGAACAGGTGTGGCCGGCCGTCAAGGACCTTCACGCCAACACGGTGGAAGTGCCCGTCTCGTGGGAACAGGTCGAGCCGGTCGAGGGCCGCTTCGACTTCAGCTTCGTCGACACCCTGGTCAACCAGGCGCGGCAGAACAAGCTGCGCGTGGTGCTGCTGTGGTTCGGCACCTGGAAGAACACCAGCCCGCAGTACACACCCACCTGGGTGAAGTTCGACAACCAGCGCTTCCCGCGCATGGTCGACCAGGAAGGCAAGAACAGCTATTGCCTCTCGCCCTTCGGCGAGCACACCCTGGCGGCGGACAAGCGGGCCTTCGTGGCGCTGATGTCGCACCTGAAGAAGATCGACGCGAAGCACCGCACCGTGCTGATGGTGCAGGTGGAGAACGAAGTGGGCACCTTCGGCCTGGTGCGTGACTACAGCCCCGCGGCGCAGGCCGCCTTCGAGCGCGAGGTGCCGGCAGCCGTGCTGGCGCGCAAGAAGCCGCCGGTGCCGGGCGCGGCCGCCGGGTCCTGGCGCGCGGTGTACGGCGACTATGCCGACGAGTATTTCCACGCCTGGGCCATCGCCAGCTACATCGAGCAGATCGCCCGCGCCGGCCGCGCGGTGTACGACCTGCCGCTGTACGTGAACAACGCGCTGCGCGATCCGCTGGCGCCGATCGCCCCCTGGAAAGGCGATTTCGCCAGCGGCGGCCCGACCTACGACGTGATCGACATCTACAAGGCCGCGGCGCCCAGCATCGACATCGTCGGCCCGGACCTCTACCACCCCGAATCGGCGAAGGTCAGCGCCCACCTCGACAAGTTCCAGCGCCCGGACAACGCGCTGTTCGTGCCCGAGCTCGGCAATGCCGAGCCTTATGCGCGTTATGTCTACCAGATCCTCGGGCGCGGCGCGATCGGCGTGGCGCCCTTCGGCATCGACTACTTCGACTACGCCAACTACCCGCTGGGCGCCAAGACCAGCGACCGCGTGATGGTGCAGCCCTTCGCGCGGATCTATGCCGCCTTCGCGCCGATGCAGCGCCTGTGGGCGCGCTGGGCCTTCGAGGGCCGCACCCATGGCGTGGCCAAGGGCGACGACTTCGGCGACCAGACCATCGTGATGAAGGGCTGGAAGGCGCACGTCACCTTCGACCAGTGGATGTTCGGCGAGCGCGAATGGGCCGGCAACGCCAAGGAGCCCCCGCCGCATGCCAAGCGGCTCGACGGTGGCGTGGCCATCGCCCAGATCGCCGACGACGAGTTCGTGCTGGTCGGCCAGAACGCCCGCGTGCGCCTGGACGATCTGGCCGGCAGCGGCCGGGCCCAGATCGCCAGTGCCGAACAAGGGCACTTCGACGCGCAGGGCCGCTGGCTCATGGAACGCCGCTGGAACGGCGACCAGGTCGATTGGGGCCTGAACTTCACCGGCCGGCCGGTGGTGCTGAAAGTGAAGATGGGCCGGTATTGAGCTTTTCGACCATGAACCCCATGAACCGATTCCTTGCCGCCACGCTGCTGGCCTGCTGTGCGGGCGCGCAGGCCGCCCCGGCCGCCGGCCCGACCGTTGGCGAGGCCAACGACCTGGCCATCCTGCCCGCCGCGCCCGGCACCTGGCGCACGGTGTTCGGGCACTGGGACCAGCGAATCGAGTACCCGGGCAGTGCTGCGGTCGCACCCCCGCCGGCGGGCCAGGGCGCGTCGGCTTCCTACGTCGGCACCGTGGCCAGCGTCGGTGCCGAAGGCCGCCACACTGCCTTCGCGCTCGAATGGAAGGACACCTGGTTCGCCACGCTGCGCTTCGAAAGCGCCGCGCCGCTGGACCTGCGGCCGTACCTGGACGGCACCCTGGAACTGGACCTGGACGTGTCGGACCTGGCGCACGGCGGCGCCCGGCTGAAGGTGTCCTGTGGCGAGGGCTGCGAGCGCAGTGTCTCGCTGCTCGAGCCCGCACGGGCCATCGCCGGCAAAGGCTGGCAGCATCTGTCGTTGGCCCTGCGCTGCTTCCAGCGCGACGGCGGCGACTTCTCCAGCGTGCGCCTGCCCTTCGCGCTGGAGGCGGGTGGCGCCGGCCGGGTCAGCGTGGCCAACGTGCGCCTCGCGCGCTCGGGCACGCCCAGCATCGGATGCCCGGACTACCGCACCGAATCCGTCACCCCGGCGATGCTCGCCGAGTCGTGGTCGCTCGACTGGTGGCTGCCGCGCCACGAGAAGAAACGGCAGGAAGCGCGCGAGCTCGTCGCCGCCGGCCAGGCGCCGCAGCTGGTGTTCATCGGCGACTCCATCACGCAGGGCTGGGAGAACGAGGGCCGCCAGGTCTGGGCCCGCCACTACGCCCGCTACAACGCGCTGAACCTCGGCTTCGGCGGCGACCGGACCGAGAACGTGCTGTGGCGCCTGCAGCACGGCGCGCTCGACGGCCTGGCGCCCAAGGCCGTGGTGCTGATGATCGGCACCAACAACGCCGGCCACCGCGCCGAGAACCCCGAAACCACCGCGGCCGGCATCCGCCGTCTGCTGGACGAGATCCGCCGGCGCCTGCCGGCGGCCCAGGTGCTGCTGCTGGCCGTGTTCCCGCGCGAGGAACGGCCCGATGGCCAGCTGCGACGCATCAACGAGCGCGTGAACGAGATCATCGGCGGCTACGCCGATGGCCGCCACGTGCACTACCTGAACATCGGCCGCGCACTGACCGATTCCAACGGCAACCTGTCCCGCGACGTGATGCCCGACCTGCTGCACCTGTCCGAAAAGGGCTATGCGCTGTGGCAAGGTGCGATGGACCCGGTGCTGGCCCCGCTGATGGCCCCCTGATGGACCGACCCTGATGACCCCGTTGACCTACGCTTGCCCGTTCCCCGACTCGTTCACCTTCGGCGCCGCCGCCGCGTCCGCGCAGATCGAGGGCGCCGCCTTCGCCGACGGCAAGGGCGCCTCGATCTGGGACCACTTCGCCCGCACCCCGGGAAAGGTGGCCCGCGGAGACAACCTGGACCTGGCCTGCGACCACTACCACCGCTTCGACGAGGACTTCGCGCTGATGGCCTCGATGGGCATCCGCCACTACCGGCTGTCGATCGCCTGGCCGCGCATCTTTCCGCAAGGCGATGGCGAGCTGAACCCGGCCGGCCTGGACTTCTACCGCCGCCTGCTGGCCAGCCTGGCGCGCCACGGCATCACGCCCTGGGTGACCCTGTTCCACTGGGATCTGCCCCAGGCACTGGAAGCGCGCGGCGGCTGGACGTCGCGCGCCACGGTCGATGCGTTTGCGCGTTATGCCGAAACGGTCGTGAAGGCCTTCGCCGGCGAAGTGCGGCACTGGATCACGCTCAACGAGATCCGCTGCTTCACGACGCTGGCCTATGGCCTGGGCATCAAGGCGCCGGGCCGGCGCGAGAGCGATGCGGTGGTCAACCAGACCATCCACCACGCCCTGCTGGCCCATGGTCATGCGGTGGCCGCGGTGCGCGAATACGGCGGGTCCAAGGCCCGGGTCGGGCTCACCGACAACTGCGATGTCAGCGTGCCCGTGACCGAGCAGCCCGCCGACATCGCCGCCGCGCAGCAATGGTTCCTCGACCAGAACGCCCACATCCTGGGCGCCATGCACGGCGGGGGCTACTCGGCGACCTACCTCGAGCGTGTCGGCGCCGCGGCGCCGCGGGTGCAGGCCGGCGACTTCGACCTGATCAGCCTGCCCACCGACTTCCTGGGCCTGAACGTCTACACCGCCACCTACGTGCGCGCCGGCCGCGACGGCGCGCCCTACGAGGCGCTGGCGCTGCCGGCGAACTACCCGCGCGCCGACAGCCCCTGGCTGAACCTGGTGCCCCAGGCGCTGTACTGGGCGCCCCGCATGTGCCACGAGCTCTACGGCCACCGCTCCATCGTCATCACCGAGAACGGCTGCGGCTACAACCACGAACCGGTGACCGGCGGCGAGGTGATCGACCTGCACCGCCGCGACTACCTGCGCGCGCATTTGCGCGAAATGCACCGCGCCATTGGCGATGGCGTGCCGGTGGACGGCTACTTCCTCTGGTCCTTCATCGACAATTTCGAGTGGGAGGACGGCTACGAGCGTCGCTTCGGCATCGTGCACTGCGACTTCGAGACCCTGGTGCGCACGCCCAAGCTGTCCGCGCGCTACTACGCCGACGTGATCCGCACGCGGCACATTCTCTAGGGTTCGAAAGACGTGGCCACCAGCCTCAAGCCCCGCAAGTCCCGCCGTGCCGCCACGCTGGCCGATGTCGGCCGCGAAGCCGGCGTCTCGGCCATGGCGGCCTCGGCCGTGCTCAACGACGCCAAGACCTCCACCCGTACCTCGGAGGAGACGCGCGCGCGGGTGCTGGCCGCCGCCGAGAAGCTGCGCTACCGGCCGAACGCCACGGCGCGGGGCCTGGCCGACCGGCGCATGAACACCGTCGGCGTGGCCGCCACGCTGGTGGGCGACGAGCCCAACCAGTACTTCCTGGAAGTCTTCAACGGCATCATCCACGGCGCTGCGACAGCGGGCCAGACGACCACCGTGTTCACGCTCGGCTCGTGGGACGAAGCCAGCGAACGCATCCCGCTGTTCTGCGACGGCCGCATCGATGGCCTGATCCTGCTGGCCCCGCTGCTCGATGCCAGCGCCGCGCAGTGGCTGCCCGAGCACACCCCCGTGGTGTCGGTGCATGCGAACCACGAGATCGACGGCGTGGTGAACCTCGAGTCCGACGAAGAGGCCGGCGCGTTCGCGATGGTGGGCCGCCTGCTCGAGATGGGCCACCGGCGCATCCTGCATGTCGGCGGTCCCGAAGGGGCGCTCGGTGCCGATCGTCGGGTGCAAGGCTACCGGCGTGCCCATGCGGTGGCCGGGCTGGTGCCGCCGCCCGAGCACGTGCTGCGCGCGGGCTTCAGCGCCGAGGACGGCCGCCTGGCGCTGGAGGCCTGGCTGCGCACGCACCGTGGCGAGGATCTGCCGGATGCCGTTTTCGCCGTCAGCGATGCCGTGGCGCTGGGCTGCATCGACACCCTGCTGGCCCGCGGCCTGCGCGTGCCGGCCGACATCTCGGTGGTCGGTTTCGACGACACGGTGCTCGCCCGTGCCGCGCGCCTGGCCACCGTGCGGCAGCCGCTGCGCGAACTCGGCCGCCGTGCCGTGGAAGAGCTGATCGCCCGCATCGACGCCCGCCGGCAGGACGCGCCGCTGCGCGGGCCCCGCAACATCGTGCTGCCCACCGAGACCATTCCTGGCGCCACGCTCGCGGCACCTCGGGCTCGTTCCCTGCTCATTGCCTGAGGCTGCCGCCATGCTGATGCCCGCCCGTCCCACCGCCGCCGAACGCCTGCCGATGAGCCAGAAGCTCGGCTACGGCCTGGGCTCCTTCCTCGACATGTGGGGCCATTGGCTCTACTCGTCGTACGCCAACCTGGTCTTCAACATCTTTCTCGGCGTCGCGCCCGGGCTCATCTCGACGGCGATGATGCTCAAGACGCTGGCCGACGCGGCTTCCGACGCCACCTTCGGCTGGTTGTCCGACAACACCCGCACGCGCTGGGGCCGGCGGCGGCCGTTCATCCTGGTGGGCGGCGTGCTGGCCGGGGTGGGGCTGCCGCTGCTGTTCGCCGTCGGCCGCGGCTGGACCGAGATGCAGTACTTCGCCTTCATGCTGGTGTCGCTGCTGATCTACGCGCCGGTGATGAGCTGCTTCAACATGCCCTGGGTCAGCCTGGGCTCGGAGATGACGCCCGACTACCACGAGCGCACGGCCGTCTTCCAGATCAAGAACGCGATCCAGAAGGTGCCCGAACTGGCGATGTTCGTCGCGGCGCAGTTCGCGACGCTGTCGATCTTCAACGGCGCCAACGGCAAGCCCGACATCCTGATGGGCGCCCAGACCTACACCGCGATCCTCGGCGCCATCATGGTGGCCGTGTCGCTGGCGATGTTCCTGCTGGTGCGCGAGCGCTACTACGAGAAGGTGGTGGTCACCCAGACCGCCAAGGTGCCGTTCCGCGACACGCTGTACCGCACGCTGAAGAACAAGCCCTTCCGCATCCTGCTGGGCTCGATGATGGCCTACAGCATGGCCACCGCGATGGTCGGCACGCTCGGCTTCTACCTCACCGTCTACTTCGTCTGCAAGGGCGACGTGGCGCTGGCCGGGCGCTGGAACTCGGCCATGGGCCTGTCCGGCATGGCGTTCGGCTTCGCCGGCATCGTCGCCTTCGGCGCCATTGCCAAGCGCCTGGGCAAGCGCGCCGGCATGATGGCCGTGCTCAGCGCCGCGATCGCCGCCTTCATCGGCGACTGGTGGTTCTACAACCCGTCCTACCCGATGCTGCAGCTGTTCGCCTCGGGCTGCGTGGCCTTCACCGGCGCCGGCTTCTGGACCATCTACGGCTCGATGCTGGCCGACGTGGTCGACCACGACGAACTGCAGACGGAACAGCGCCGCGAGGGCTCGTTCGCCGCCTGCCAGTCGTGGATCTCGCGCGCCGGCATCGCCGTGGGCAGCGGCGCTTCGGGCTGGATCCTGCAGTCCACCGGCTTCGTGTCGCAGGCCGACGTGCAAAGCGAGAACGTGCTGTTCGTGATGCGCCTGCTGATGTCGGGCGTGCCGGTGTTCGGCCTGGTGATCGCGCTGCTGCTGGTCAGCCGCTTCAGGCTCGACGAGCAGCGCGTGCGCGAGATCCGCGTCAGCCTGGAGGCCCGCCGCGGCACGGTGTGAGCCCCGCCCACCCGCCGCGCCGAACGCGCGGTGGTCACCGAACAAAGCGAGTCTTGAGATGACCGGAAGTTCGACAACGCGCCGCGGCTTCGTGGGTGCCGCGGCATTCGGCGCGCTGCTGCCGGCGCTGCCCGTCTTCGCCGCCAGCGGCGCGGCCCGGGTGGCGGGCGACGCGCTCTCGCTGTGGTACGACCAGCCCCCCGGCCCGTGGATCGAGGCGCTGCCGGTGGGCAACGCCCGCCTCGGCGCGATGGTGTTCGGGCGGCCGGCGCAGGAGCGGCTGCAGTTCAACATCGACACGCTCTACGGCGGCGGCCCGTATGTGCAGGACAACCCGAAGTTCCGCGAGGCGCTGCCCCGGGTGCGCGAGCTCATCGACCAGCAGCGCTGGAAGGAAGCCAACGAGCTGATCGCCGAGGCGCTGATGGGCCAGCCCATCAAGCAGATGCCCTTCGGCAGCGCCGGCGACCTGCTGCTGGACTTTCCCGGCGTGGCCGGCGCGGCGCGCTACCGCCGCAGCCTCGATCTCGACAGCGCCATCGCCACCACCCACTTCGTCGACGGCGGCGGGCGTCACCGGCGCGAGGTCTTCAGCAGCGTGCCCGACCAGGTGGTGGTGATCCGGCTCGCGCTGGAAGGCGAGGGCACGATCGACCTCGACCTCGGCTACCGCCATGCCGACTACCAGGCCTACGGTGGCTTCGGCGAGACGAAGTACGACGCGAACGGCGTGGTCTACGTCGGCGCGCCGTGGCACCACCGCGAGTCGCTCAACACCGAGAAGCGCCCGGGCACGCTGGCCCTGCGGGCGGATGGCCCGGACGCGCTGCTGATCGAGGGCCGCAATGTCTCGGCTTTCGGCATCCCGGCCCAGCTGCGCTATGCGCTGCGGGTGCAGGCGGTGGGCGATGGCCGCATCGAGGCCAGCGGCGACCGCCTGCGCGTGCGCGGCGCGCGCCGGCTCACGCTCGTGGTCGCCGGCGAGACCAGCTACGTGAACTACCAGGACACCAGCGGCGATCCGGTCGCCGCGGTGCGCCAGCGCACCCTGGCGGCGGCGCGCAAGCCCTTCGAGCGGCTGCGCGCCGACCATGTGCAGGCCCATCGCGCGCTGTTCCGTCGCCTGCACATCGACCTGGGCGGCGGCGGGGCCGAGGCCCGGCCCACCCACGCCCGCATCGCCGGCGTGCCGCGCCAGGCCGATGCCGCGCTGGCTGCGCTGTACGTGCAGTATGCGCGTTATCTGCTGCTGTCCTGCTCGCGCCCCGGCAGCCAGCCGGCCAACCTGCAGGGCCTGTGGAACGAGTACCTGCACCCGCCCTGGGAAGGCAAGTACACGATCAACATCAACACCGAGATGAACTACTGGCCCGCCGGGCCGGCCAACCTCGGCGAATGCGTCGAGCCGCTGCTGAAGATGGTGGAAGACCTCGCCGTCACCGGCGCGCGCACCGCGCGCGACAGCTACGGCGCACGCGGCTGGGTGGCGCACCACAACACCGACCTGTGGCGCGCCACCGCGCCGATCGACGGCCCGCTGTGGGGCATGTGGCCCACCGGCGGCGCCTGGCTGTGCACCACGCTGTGGGCGCACTACCGCTACCAGCCCAGCCCGGCGCTGCTGCGGCGGCTGCTGCCGCTGCTCGAGGGCGCGTCGCAGTTCTTCGTCGACACGCTGGTCGAGGACCCGAAAGGGCGCGGCCTGGTCACCTCGCCCTCGCTGTCGCCGGAGAACGTGCACCGGCCCGAGGTGGCGATCTGCGCCGGCCCGGCGATGGACAGCCAGATCCTGCGCGACCTGTTCGACGCCACGCTGGAGGCGCAGGCCCGGCTCGGCGGCGCGGACCCCGCGTTCAGCGCCGCGCTGCGCCAGGTGCGGGCGCGCCTGCCCGCCGATCGCATCGGCGCCCAGGGCCAGCTCCAGGAATGGCTGGAAGACTGGGACGCCACCGCCCCCGAGCAGCAGCACCGCCATGTCTCGCACCTCTACGCCGTCTACCCCAGCGGCCAGATCAACGTGCGCGACACGCCGGCGCTGGCGCAGGCCGCCCGCGTAACGCTCAATGCACGCGGCGACGAAAGCACCGGCTGGGCCACCGCCTGGCGGCTGGCGCTGTGGGCCCGGCTGGGCGACGGCGAGCGCGCCTACAAGATCCTGCAGGGGCTGCTGGGGCCGCGGCGCACCTACCCCAACATGTTCGACGCCCACCCGCCGTTCCAGATCGACGGCAACTTCGGCGGCACCGCCGGCATCCTGGAGATGATCGTGCAGTGCTGGGGCGGCGAGGTCCACCTGCTGCCCGCGCTGCCCCAGGCCTGGCCGCAGGGCCGACTGCACGGCGTGTGCGCGCACGGCGGCGTGGAACTGGACATCGACTGGCAGGCCGGGCGGCTCACGCGGCTGCGCCTGCGAGGGCCCGCGCGCGCACGGGTCGCGCTGCGCTACCGCGGCCGGCGCCACGACATCACGCTGGACGGCCGCGGCCGCGCCGTGCTGAACGGCGCTCACCTGGGTACCCACTCATGACCACTCGACTCGTCATTGCCTTCGTCAGCGCCTGTCTTGGTTTCGGCGCGGCGCGCCCGGCGCTGTCCCACGAGACGCTGAAGCTCGATGCGCCCAAGCCCGATCTCGCGGCCACGCCGCCGATGGGCTGGAACTCGTGGAACAAGTTCGGCTGCAACATCAACGAGGCGCTGGTGCGCCAGCAGGCCGACGCGATGGCGGCCTCGGGCATGAAGGCCGCCGGCTACCGGTACATCGTCATCGACGACTGCTGGCAGAAGAGCCGCGACGACAACGGCAACATCGTCGCCGACCCCGAGCGCTTTCCGAGCGGCATCAAGGCGCTCGCCGACTATGTGCACGCCAAGGGGTTGAAGTTCGGCCTGTACTCCGACGCCGGCGCACTCACCTGCGGCGGCCGCCCGGGCAGCGCGGGCCACGAGTTCCAGGACGCGCGCCAGTACGCCCGATGGGGCGTCGACTACCTGAAGTACGACTGGTGCCACACCGGCACGCGCAATGCCGAGGCTGCCTACACGATCATGGCCAAGGCGCTGCGCGAATCGGGGCGCGACATCGTGCTGTCGATCTGCGAATGGGGCACCAGCCAGCCCGAGCGCTGGGGCCCGACAGTCGGCCACCTGTGGCGCACCACCGGCGACATCTACGACGCCTGGGAGGGCCGCAAGGACTGGTCGCATGGCCTGGTCAACATCCTCGACATGCAGGCCGAGCGCTGGCGGCACTCGGCGCCGAATGCCTGGAACGACCCCGACATGCTGGAGGTCGGCAACGGCGGCATGACGAGCACCGAGTACGAATCGCACTTCTCGCTGTGGGCGATGCTGGCGGCGCCGCTGATCGCCGGCAACGACCTGGCCGCGATGGATGCCGACACGCGGCGCATCCTGACCAACGCCGACGTCATCGCGGTCGACCAGGATCCGCTGGGCCAGCAGGCCCGTCGCGTCTGGAAGCAGGGCGATCTCGAGATCTGGGCGCGGCCGCTGAAGGGGGGCGACCACGCGGTGGTGCTGTTCAACCGCGGCAAGACCGCGGCCGAGATGAAGTTCGACTGGGCCTTGCTCAACCTACCCGCCGGCCTGAAGGCCGACGTGGTGGACCTGTGGTCGAAGAAGGTCTCGAAGAACGTGCGCGGCAGTCATGGCGGCACGGTCGCGCCGCACGGCGTGATCATGGTGCGGCTCACGCCGGTCCCTTGAGCCCGCTGCGATGACCTCCGCGCCCTCCGGATGGCTGGCGGCGACACAGCGGTTGAGCCGCCTGCCATGAACGTGACCCCTGTCGCCCGCCGAGACCTGCTGCGCACCTTCGCCGTCGCGCCGTGGCTGGGCGCCTGTCCGCCCGTCGTCGAGGCGGCCGCTGCGGGGGACGCCGGCGTGCTGCCTTTCCCGCTGTCCGACGTGCGCCTGCTGGGCGGCCCGTGGCAGCGTGCGCAGGCGCTGGGCGGCCGCTACCTGCTGTCGCTGAACGCCGACCGGCTGCTGCACCACTTCCGCGTCAATGCCGGGCTGCGCCCGAGGGCGCCGGTCTACGGCGGCTGGGAATCGCAGCAGCCCTGGGTCGACCTGCGCTGCCAGGGCCACACGCTCGGCCACTACCTCAGCGCCGCGTCGATGATGTGGGCGGCCACCGGCGATGCAGACTACCGCCGCCGTGCCGACTACATCGTGCGCGAGCTGCATGCCTGCCAGCAGGCCGCCGGCCATGGCCTGGTGTGCGCGTTTCCCGATGGCGACACGCAGCTGCGCAACGGTTTCGCCGGCCGGCCGGTGACCGGCGTGCCCTGGTACACGATGCACAAGCTGCTGGCCGGCCTGCGCGACGCGCACGTGCATGTCCGCAATGCCCAGGCCTTGCCGGTGCTGCGCCGCTTGGCCGACTGGATCGAGGAGGCCGCGCGCGGCTGCGACGAGGCCCGCTTCCAGAAGCTGCTGGACATCGAGCACGGCGGCATGAACGAGGTGCTGGCCGACCTGGCCGACTGGACCGGCGAGGCGCGCTACCTGGCGCTGGCCCGCCGCTTCGACCACCAGGCGTTGCTCGATCCGCTGGCCGAGGGCCGCGACACGCTGGACGGCTGGCATGCCAACACGCAGATCCCCAAGGTGGTGGGCTTCGCGCGCCTGCACGCGCTGACCGGCGAGCCGCACTACGCCCGCGCGGCCAGCTACTTCTGGGGCTGCGTGGCCGGCCCGCGCGCCTTCGCCACCGGCGGGCATGGCGATGGCGAGCACTTCTTCCCGCCGGCCGAGGCCCGCACCCACCTGCAGTCGGCCCGCACGATGGAGACCTGCGGCACGCACAACATGCTCAAGCTCACGCAGGCGCTGTTCCTGCGCGATCCGCAGCCCGCCTATGCCGACTGGGCCGAGCGTGCGCTCGTCAACGGCATCCTCGCATCGCAGGATCCCGACACGGGCATGGTCACCTACTTCCAGGCCCTGCGTCCCGGCTATCCCAAGCTGTACTGCACGCCCGAGCACTCCTTCTGGTGCTGCACCGGCACCGGCATGGAGAACCATGCCGGCTATGGCGCGGCCGTGTGGTTCCATGACGGCGACACGCTGCACCTGGCCCAGTACCTGGCCAGCGAACTGAGCTGGCACGACAAGGGCCTGCGCATCAGCCAGGTCACCGCGTTTCCCGATCGCGCCGCCTCGCGCCTGCTGGTGCGGGCGCCGCGGCCCACCGCCTTCACGCTGCGCCTGCGCCACCCCGGCTGGTGCCACAAGCTAACGGTGAAAGTGAACGGCCAGACGATGATCGACAGCCGCGAACCCGGGCGCTGGATCGACCTGCCGCGCAGCTGGCGCGACGGCGACCAGGTCGACATCGACCTGCCGATGCACCTGCACCTGGCGCCGCTGCCCGGCGCCCGCGACATCGCCGCCGTGATGTACGGCCCCATGGTGCTGGCCGCGCGCCTGGGCACCGAAGGCCTGCGCCCGGGCGATGACCTGATCGAGAACGAACGCAGCAGCGGCGACGTGCTCGCGCTGCCCCAACCCGTGCCGCTGCCGCGGCTGGCGCTGGGCGAAGGCGGGCTCGAGGCCGCGGTGCGCCGCGGCGCCGCACCGCTGTCGTTCCGCGTGGCCGGCCCTGCGCCGGCCGCGGAGATCGAGCTCGTGCCCTACCACCAACTCCACCACGAACGCACCAGCCTGTACTGGCAACTCACATGAAGCTGCTCATCGCCACCGCACTCACCCTGGCCGGCGTCGCCACCGCGGCGCCCGTGTCGGCCCAGACCGTCGAGGCCCGCCTCACGGTCGGGCAGCAGGCCGCCGGCCCCCGCATCGAACCCAGCGTCTACGGCCACTTCGTCGAGCACCTCGGGCGCGGCGTCTACGACGGCCTGTGGGTCGGCCCCGAGTCGCCGATTCCCAACACGCGCGGCTGGCGCAACGACCTCGTGCAGGCGTTGCGCCAGGTCGGCGTGCCGGTGATGCGCTGGCCGGGCGGCTGCTTCGCCGACGACTACGACTGGCGCGACGGCATCGGCGACCCCGCCAGGCGCCCGGTGCGCATGAACAAGTGGTGGGGCGGGCATGACACCAACCGCGTCGGCACGCACGAGTTCATGGACCTGGCCGAGCAGATCGGCGCCGAGGTCTACCTGGCCGGCAACATGGGATCGATGCCGCCGCGGGCCATGGCCGACTGGCTGGAGTACATGACCGCCGACGGCCCGTCCTCGCTGGCCGAGGAACGCCGCCGCAACGGCCGCGCCAAGCCGTGGACGGTGAAGTATTTCGGCATCGGCAACGAGAGCTGGGGCTGCGGCGGCAACATGCGGCCGGAGTACCAGTCCGACCTGCACAACCAGTACGCCACCTTCCTGCGCGGCCAGACCGTGCGCGTGGCCTCCGGCGACGGCCAGGGCAACGACCACCTGGTCGAGGTGCTGATGCAGCGCAGCGGCCCGCACATGGACGCTCTCACGCTGCATTACTACACCTTGCCGGGCGACTGGTCGAAGAAGGGCGACGCGCTCGGCTTCAACGCCGACGCCTGGGCCAGAACGCTGAAGACGGCGATGGGCATCGAGACCCGCATCGACGCCGTCTCGCGCATCATGGACAAGCACGACAAGGACAAGCGCATCGCGCTGTATGTCGACGAGTGGGGCACCTGGTACGACACGCCGGCCGGCGCCAGCGCGCTGTACCAGCAGAACTCGCTGCGCGACGCGCTGGTGGCGGCGCTGTCCTTCCATGCCTTCCACCGGCACACCGACCGCGTGAAGATGGCCAACGTCGCGCAGATGGTCAACGTGCTGCAGGCGATGGCGCTGACCGATGGCGCGAAGATGCTGCTCACGCCCACCTACCACGCGTTCGACCTGTACAAGCCGTTCCGTGGCGCGACGCCGTGGCAGGCCACGCTCGACACGCCGCACTGGAAGCAGGGCGACATCGAGCTGCCCGCGGTGCAGGCCAGCGTCGCGCGGGCCAGCGACGGCAGCACGCTGCTCGCGCTGGTGAACCTGGACATCGCGCACCCGGCGCGCGTGGCCACCAACCTGAAGGGGCCGGCCCAGGGCCGTGTGCTCACCGCCGCGGCCATCGATGCCCACAACAGCTTCGATCGCCCGCAGGCCGTGGTGCCCGCCGCCTACACCGCCAAGCCGGGTGCGCAGGGGCTGGTGCTGGAGCTGCCGCCGAAGTCGATCGTCGTGGTGGCGGTGCCAGCGCCATGAGCAGGTTCGTGGCCTTCGGCAGGTTCGTCGCGCTGATGCTGGCGCTGTCGGCCGGCCTGGCCGCCGCTGCCGATGGCCCGCGCCAGCGCGTGCGCATCGACGACGGCTGGCGCTTCGCGCTCGGCCACGCCCACGATGCGGCGCAGGACTTCGACCATGGCGCGCGGCAATTCTTCTTCGCCAAGGCCGGCTACGGCGACGGCCCCGCGGCGGCCGAGTTCGACGACCGGCCCTGGCGGCGCGTCGACCTGCCGCACGACTGGGCGGTGGAGCTGCCCTTCGATGCGAAGAGCAGCACGCAGTACGGCGCCAAGGCCATCGGCCGCGGCTTCCCGCACAACAGCGTGGGCTGGTACCGGCGCGAGCTGGCGATACCCGCGGCCGCGCAAGGCCAGCGTTGGGCGCTGGAGTTCGACGGCGTCTTCCGCGACAGCGTGGTCTGGGTCAACGGCCACTACCTGCACCACGAGGCCAGCGGCTACTCGAGCTTTCGCGTCGACATCACCGACTACCTGCACTTCGGCGGCCGCAACGTGGTGGCCGTGCGCGTGGACGCCACCACACCGGAAGGCTGGTGGTACGAAGGCGCGGGCCTCTACCGCCATGTGTGGCTGACGCAGACCGCGCCGCTGCACGTGGACCACTGGGGCAGCTTCGTGCGCGCGACGGTCGAGGGCCAGCGGGCCGACGTGGCGGTGGACACCACCGTGCGCAACGACAGCAAGACGGCCGCATCGTTCAGCCTGGAACACGAGCTGCGCGACCCCGAAGGCCGCGTCGTCGCGCGGGCCACGGTGCCGGCCCGGCGCGTGGCCTTGGACGCCAGCGCCGAGGTGAGCGCCCGGCTGCGCGTGGCGTCGCCCCGGCTGTGGTCGCTGGAAACGCCGCAGCTGTACACGCTGACCACGCAGGTGAAGCAGGGCGCTCGCGTGGTCGACCGCTACGACACGCCGTTCGGCATCCGCAGCATCCGCTTCGACGCCAACGCCGGCTTCTTCCTCAACGGCCGCCACGTCAAGCTGCATGGCACCAACAACCACCAGGACCATGCCGGCATCGGCATTGCACTGCCCGACGCGATGCACGAGGCGCGGCTGAAGATGCTCAAGGCCATGGGCGTCAACGCCATCCGCTCGGCCCACCACCCGGCCACGCCCGAGCTGCTGGAGGCCTGCGACCGGCTCGGCATCCTGGTCATCGACGGGCACCGCATGATGGGCCCCGCGCCGCAGACCCGCGACGAGCTGCAGCGCATGGTGCGGCGCGACCGCAACCACCCGTCGATCATCCTGTGGTCGGTGGGCAACGAGGAATGGGCGATCGAGAACACCGCGCTCGGCACCCACCTGGCGCGCGAGATGCAGGCCATCGTCAATCGCATGGACCCGACGCGCCCCGCCACGCTGGCCGCTTCCAGTTCCGGCGGGCCCGAGGGCACGGCCGTGGGCTCGCAGGTGCTGGGCTTCAACTACAAGGCGCAGCACGACATCGACGCGATGCACCGCCGCTTTCCCGAACGCCCGGTGGTCGTCACCGAGGAAGGCCTGACCCACGCCACGCGCGGCGTCTACGCCGACGACCCGGCGCGTGTGCAGGTCGCCGCCTACGACCGGCGCTCCGGCGGCGAGAGCACCGCCACCCTCGAGGAGGCCTGGCGCTTCAACGCCGAGCGCCCGTTCATCGCCGGCCTGTTCGTCTGGACCGGCTTCGACTACCGCGGCGAGACCACGCCCTATGGCTGGCCGGCCATCTCGTCGCAGTTCGGCATGATGGACACCACCGGTGCGCTGAAGGACAGCGGCTATTACCTGAAGGCCGCGTGGACGCCCGAGCCGATGGTGCATGTGCTGCCGCACTGGAACTGGCCCGGCCGCGAAGGCCAGCCGATCGACGTGCGCGTGTACGCCAACACCGACGAGGTGGAGCTGCTGCTGAACGGCCGCTCGCTCGGCCGCCAGGCGCTGGCGCGCTACGCGCACCTGCAGTGGCGCGTGCCCTACGCGCCCGGCAGCCTGGTGGCGCGCGGCTTCAAGGCCGGCCAGCTGGTGGCCAGCGAGACCGTGGCCACCACCGGCGAAGGCGCCGCGGTGCGGCTGGCGGTGGACCGCGCACGCATCCGCGCCGATGGCGACGATGTGGCGCTGGTGCGCGTGAGCGTGGTCGACCGCGAAGGCCGCGTCGTGCCCACCGCCAGCCAGCGCATCCGCTTCGAGGTCTCCGGCGCGGCGCGCCTCATCGGCATGGGCAATGGCGACCCGGGCTCGCACGAGGCCGACAAGCCGGCCGAGCTCCACCGCTACGCCGCCGCGACCCGCTGGCAGCTGAAGGCCGTGGCCCGCCCCGAGGACGCGGCGGTGCTGCTGGCTGACACCGGCGGCGCCGGCTGGCGCGATCCGTTCGCGTGGGTGCCCCCCGAGCAGCAGCCGGCCGACGCTGCCTGGAACGTGCTGAAGGCCCGCTTCGCACGCCCGGCCGTGGATGCCGGCGCCAGCGTGCTGCTGTTCGTCGGCGACATCGCGCCCGGCCAGCAGCTGTACCTCAACGGCCGCGCGGTGACGGCGCGGCGCGTGGAGGGCATGGGCGCGATCGACCTGGACCCGGCGCAGCTGGCAGACGACAACACGCTCACCTTCGTCTTTGCCACGCCAGGCGGCGGCACGCGCAAGCTGTTCGACGAAGCCCTGGGTGGCCGGCGCTGGTTGACGCTGCGCAGCACCACGCCCGCCGCGCCGTGGCAGCGCAGCGTGTTCAACGGCCAGGCGCAGGTGATCCTGCAGTCCACCGGCACGCCGGGCCGCGCCACGCTGCGCGCCAGCGGTGACGGCCTGGGCCAGGCCAGCGTGACGATCGACAGCTTTTGAACCACGCCGATCCGATGAGACGACGACACCTGGGCCTGATGGCTGCCGCCGCCGGCCTGACGATGGCCGGATGCGCCGGCAGCACCGCCGCCGGCCTGCGCGAATTCACCAGCTTGCAGCTCGCGCAGCAGATGTCGCCCGGCTGGAACCTGGGCAACGCGCTCGAGGCCATCGGCGGCGAAACGGCCTGGCGCAATCCGCCCGCGACGCAGGCGCTGATGGACGCCGTCAAGGCCGCCGGCTTCAAATCCGTGCGCATCCCGGTGGCATGGGCGCAGTACGCCGACGCCGCCGACAACATCGACCCGGCGTGGATGGCGCGCGTGGCCGAGGTCGTGGGTTACGCGCGCAAGGCCGGGCTCTACGTGCTGATCAACGTGCACTGGGACGGCGGCTGGCTGCAACCCCTGTACGCGAAGCAGGCCGGCGCGAACGCGCGGCTGAAGAAGTTCTGGACCCAGATCGCCCACCGGTTCCGCGACCATGACGAGCACCTGCTGTTCGCCGGCACGAACGAGGTGATGGTCGAGGGCGACTACGGCCGGCCCAAGCCCGAGTACGTGGCGGTGCAGAACGGCTTCAATCAGGTGTTCGTCGACGCGGTGCGCGCCACCGGCGGCAACAACGCCCGGCGCCACCTGGCCGTGCAGACCTTCAACACCAACATCGACTGGGGCTACGACTACTTCGTGCTGCCGCGCGACACGGTGCCCGGCCGGCTGATGGTGGAGGTGCACTACTACGACCCGTACAGCTTCACCGGTGACGCGGACAGCCGCGTCTGGCAGTGGGGCGCGATCGCCCGCGACCCGGCTGTCACCGATGCCGCGGGCGGCGAGGCCCATGTCGAGGCGCAGTTCCAGAAGATGAAGTCGCGCTTCGTCGACGCCGGTGTCGCGGTGCTGATGGGCGAGTACGCGGCGATGTCCAAGACCGAGTACGACCCGGCCGGCACCTACCGCACCCACTGGGCGCGGGTCGTCACCGAGTCGGCCGTGCGGCACGGCATCGTGCCGATGTGGTGGGACAACGGCTATGCCGGCAACCATGAGATGGGCTTGTTCAACCGCGCAACCGGCGCGCCGTATGTCCCGGCCCTGATCAACACCATCGTCAACAGCGCCCGGGGCGCCATCTAACTTATAAAGCGCGCGGCCAACGCGCGCCGGAAAAGGAGCCAGTCCATGCCAACTTCGAACCCTTCGCCGGCCGCCACCTGGACGCGCCGTTCGTTTCTGCGCAGCGCCTCGGCGGCCGGTGCCCTCGGCCTGCCGGCCGCGCACGCGGCGCCCGCGCCTTTCGCGCCCCGCTGGGACTCGCTGGTCGAGGGCTACCGCGCGCCCGACTGGTTCCGCGACGCCAAGTTCGGCATCTGGGCCCACTGGAGCGCGCAGTGCGTGCCCGAGATGGGCGACTGGTATGCGCGCCACATGTACATCCAGGGCAATTGGCAGTACGAGCATCACCTGAAGACCTACGGCCACCCGACGAAGGTGGGCTTCATGGAGATGCAGAACCGCTGGAAGGCCGAGGCCTGGAACCCCGACGCGCTGCTCGACCTGTACGTGAAGGCCGGCGCGAAGTACTTCGTGGCATTGGCCAACCACCACGACAACTTCGACAACTACCACTCCCGGTTCCACGGCTGGAACAGCGTGCGGGTGGGCCCGAAGCGCGACCTCGTCGGCACCTGGGCCCAGGCCGCGCGCGCACGCGGCCTGCGCTTCGGCGTCAGCAACCATTCGGCGCATGCCTGGCATTGGTTCCAGACCGCCTACGGCTACGACGCCGAGGGCACGCACGCCGGCCAGCGCTACGACGCTTATACGCTCAGCCAGGCCGACGGCCGCGGCACCTGGTGGGAGGGGCTGGACCCCCAGGAGCTGTACACCGGCCGCAACATCGTGATGCCCGACGGCTTCATCAGCGCGCGCAGCGCCAACGCCTGGCACGAGGAGAACACCCGCTACTGGGACGAGAAGGCGCCGCTGCAGAACCCGGCCTTCACGCGCCAGTGGTTCCTGCGCTGCCGCGACCTGATCGACAGCTACCGGCCCGACCTGGTGTACTTCGACAACTCCGGCCTGCCGCTGGGCCAGGCCGGGCTGGACATCACCGCCCATTACTACAACGCCAGCATGGCCTGGCACGGCGGCAAGCTCGAGGCGGTGGTCAACGCCAAGGTGCTGCCCGACGAGCGGCGCGCCGGCGTCGTCGAAGACGTGGAGCGGGGCTTCCGCGACAACATCGAGCCGCTGCCCTGGCAGACCGACACCTGCCTGGGCGACTGGCACTACGCCCGCTCGCTGTTCGACAACCACCAGTACAAGCCGGCGAGCACGATCATCCATCGCCTGTGCGACATCGTCTCCAAGAACGGCAACCTGCTGCTGTCGGTGCCGCTGCGCGGCGACGGCACGATCGATGCCGACGAACGCAAGATCCTCGAGGAGATTGCGGCCTGGATGGCGCGCAACGGCGAGGCGATCCACGGCACGCGCCCCTGGCGCACCTTCGGCGAAGGGCCCACCCGCGTGGCCAGCGGCATGTTCAGCGAGGGCTCGTCGAAGCCGCTCACTTCGGAAGATATCCGCTTCACCACCAAGGGCGGCGTGTTGTACGCCATCGCGCTGGGCTGGCCGCGCGAGGGCAGGCTGCGCATCCACACGCTGGCCGAGGGCTCGGCGCTGGCGCCGGGCGCGATCGAGAACGTGCAGGCCGTCGGTGCGCCCGACAGCCTGGTCTTCACCCGCAACCACCGCTGGCTGGAAGTGAAGCTGCCCGACGCCTTGGCCGGCGCACCCGCCGTGGCGGTGAAGATCCGGGGAACCGTGCTGTGAACGCGCGACGACTTGCCGCGGCAGCGGCCTGGGTGCTGGCCTGCGCGTCGGCGCAGGCGGCCGATGCGGTGATCACGTCGCCGGACGGGCGCAGCGCGCTGCGCATCGCCGCAGACGGCAGCAGCTTCAGCGTCACGCGGCGCGGCGAAACCGTGATCGGCAGCTCGCCGCTGGGGCTGGATCTGGAGGGCACGCCGCTGGGTGCCCTGGCCATCGAGTCGCGCGAGGAGCAGACCATCGACCGCAGGATCGCGCTCGTTGCCACCAAGGCGTCGAGTGCACGCGACCACTACCGCGGTGCCACGCTCGCGTTCCGCGAAGCGGGCGGCGGGCGGCGGCTCTTCGTCGAGGCCCGGGCCTACGACGACGGCGTGGCCTTCCGCTACCGGCTGGAAGGCACGGCGCCGGTGCCGTTGCGCGGCGAGCGCACGGCCTTCGTACCCGCCGGCGATCCGTCCTGCCTGGTCACCGAAGCCGAAGGCGCCCACGAGCGACCGTTCGAGCGCCTGCGGGTCTCGCAGTTGAAGGAAGGCGTCGCCTACGATGTGCCGGTGGTCTGCGCCAGCGCCTCGGGCCGCAGCCACTACGCCATCACGCAGGCGCATCTGCAGGGCTACACCGGCGCCTCGTTGTGGCGCGAAGGTTCGGCGCTGCGCCTGCGCCTGTCGGCCGTGCCGGGCCGCCCAGGTCCCGTGTACCAGTCAGACGGCGGGCTGACGACGGCCTGGCGCGTCGTGATGCTGGCCGACCGCGCTGGCCAGCTGATCGAGTCGCACCTGGTCGGCCATCTCAACCCGCCGCCGCAAGGCGACTTCAGCTGGGTCAAGCCCGGCAAGGCGTCGTGGGACTGGTGGTCGGGCCCGCTGGAAGGCGTGAAGCCCGACCTGGCCGCCTACCAGCGCTTCATCGACTTCGCGGCCGAGTCCGGCTTCGCCTATCACCTGATCGACGCGGGTTGGTCCTGGGGCGCCGGCCCCTGCTGCGACCCACTGCCCACCACCGACATCACCCGCGCCGCCGACGGCATCGACATGCCGGCGCTGGTGCGCTACGCGGCCGGCAAGGGCGTGGGCCTGCTGCTGTGGGTGCACTGGCAGCACCTGGCGCCGCGCCTGGACGAGGTGCTCGACACCTACGCGCGCTGGGGCATCCAGGGCATCAAGGTCGACTTCATGAACCGTGACGACCAGGAGATGGTGGCGTTCTACCAGCGCGTCGCCGAGGCCACCGCCAGGCGCAAGATGCTGCTCGACATGCACGGCGCCTATGTGCCGGCCGGTCTGCAGCGCAGCTTCCCGAACTACATCACCCAGGAAGGCGTGCTGGGCGCCGAATGGAACAAGATGGACCGGCGCATCACGCCGCGGCACAACCTGATGCTGCCGTACACCCGCATGCTGGCCGGCCCGATGGACTACACGCCCGGCGGCTTCCGCAATGGCACGCCGCAGGCCTTCGAGGTGCGCGCCGTGATGCCGCAGACGCAGACCACGCGCGGCCAGACGCTGGCGATGTACGTGGTCTACGACAGCCCGCTGCAGATGGTGTCCGACGACCCCGCGGCCTACCGCGGCGAGCCCGGCTTCGACTTCATCCGCCGCGTGCCCACGGCCTGGGACGAGACGCGCTTCCTCGACGGCGAGCCGGGGCGCGACATCGTGCTCGCGCGGCGCTCGGGACCCACCTGGTACCTGGGCGCCATGACCGGCGACCAGGCCCGTGTGCAGCGCGTGCCGCTGGGCTTCCTGCCGCCGGGGCGCTGGCGTGCCACCGTGTGGCAGGACGGCGAGGTCCCGCGCGCGCTCGAGCGCAGCGTGCGCAGCGTGAAGCGCGGTGACGTGCTGACGCTGCGGCTGGCGGCCGCCGGCGGCGCCGCCGTGATCCTGGAACCGGCGCCTTGACGACATGAGCAAGCTGCTCTGCCTCGTGCTGGCCGTGTGCGCCGGCCTGTTCGCCAATGCCGCGCTGGCATCCGGCCGCAGCAGCGAGCCGCTCAACCGCGACTGGACCTTCACGCTCGGCGATGTGGCCGACGGGCAGGCCATCGAGCGCGATACCAGCGGCTGGCAGCGCGTGGACCTGCCGCATTCGTTCTCGCAGCCTTATTTCCTCGGCACCGGCTTCTACGTCGGCCATGGCTGGTATCGCAAGACGCTGGTGTTGCCGGCCGCCGCTGCCGGCAAGCGCGTCGCGCTCGAATTCGACGGCGTCTTCCAGGACGCGGAGATCTTCGTCAACGGCCGCAAGGCCGCTCGCCACGTCGGCGGCTACACCGGCTTCAGCGTCGACATCACGTCGTTGGTCAAGCCGGGCCGCAACCTGCTGGCGGTACGCGTCAACAACCTGTGGCAGGCGCGTGTCGCGCCGCGCGCCGGCGAGCATGTGTTCTCCGGCGGCATCTATCGCAACGTGCGCCTGGTGATCACCGACCCCGTGCACGTGGCCTGGTACGGCACCTTCGTGACGACGCCGCGGGTCTCCGAGCAGCAGGCCTCGGTGCGCGTGCACACCGAGGTGCGCAACGAGCGCGCGGCGCCAGCACGGGTGGCGCTCATCTCGGAAGTTATCGACGCGAGCGGCAAGCGCGTGTCGATGCGGCGCAGCGAGCACATGGTGCCCGCCGCCGGCACGCTCGACTACGACCAGACGCTGCCCGAGATCGCGCGGCCGCGGCTGTGGTCGCCCGACAGCCCGGCGCTGTACAAGCTCGTCAGCAGCCTGCACGTCAACGGCAAGCGGGTCGACCGGTTCGAGACGCCGTTCGGCATCCGCAGCGTGCGCTTCACCGCCGACCAGGGCTTCTTCCTCAACGGCAAGCACCTGTACCTGCTGGGCGCCAACGTGCACCAGGACCAGGCCGGCTGGGGCGACGGCGTGACCGACGGCGCCGCGCGACGCGATGTGCAGATGATCAAGGACGCGGGCTTCAACTTCATCCGCGGCTCGCACTACCCGCATTCGCCGGCCTTCACGAGGGCGACCGACGAGTTGGGCCTCCTGTTCTGGTCCGAGGCGCCGTTCTGGGGCATCGGCGGCTTCGGCGCCGATGGCAGCTGGCTCTCCAGCGCCTATCCGCCCGACCCGGCGGACCGGCCCGAGTTCGAGGCCAGCGTGCTGCAGCAGGTGGAGGAGATGGTGCGCATCCACCGCAACCGGCCATCGGTCTTCATCTGGAGCGCCAGCAACGAGCCCTTCTTCACGACCGGCGAGGCGATGGGGGCGATGCGCGACTTCCTGAAGCGCGAGGTGGACTTCTTCCACCGCATCGACCCGACGCGTCCGGTGGCCATCGGCGGCGCGCAGCGCGGCGAGATCGACAAGCTCGGCGACGTGGCCGGCTACAACGGCGACGGCGCCACGCTGTTCATGAACCCCGGCGTGCCGTCGGTGGTGTCGGAATACGGCTCGACGATGACCGACCGGCCCGGCGCCTTCGAGCCCGGCTTCGGACTGCTGCCCGACACGCCGGACCAGAAGGGCAGCACGCAGGCCTATCCGTGGCGCTACCCCTGGCGTTCGGGCGAGGCGCTGTGGGCCGGCTTCGACCACGGCTCGATCGCCTCCGTCGAGTTCGGCGCCATGGGTTTCATCGATTATTTCCGGCTGCCCAAGCGCCAGTACCACTGGTATCGCCAGACCTACCGCCAGGTCGATCCGCCGGCCTGGCCGGTGCCGGGCCGGCCCGCGCAGCTGCACCTGGCGGCCAGCCAGACGGTGATCCACGGCACGCAGGGCCTGGACGATGCGCAGCTCGTGGTCACGGTGCAGGACGAGGCCGGGCGCGCGCTGAGCAACTCGCCCGACGTGACGCTGGCCATCGTCAGCGGCCCGGGCCAGTTCCCCACCGGCCGCAGCATCGCGTTCAGCAACAAGTCGATGGTCGCCATCCGCGACGGGCAGGCCGCGATCAGCTTCCGCTCGTACTTCGCCGGCAAGACCGTCATCGAGGCCCGCTCACCCGGCCTGAAGCCGGCGCGCTTGACGATCACGACCACCGGGCCCGACAAGTTCATCGCGGGCCGCTCGCCGCTGGCACCCGACCAGCCCGTCATCGCCTACCCGCCGATCGCGCGCCTCGCGCTGGCGACCGATCCGATCAACGCGAGCCACAGCCGGCCGACGTCGAACAGCGGCGCCGAGGCCGGCCATGCCGCGCCGATGGCCAACGACGGCCAGGAGCAGACCTGGTGGCAGGCCAGCGCGAAGGACGGCCCGGCGTTCTGGGCGGTCGACCTGGAAAACGTCTACACCCTGCATTGGCTGTCGCTGGCGATGCCCGACGATCGAGGGCCTGGCTTCATCGTCGAGGTCAGCCGGAATGGCGCCGACTGGCAAGCGGTCGGCGAGGCCAAGGGCGGACGCAAGGGCCACGACTTCGCGCTGTTCGATCGCCCGCTCACGGCGCGCTTCCTGCGCATCCGCTTTCCGTCGGTGACGCCCGAGCAGCCCGCCACGCTGGGCGAAGTGCGCGTGATGGCCTTCCCTCCCAAGTGACCCGGCGCCGCGGCGCCATGGCTGGCGTGGCAGCGGCGCGCTCAGCGGAACAGCCGCTGCGCGAAGTGGTAGAGGTTGTCGGCCCAGCTCTCGCGGTCGTGGCCGTGCTCGTCCACGTTCCACACATGCGGGATGTTGCGCTGCCGCAGGTCGCGATGCATCGCCTGCGGCACGTTGATCAAGCCGTCCTGGCGGCCGCAGGACAGGTACAGCAGCGCGAGCTCGCGCCGCGCGGGGGCGGCATCGGGCAGCAGCTGCGCCGCCGGCCGGGCCGTGGGCGCGGGCGAGAAGGCCCCCACCCACGCGAAGGTGTCCAGGTGGCCGAGGCCGATGTTCAAGGCCTGGCCGCCGCCCATCGACAGCCCGGCGAGCGCACGCTGCCGTCGATCGGCAAGCACCGGGTAGCGCGCCTCGATCGCCGGGATCAGTGCCTCGAGCAGGTCGCGCTCGAAGTGCGCGAAGCCGGCCACGTGCTCCGGCGTGAACAGGCGCTCGGCCGGCGGCGGGCGATCGTCGGGCAGGGCGCGGCCGTTGGGCATCACCACGATCATCGGCACGGCCCGGCCCTCGGCGATCAGGTTGTCGAGGATGGCGGTGGCGCGCACGTAGCCGCGCCATTCGTCGTGGTTGCCGGCGAGGCCGTGCAGCAGGTACAGCACCGGGTACCGGCGCTCGGCGGCATAGCCGGGCGGCAGGTAGACGTTGGCCAGGCGCCGCGTACCGGTCACGCGCGAGTCGTAGCCGAGGCTGTCGACACGCCCGGCCGGCACGCCGGGCCGGGCCGCGTCGAAGCCGGCCGGTGCGGCCGGGAAGGCGCGCGTGTCGTCGCTCGCCAGCACGACGGGCCGGTTGAAGTCGGCGCGCGCCCGTTCGGCTGACACCGCCGCGGCCTCCTGCGCCTGGGCGGGCAGGGCGGTGGCCAGCAGGCCGACCGCGAGCATTGCCGCGACAGCTGCTGCCGCGGCCTGCGCGCGGCCGTCCATCAGCGGGAACGGCGGCGGGACAGTCCCAGCAGGCCGAGGCCCGACAGCAGCAGGCCGATGCCGCCGGGTTCCGGCACCGACAGCGGCGCGTCGGTCTCGGCCGAGGCCGTCAGGCCCACATGCATCTTGGCCCAGGTGGTGGCACCGGGGTTGGTCCAGCTCGCCGTCAGGACATGCGGGCCGCTGTACGGGCCGGAGCTGGCATCGACGAAGGCCTCGGCGAAGTTGGCGGCATCGCAGGTGTCGGTGGTGAAGTCCGTGCTGCAGAACTCGATGTAGGCATTGGCCTGCGCGGTGTCGCCGCTGGCGAAGAGCTCGTCGATGGTGGCGGTGAGCGTGATGGTGGCGTTGCCACCGACCATGATCTGGCCATCGAAAATCTTGGCGAAGGACCAGGCGGACTGGCCATCCTGGGCCGTCGCCTCCGCCGAGGCGCTGACGCCGTTGAGATCGCCCGAGCTGGCCTGCGTCATGCCGGCCTTGGCGAACGAGTTGCCGTCGAACACAACGGCATCGAGAGCGGCGCCATGCCACCCCGTGGCGTCGTTCTGCAGCGCCGGGTTGTTCAGGCCCGCCGACGTTCCGGCGGTCGGCGACACCCAGTTCACGTCCCGAGGCGCCCAGTACCACCATTCGCCGCCGGAGACCGACAGCGACAGGCTCGAGATCTGGACCCTGGCGACGCCAGCGGTGGCGAACTGGGCTGCGGCCAGCAAGCTTGCAGCGACGGTGAGTCTCAGGCACTTCCTCATGCGTGTCTCCGTGTGGATGGGTGTTCCGGTTGAAAGGGGCGAGCCGCTGCACGACGTATTCGTCGTTTATGATTCGTTCGAAGCACGAATTTAATGGGTGATGACTCGCCAGTGGCGCGGACTTTCCCTAGCATCACAGCAAGTGCGGGGGTGGCTCTCCCCGCTCCTTTATTCATTCGGGCCGCGCATCTACTCAGCGTGCGACGCGCAGGCCAGGGTGTTTCCCCTGACGAGGCGACTGCCCGGCAGGACCTAGGGTGACTTGATGGACTCCAATCGCTTGGGCAACACCCCCGCGGCGCGTGTGCGCCGACACGCGACCGGCCTGCAGTGCGGTGGCCGCGAGGTGACCGAGTACGTGCTCGACGCCGGCAATGGCATCACGCTGTCGGTGCTGAACCTGGGCGGCATCGTCACCGCCCTGAACTGCCCCGACCGGGAAGGCCGCTGCGGCAACGTGCTGCTGGGCCTGGCCCGGCTGGACGACCACCTGCGCCGTGCACGCAACTTCGGCAGCCTGGTGGGCCGCTACGCCGGTCGCATCGCCGGCGGGCGCTTCCCGCTGGATAGACACATCATCCAACTGGCCGTCAACCACGGGCCGAACACCTTGCACGGCGGACCGCAGGGCTTCGGCGGGCGGCTGTGGGACGTCACGCCGCTGCCCGACGCAGCGGACGGCAGTGCGGCCATCGAGCTCACGCTCGTCAGCGAGCACGGCGACCAGGGCTTTCCCGGCCGGCTGCAGGTGACCGTGCGCTACACCCTCACGCCGGCCGCGCAGTGGCGCATCGACTACCAGGCCGTCACCGACCGGCCCACGGTGGTCAACCTCACCCACCATGCCTACTGGAACCTGGCCGGGGGCGGGACCATCGAAGACCACCGGCTGACGCTGCCCGCCCGTCGCTATGCGACGGTGGATGCCGAGCTCATTCCGCTGGCGTTCGAGGACGTGGCCGGCACGCCGATGGATTTCCGCGCCGGCCGGCGCATCGGCGACGGGCTGCGCGCGCCGCATCCGCAAGTGCAGGCGGGCCGCGGCTACGACCACTTCTTCGCGCTCGACCGCACCGGGCCCGGCCTGGCCCTGGCTGCCCGACTGGAAGATCCCGCCAGCGGCCGGGTGCTCGAGGTCGAGACCACCGAGCCCGGCGTGCAGTTCTATTCCGGCAACTTCCTCGACGGCACGCTCGAAGGCCGCCATGGCGCGCTGCTGCGCCAGGGCGACGGCCTGTGCCTGGAGACGCAGCACACCGGCGACGCGCCGAACCGGACGGACGGGCCCTCCACCGTGCTGCGCCCTGGCGAGGTGTTCACCAGCACCACGGTCTACCGGCTGGGGGTCTCGTTCTAGCGCTCCAAAAGAGCGGCCACGCGGTGGTGGCGGCGGACGTCTTCAGCGCGCCGGATCGCCATAGAGCACGCCGCGGCCATGCGTGCCCACATAGACGCGGCCGAACAGCTTCGGGTCGCCACTGACCTGCAGCACCAGGCCCCACTGGTGCGCGTCGTCGTTGATGCGCTCCCAGCGGATGGCGCCATCGATCGAGCGGTGCAGGCCGTACTGCCCGTTCACGGTGCCCATGAGGTACAGCGCCGGCGCGTCCGACCCCGGCGCGGCGCGGCCGAAGCCGAAGGCCTGCACCTGCGCCACGCCGCCCATGCGCTCGAAGCCTTGGCCGGCGACGCTGCGGTACAGGCCGTGGAAGGCCGCCAGCCAGAGCTCGCCGCGCCGGCCGGGTGCGGCGTACAGGCGGTCCTGGCCGCCGCGATCGTCGCCGCGGTCGGTCCGGTTGTGGCTGCCCGCCTTCAGGCGCAGCACCGGCCCGTCCGGCAGGTCGAGCGGGCGCGCGCTGAAGCTGGCCGCTGCATCGTCGCTGGTGTGGAGCCGGTTGTCGAACAGCGACAGCGCGTAGAAGCGGCGCGGGTCGACCCGGTCGGCCACCACCCGCGTGTCACGCGGCAGCGCGATCGGCGTCCAGTGGGCGCCGCGGTCGCGCGTGACATGCGGCACCATGCCCTGGGGGGTCCAAACCCAGGTGCCGCCGTCCGCCGACACCGCGACCGAGCCGGCCTGGGCCGTGGGGCCTGGCTGCGCGACGGGTTCGTGCCAGCTGCGCCCGCCGTCGAGCGAGTAGCCCAGCGCCGCACCTTCGCGCGGGCGGCCGACGCGGACGATCACTTCAGGGGCCAGCTCGGCGCCGCTCACATCGTGCGTGTTGCCCAGGAAGGGCGGCTTCGGGTTGCCCGCGGCCGGTTGGTCGAGGTCGGCGTGCACGAAGCCGGAGTAGTCGCCAATGGCGCTGACCAGCGGCACGCCGCGCGTCGGGCTGTGCAGCGCCAGCGCCACCGATTCCTCGATGCCCGTGCTCATCACCCGCCAGTGCGTGGGCCGGCCTTCGTCCGCGGCGCCCAGGTCGAAGGTTTCCCAGCCGCCGTAGCCGGTGGTGAAGATGGCGTGGTCAGGCTGGGCGGGATCGATCTTGACGTCGAACAGCCAGTGCAGGTGGGTGTCGCTCACATACGGCGCCCGCGCGGCGTCGAAGTGCGCGCTGGCCGCGCCGGCGGCGAACAGCGGCCGCCAGGTCGCGCCGCCGTCGCTGCTGCGGAACAGCTCGTCGCCGCCCGGGCGGCCATGCGTGCTGGCCAGCAGCCGCCGCGGATCGCGGGCATCGACGGCCACTGCCACGTAGCCGAAACGGCGCGTGGCGTCCGGCCGGTCGGGCGTGATGTCGGTCCAGCGCTCGCGGCGGCTGTCGAACTTCCACACCGCGCCGCCGTGGCCGCGGCGCGGCCCGGGTTCGCCGGCATAGCTCACGAACAGCTGGCCGTCCGCGGCCCAGGCCGCTCGCGTTGGGCGGTAGGCGGTGGGCGCGCCAGGCACGGGCGCCCAGCTCGCGCCGCCGTCCTGGCTGCGCCAGAGGTTCGGGCGGCCCATCGCCGAGACACCGACGTAGAGCGTGCGGCTGCCCTGTCCGGCTGCGCCGCTGGCGGGGTCGAAGACGATGAACACGATCGTGCTGCGGCCATCGCTGCCGCGCCCGGGCGGCAGCGGCCCGTCCGCAGCCGAGCGCTGCCAGGCATCGCGCGGGAAGCTGTGGACCGGCTGGAAGCGCTCGGCGCCATCGGTGCTGCGCCACAGCCCATCGAGCCGGGTGCCGAGGTAGAGCACGCGGCCGTCGTTCGGGTCCACCGCCAGGCGCTCGCCGTTGCCGCGACCCTCTTCGTTGCCGCCGAACTTCACCGGCAGGGGCGTGCGCTGGAAGCTGCGGCCGCCGTCCACCGATCGCAGCACGGCGCCGTCCGGCACATCCGGCGCGGTGTAGGTGCCGCAGGCGAGGTAGACCTTGCCAGGATCGGCCGGATCGACCGCGATGCTTTCCACGCCCATCAGGTTGACGTCGGCCAGCGGCAGCCCGTCCAGCAGCGGCTGCCAGCGCCCCGCATCGGCATCGCGGCGGTAGGCGCCACCCATGTCGGTGCGGGCGTACAGCCGTTGCGGCGCGGCGGGGTGGAACACCAGGCCGTCGACGAAGCCGGCGCCGACGATGGCCACGCTCTTCCACTGATACGGCACGGCAGGGCCGGCCCCGGCGGACCCCGCGGCGGCGCAGCACAGGACCAGCGCGCCGACGACTTTCTGGAGGTGATTCATGGTGCTGCCCATGCAAGCGTGGCCATGGCCTGGCCGCGGGGCCGTCAGGGCTTGACCGGCTCCAGCGTCACCAGCGTGATGTCGTTGCTGCGCATCGGCAGCTTCCATTGCAGCGTGCCGCGCTGGCCGACCTTGACGACCCGGTTGACCTCGGGCTTGTCCGAAGTCAGCGCCTGCAGCTTGGCCAATTGCTCGGCGTTGAGGTCCTTGGGCGCACCCATTTCGAGGTAGGCCGTGTAGGCGTCGTTGGTCTTGTGCCCGGTGCGCCGCACCTGCACGCGGTAGCTGCCGGTGGCCAGGTTGCGCAGGTTCAGCGTCACCGCCGGCGCCGGGCCGTTGGGCACCGGCTTGGCAAAGAACACGCCATTGCTGGTGGTCTTCTGGTCCGGGTGCTGCCAGTCCCACACGAGCACCGCCGTCTTGCCGCCGTCCACTGCGGCCAGCACCTGGCTGTCCGTGCTGGGCACCTCGTTGCCGCGCAGCGCATTGAGGTACTTGTAGGCGAACCACGCGGGCTTGCGCAGGCCGTCGCGCGTCATCAGGCCGAAGCCGCCGTGGAAGGCGCGGTCGGGCGGGCCCGGCTCCTCGAACAGGTCGCTGTAAGTCCAGTAGCTCATCGCCTGCGCGTGGCCGCGCGTGCCCACCAGCTTGGTCAGGATCCACGGCGCGCTGATGTAGCTGTCGTGCACCTTGTCGCGCGGGTTGTAGCTGGTGCTCCACTCGGTGATGTACAGCGGGATGCCGGGAAAGGCCGAGGCCTCGATCTCCTGGCGGTTGCGGCGCACGTCGCCGATGATCGAGTTCGGGTCGGTCGCCAGGATGCGGTCGGACTTGCCGAACTCGTCGAGGTAGCCTTCGGTCACGCCGTAGGTGTGGGTGGTGACGAAGTCCACCGGCACGCCGTTGGCCTTGGCATAGGCCAGCAGCTCCGGCACCCAGGCCGCGCCGGCGGTGGACGGGCCGCCGACGCGCAAGCCGGCATCGACCTTCTTGAGCGTGCGCGCGGTGTTGGCGTACAGCGCGAAGTAGGCCGACTGATCGGCCTTCTCCCAGAAGCCGTCGAGGTTGGGCTCGTTCCACACCTCGAAGGGCCATTGGCGCACTTGCTCGATGCCGTAGCGCTCGATCAGGTGGCGGGCGAAGGCCTCGATCAGTTCCATCCAGGGGCCGGGCTGCGGGTGCGAGGTGTTGCCCTTCCAGTAGAAGATCGTCAGCTCGGAGGTCTTCATCACGCCGGGCGTGAAGCCCAGTTCGATGAAGGGCTTGATGCCGCGCGCCAGCAGCGCGTCGTAGAGCCTGTCGATGCCGCTGAAGTCGAACACCAGCTTGTCGCCGTTCTTCTTCACCGTGCCGTACACGTCGTGGAAGATGTCGTGGAAGCGCACGTGGCGGAAGCCCAGTTCGTCGACCGCGGTCTTCAGCTGCGCCAGGTTCTCGGGGCGGCCGGTGGTGCCGGTGTAGTCGGCGCCGACGCAGAGGTCGAAGAAGCGGTCCATCGGCTTGGCGGCCGCGGCCAGGTCGAGCTGCACCACGCGCGGCGGCGGCGCGGCGGCGGCCGCGGCGCACAGGCCCAGGGCCAGCGTGGAGGCCAGCGCAGCGGTCAGCGGACGCAGCAGCGGCAGGCGGAACGGGAACGGGGGGCGGGTCATGAACGGGTCTCCGGGGCCGTGTCGGCCTGGTGAGGGAAGGGCGCCAGCCAGGCCAGCACGGCGGGCGGCACCGAGAACAGCAGCACCAGCGTGAAGAAGCTGGTGTAGTCGTGCCCGACGGCAGCCCACACCCAGCCGCTGACCGTGCCGGTGGACCATTTGGTCAGCGCCATCACGCCGGTGGCCATGGCGTAGTGCGCCATGCGGAAGGGGCCGGGGGCCACCTGCTGCATCATGTAGAGCATGTGGCCCACCGAGCCCATGCCGAAGCCGAACTTCTCCGCCGCCACGATGGCGCCGATCCACAGCGGGTCCTGCGGCAAGGCCATGCTGAGGTAGAAGTAGGTCAGGTGCGGCACGTTCAGCACCAGGGCCAGCACGAAGAACGAACGCGGCAGCGTGCGCCGCGCCACCAGGAAGCCGCCGAGGAAGGCACCGGCGATGAAGGCGATGGTGCCCACGGTGCCGTTGATGTGGCCCAGCGCCGCGTTGTCCAGCCCCAGGCCGCCGGCCGAGCGCGGGTCCAGCAGGAACAGCGGCCCGAACTTCTCGATGAAGCCTTCGCCGAAGCGGTAGAAGAAGATGACGGCCAGCATCATCCAGATCTGCGGCTTGGCGAAGAAGCTGAGCCAGGCCACGCGCAGCGCCGCGAAGCCGCCAGCCCCCGCGCCGGCGATGGCCACCGGCGGCCCGCCCGCGGGCAGCACGCGCAGGTGCCACACGCCGAAGGCGGCCATGGCCAGCGCGGCCATGCCGACGACGATCATCCAGCACTGCACCCAGGGCAGCCCCCGGCTGCCGTGCAGCCAGCCCGTCAGCGACACCAGGAGGCCCGAGCCGATCACCGCGCCGAGGTTCCAGCACATGCCCTGCAGCCCGGCATAGCGCGCCTGGTCCTGCAGCGAGACGGTGGTCATGAACACGCCGTCGGCGCAGGTGTCCTGCGTGGCCGAGGCGAAGCCGGTGATCCAGAAGAAGGCCAGCGAGAGCCGGAAGAAGCCTTCCAGCGGCAGGCAGAAGGCCACCAGCCCGAGCGAGGCCGCCATCAGGAACTGCATGCTGATGACCCACCAGCGCTTCGTGCGGTGGGCCTCCAGCAGCGGCGCCCACAACGGCTTCAGCACCCACGGCAGGTACATCTGCGAGGTGTAGAGCGCGATGTCCTCGTTGGGCACGCCGAGGTTCTTGTAGATGATGGCGGCCACCACGCCGACCATCACGTTGGGCAGGCCCATCGCGAGGTAGAGCGTGGGCACCCAGGCGAGCGGGTGGCGCAGCCTCGCGGAGCCGGGTGGGGTGTCGCCGGCGGTGACGGTGGGGGTGAGGCTGCTCATGGCGGGGATGTGAGGGTGGTTGTTGGGGCGGGGGTCAGCACCTGCAGCGCCGCGGAGACGTAGACCAGCGGTGCGTTCCAGTTGATGGCCACCTCATTCGTGGTGTAGCTGCAGAAGCGGTCCAGCCAGGCCTTGGCCGCTGCTTTTGAAGGGTAGGCGGCGGGCTTGCAGTCGTCCGAGGTCTCCTTGCGCGGCCCGCCGACGATGAAGCCGGGCACCGGGTCGGCCACGCCGTCGGCGCCGGAGGGCCGGTGGTGCGGATCGCGCGGGGAGCGTTCGCCGAAGCCCGTCACCATCGAGGAGCCGGTGGGGTGGCGGCCGAGCACGAAGTCCAGCGCGGCCTGCGCGGCGTCGAGCTGGGCGCGCTCGCCGCCGAGGCGGTAGCCCTGGATGAGCATCAGCGCCTGGTTCAGCGCCATCGCGTTGCTGCCCCAGTGGAAGTCGTCCACCTGCATCGCCACGCGGTACGGCGAGGCCTGCCACTGCAGCGCGAGCTTGCGGGCGAGCGCGGTGATCTGGCGTTCGATCAGCGCCCGGTCGGCTGCGGGCGTGAGCCGCGCGCGGTGGTGCGCCAGCGTCATCCAGCCCAGGCTGCCGACGCTGCCCCAGCCGGGCACGTCGGCCGGCGCGGCCCGGGCCTGGTGGGCGGCCAGAAAGCCGTCGTCGCGCGTCGTCACGTACAGCTCGGCCGCGGCCCAGGCGAACTCGTCGGCCAGCTGGTCGTCGTCGTAGCCGCCGGTGTGGATGTCGGGCGGCTGCCGGTAGACCACGGCCGGGTGGGCCTGGGCCCAGCCCCAGGCGGCCTTGGCGGCGCCCAGCATGCGCGCGGACAGGCCCGGGCGCTGCGCCTCGAAGGCAGCGAAGACGCGGCTGGCCTGGGCCATCACCGCGGCGTAGTCCAGCGTGGCCGCGGTGGTCTTCATCACCACGTAGCGCTCGTTGCGCGCCTGGTGCGGCATGACCACGCCGTCGAAGCCCTTGTCGGTGAGCTTGTGGTACACGCCGCCGTCGGCCGGGTCCTGCATGGCCAGCATCCACTCCAGGTTCCACAGCACCTCGTCGAGCAGGTCGGGCAGGCCGTTGCCGCTTTCCGGGATGCCGATGTGCTGACGCTCGAAGTAAGCGGGGAAATGTTCCCACGCGGCCAGCAGCGTGTACACCGTGATGCCGGAGTTGACGATGTACTTGTTGTAGTCGCCGGCGTCGTACCAGCCCTTGGGCGCACTGATCACGGTGCCCTCGGGCCGGCCGGGGCCGGCGGCCGAGGCATGCACGCGCACCTGGGTGTCCGGGTGGCCGGCCGGGCGTGCCCAGGCGCCGGCATGCTCGGGCCTGAGCTCGATGCTGGCGCGATTGAAATAGAAGGCCTTGAGCGCGGCCGCGGTCACCGCCTCGTAGGCCTGCGCACCGATGGCAAAGCGCGGTGAATCGGCCAGGCCGGCCACGCGCAGCCGGTACGCGCCCGGCGTGCCGAAGGCGGAGAAGTCGGCCAGGCGCAGCGACTCCTGCGCGGGCGCCCAGGGCGCGGCGGGGCCGATCGGGCCGCGGAACACTTCGCGTCCGGTGCCGGCTTCGATCAGCGCGAAGTGGCTGGCCGCGCCGGCAGGCACGACGGCCCACTTGGCGGCACCGGGCAGGAAGCCAACCTGGTTGACCTGGATGGCGGCGGTGGTCTTGGCGTCGGGTACGGAGGCGTCGGGCACGGCGGCGGCGGGCGGTGGTGTCTGCGCGGGCGCCGGCGCATGGGCGCAGGCCTGCAGCGCCAGGCCCAGCGCGACGGCGATGGTGGCGGGGACGAAGGTGCTCGGCAAAGGGGTCGGCATGGCGGGGAGCCTCAGGGTTCGGACCACTGCAGGTGCACCACGCGCCAGCCGTCGTCCTTCAGCCGGCGCAGCAACAGCGGCAGCGCCGCGGCGGTCTGGTCCTGCACGTCGTGCAGCAGCACGATGCCGCCGCCGCGCTCGCGCAGGCGGGTGATCAGGCGGTCGGCCAGCAGCGTCGGGGTCTGGCCGGGCAGCCAGTCCTCGATGCCGACGTCCACCGACATCACGGTGATGCGCTGCGCGCGCAGTGCCTCGCGCAGCACGGGGGTTTCGCTCAGGAAGGGGAAGCGCCAGGCGGCGGGCTCGCCGCCGAGCACCTGGCGGTGCGCCTGCTGCAGGGCCTGCAGGTCGGCGCGCTGGTCCTGCGGCGTCAGCTGCGAGAAGTTGAGGTGGCGAAAGCCGTGCATCGCCACCGTGTGCCCTTCGGCCTGCACCCGGCGCGCCAGCTCGGGGTGGCGCAGCATCGGCTCGCCGTTCATGAAGAAGGTGGCTCGGGCGCACTCGGCCTTCAGGGCCTGCAGGACCCGGGGCGTTGTTTCGGGGCGGGGACCGTCGTCGAAGCTGAGCACCACCTCGCCGGGCGCCAGCGGCAGCGGGCCATGCTGGGCGCGGCCGTAGGCGGCGGCCTCGCGCGGCAGCACCAGCGTGCGCTGGGTGCCCAGGGCCTGGGCGTCGCAGCCGGCGGTGGCCGGCGGCAGCGGCGTGGCGCAGCCGGACAGTGCCAGGCACGCAGGCACCATCAGCGCCGGCACCAGCGCGGCGAGTCCGTTCTTCATGGGGTCACCTCCCATTCGGCGCGGTCGCCGATGCCATCGTCGGCGCGCACGTCGATCACCTGGCGCCCCGGCGCCAGCACCACGCCGGGCCAGGTGGCGATGCGGTCCACCACCATCGCGCTGCCGACGGGATGGCCGTTCACTTCGAGCGTCAGGTGGCGGGCGTTGCTGTAGGCCTTCACGGTCACCGGGCCGGCCGGGCGCGGGCTGAAGCGGCGGCTGGCGATGTGCACCATCGGCCGCCTCGACCAGTGCGCCTGGTACAGAAAGTACGCGTCCTTGCGCTGGCGCCGGTCGTAGCTGACCAGGCCCTTGTCGTTGAAGCCCGGCGAATCGCCCTCGTTGCGGCCGGCCGAGGCATGGTCGAAGGCGAGCCAGACGAAACTGCCCCACAGGAAGGGCCGCTCGGCGATGGCGCGCGCATAGGCCTCGTGGAACAGCGCCTGGTACTGCTCGGGGTGCCAGCGTCCGCCGGGTTCCGGGCGGCGCGGCGGGTCCTGCTGGTGCAGCACGCTCGCGCCGGCGCCGTACTCGCCCAGGCCGATGGGCCGGGCCGGCAGCTTGGCGTGCAGGCGGTCGGCCCAGGGGCCGATGTCGGTGAACTCGCCGTCGTACCAGCCCCAATAGCGGTTGTACGCGGCCAGGTCGGTCTGCAGCGCCATCGGGTGGTCGTCGGGGGCGCAGCAGTGGGCGTAGGCGGTCAGGCGCGCGGGGTCTTCCTGCTTGGCCAGCGCATGCAGCTCGGCCAGCAGCGCGCGCACGGGCTCGTCGGCCCGGTAGACCTCGTTGCCCACGCCCCAGATCGCCACCGCGGCATGGTGGCGGTTCTGGCGCACCAGTTCGCGCAGCTGCTGCCTGAGGTTGTCGCGGAAGGCGGGGGTCTGCTGCAGCGCCGCGTTCAACGGCACTTCGGTCCACAGCACCAGGCCCAGTTCGTCGGCTCGTTCGTAGGTGCGCGGTGGGTGCTGGTAGTGCACCAGGCGCAGGCCGGTGAGGCCCAGGTCCATCAGGAGGCGCAGGTCTTCGTCGATCTCGGCATCGCCCACCGCCACGCCGCGGCCGGGCCGGCCGGCGTGGAAGTAGTTGACGCCGCGCAGCGGATAGGGCTTGCCATTGAGCAGGAAGCCGCGCTGCGGGTCCACCGCGAACTGGCGCAGCCCGAGCGGCAGCTGCACGCTGTCGGCCATGCGCTCGCCGTCCAGCAGTTCGGCCTGCAGGCGGTAGCGGTAGGGATCGTGCACGCCCTGCCACAGGTGCGGCTTGGGCAGGTGCAGGCGCGCGAGGGCGGTGTGGGTGGCGCCGGCGGCGAGCGGCACCGGCTGCTGCTGTTGCAGCACGGTGCGGCCCTCGGCGTCCTGCAGCGTGAGCCGCAGCGTGCGCTCGGCCGGGGCGCTGCCGTCGTTGCGCAGCGTCACCTGCACCAACAGGCGCGCGCCGGCGCGGTCGAGGACCTCGGTGTCCACCTGCACGCCGGGGCCGCCGTGGTCGAGCAGCTCGATGTGCGCGGCATCGGTCTCGATCAGCCGCACCGGCCGCACCAGGCCACCGAAGACGGTGAAGTCGCCGCCCAGCGGCGCCACCTGCGGCAGCGGGCTGTTGTCCACCCGCACCGCCAGCAGGTTGCGGCCGGGTTGCAGCAGTGCGCTGATGTCGTAGCGGAAGCGGGCATAGCCGCCTTCGTGGCGGCCGGCCAGGTGGCCGTTGACCCAGACCTCGGCGGCGAGCGTCGCGCCATCGAATTCGATGAACTGGCGCCGCTGCGGCGCGGGCGTGGCCGGGCGCTCGAGGCTGTGGCGGTACCAGCCGGTACCGCGGTAGTAGGCGCCGCCGGCCTCGCCATCGCGCGCGTTCCAGGTGTGCGGCAGCATGACCGGCTCCCAGGCCGCATCGTCGAAGGCCGGATCGGCGGCGCCGGCCGCCTCGGCGCGGGTGAAGCGCCAGGGGCCGTCCAGCGGCAGCGCGCTGCGCTCGGCCGATGCCGCGGCGCCCACCAGCAGCCCGGTGGCCAGCAGTGCCACGCGCAGGAGTGTGGCGCGCAGAACTGCGGCGCGCAGCAGTGCGATCGCCCTCATGGCGTGCCGGCTTCGGCCCAGACGCTGCCGATCAGGCCCGAGGGCTGGCCCGGCTGCGCACGCAGCAGCACCGTCAGCGTGCGCCAGCCGGCGCCGGCGGGGATCGGCACCGCCAGCGGGCCCGCCTCGGCCGCGGTCTTCTCCCCCAGCTTCACCCCATCGGCCCAGACCTCGGCCTGGCCGGCGATCTGGCGGAACACCAGGCGCCCGCGGCCATTGTTGCGGTCGGCGCGCAGCTTCAGCTGGGCCCGGTAGGCGCGCCAGGGCAGGGCCTCGGGCGGCTGCTTCATCGGCGGGTCGCCCCAGCCCCAGCTGTTCATGTCGTTGCCGGCCAGCACCTGGTTGGGGTCGGGCCGCTCGGCCTGCGGCGGCGAGATGCGCCAGCCGCCCACCTTGCTGAGCGCCTCGGCCGCCGGCACCGCGGGCTCCTGCGCGGCCGGCTGCAGCGGCAGCACCAGCTCGGCGCCTTGCAGGCCGGCGGCGCTGGCGCGCAAAGTGAGCGTCCCGGTCGCGGCGCGCCGGCTCTGCAGGATCACCTGCGCCAGGCCGTTGAAGAGCGAGCGCTCGGGCGCCTTTTCCGATTCATGCGAGTTCGGGTCGCCATTGCCCACGCCGATGATCTGCCCGGCGCCGGCCAGTTCGAAGCGCACCAGCAGGTTGGCCGTGGGCACCGGGCGGCCCTGCGCATCGACAGCGCTCACCGTCACCGGCATCGCGTCGCGGCCGTCGCCGGCCAGCGCCGCGCGGTCGGGCGTCAGCACCAGGCGCGCCGGCGCGCCGCTGGTCTCGACCGCATCGCGGCCGAGTTCGCGCTGACCGTCCCGGGCCAGCGCCACCGCCTCGAGCCGGCCGGGGGCATAGGGCACCTGGAACGTGACCATGTCGATCGGGTCCACGTCCTGCTCGCCGAGCACCGCGCCGTTCAGCAGCAGCCGCACGCGCGGGGCATTGCTGGCCACCATCACCTGGACCGGCTGGCCTTCGCGGCCGGCCCAGTTCCAGTGCGGCAACACCTTGATCACCGTGCGGTCCGAGTCGGCGAAGGGCCGCTCCCGAGATGACTCGACCCCCTTGACGGGCGGCGGCGGCGGCTTTACCCAATGCGCCTGGCGGATGTAGAACGCGGCCTTGGGGAAGCCGGCCAGGTCGAGGGCGCCGAAGAAGGTGCTGGCGCTGGGCCATTCGAAGGGCGTGGGCTCGCCGTGGTAGTCGATGCCGCTCCAGACGAAGGCGCCGGCGATGAAGGGGCGCTGGGCAATCTGCTTCCAGGCCTCGCGGTGCGTCTGGCCCCACGACGAGGGCTCGTTGTCGTAGCTGCCCAGCACCTGGGCCTGGCGGTCGCTGGCCCAGGCGCCGCGGGTCATGTAGGCCGAGGTGTCTTCGGTGCTCGTCAGCGGCCGGCCGGGGTGTTCGCGGTGGTAGCGGTCGTAGGCCCAGACCTGGTAGTTGATGCCCACCACGTCCAGCGCCTGCGCGGCATTGCGTTCGCCGAACAGGCCGTCGTGCATGCCGGCGGTGACCGGCCGCGTCGGGTCCAGGCGCTTGACGGCCGCGACCATGCGGCGGGCCATCTCCAGGCCCTGCTCGCTGCCTTGCAGCGGCTCTTCGTTGAACAGCGACCACAGGATCACGCTCGGGCGGTTGCGGTCGCGCCGCACCAGCCACTGCAGCTGGGCCAGCGTGTCGGGGCTGGGGTTGAAGTTGCGGTTCTCGTTCATCACCAGCAGGCCCAGGCGGTCGGTGAGGTCCATCACCTCCGGCGCCACGGCGTTGTGGGCGAAGCGGATGGCGTTGACGCCCATCTCCTTCAGCCGCCGCAGGCGGAACGCCCAGATCGCCTCGGGCACGGCCACGCCGACGCCGGCATGGTCCTGGTGGATGCACACGCCCTGCAGCTTCAGCGGCTCGCCGTTGAGGAAGAAGCCACGCTCGGCGTCGAAGCGGATGCTGCGGAAGCCGGTGTGCAGTTCGGCGCGGTCGAATGCGCGGGCCGTTGCGGCCGCGGGCTCGCGCAGCACGGCCTGCACGCGGTACAGGCGCGGCTGCTGCGGCGTCCACAGCTGGGGCCGGGGCACGGTGAGGTCCAGCCGGGCCGTGGCCGAGCCCAGCGCGGCCACGTGCACGCGGCGGTGGCCGCGGGCCACCACCGCGCCGGCGGGATCGGTCACCTGCAGCTCGAGCACGGCCTCGCGCGGGGCGCGGCCGGTGTTGTCGATGTCCACCGCCACCGGCAGCGTCCAGCGGCCGTTCTTCAGCACCGGGTTGGCGTGCAGGCCGTCGGTGGCGATGTGCAGCGCGTCGCGCTTGACCAGCCAGGTGTGGCGGTAGATGCCGGCGCCTTCGTACCACCAGCCTTCCTGCGCCTGGGCGTCCACGCGCACGGCGATGCTGTTCACGTCTTCGCCATAACGCACGAAGGGCGTGACGTCGATGGCGCGGCCGTTGTAGCCCGAGAAGTTGCGGTTGACGACGATGCCGTTGACCCACACCGTGCTGTGGGTGGCGATGCCGTCGAACTGCAGTTCGATGTGGCGGCCGCGGTCCGACTCGGGCAACTGGAAGTAGCGCCGGTACCAGCCGAAGCCGCGGGCGCGGTAGCCCTGCGAGGCGTTCTCGTGGCGATCGAAGCCGCCTTCGATGACCCAGTCGTGCGGCAGGTCGAGGCGGCGCCAGGCGGAGTCGTCGAAGTCGGGCGCCGCCGCACCCGCGGCGCCGCCGGCCTTGGCCTGGTGGTAGCTGGCGCCATGGCCCTGGATCGGCGGCTCGGGGACGTCGCCGCGATGGAACAGCCAGCCGGTGTCGAGCGACAGGCGCTCCCGATCGGCGGCCAGCGCCGGGGCCGCGGCGCTGAGCAACAGCAGCAGCAAGGCGGTGCCCAGCACAGAGGCCAGCGCGCGCAGGACGGGCCGGGCGCGCCACGGCGCGGCGCCGGCACGGAGCTGCTGTGCGGGCGCCGCCACGCTCACAGGGCCAGCGTGGCGGTGGTGCCGTCGGCGCACACCGGTCCCTGGCGGCCGTCGACCTCGATGCACCAGTCGTGCAGCCGGCCTTCGCTGAGCACGGCGGTGTAGTGCGTGCCCTCGCGCCGCACCTGGCCGCGGGCGGCGATGCCCCCGTCGGGCATGGGCACGCTGAAGTCGGCGCTCGCGCCATCGGCCAGTTCGTACACCCGCAGCACCAGGCCGCGGGCATAGTCGTAGTCGGGCCGCTGGTCGTTCGCCCCCCAGCACAGCACGCTGGCCGGCGCCACGTACAGCGGCAGGCTCATGAAGTCGTGCGTCTCGCGGTACCAGCGCCCGCCGACGCGCTTTTCACCGGTGAGCAGGTGGGTCCAGCGGCCCTCGCCGGGCAGGTAGAAATCGACCTCGCCACTGTCGGTGAACACCGGTGCCACCAGCAGCGATTCGCCCAGGTGGTACTGGCGGTCCAGCGGCGCACAGGCCGGGTCGGCCGGATGCTCCACCACCATCGCGCGCATCACCGGCACGCCCGTCTCCGTCGCCTCGATGGCCTTGGCGTACAGGTAGGGCATCAGCCGGTGCTTCAGGTGCGTGAAGCGGCGCAGCACGTCGCAGCTTTCCTCGTCCACCAGCCACGGCACGCGGTAGAAACCGCTGCCGTGCAGCCGGCTGTGCGAGGACATCAGGCCGAACTGGATCCAGCGCTTGTACACGGCCGGCGGCGGCTTGCCTTCGAAGCCGCCGATGTCGTGGCTCCAGAACGCGAAGCCGCAGCTGGTGAGCGAGAGGCCGCCGCGCAGGCTTTCGGCCATCGACTCGAAATTGCTCCAGCAGTCGCCGCCCCAGTGCACCGGGAAGCGCTGGCCGGACGCGTAGGTGCTGCGCGCGAACACCATCGCTTCCTTGCCGCTCACCTCACGCAATAGGTCGAAGACCACCTCGTTGTACTTCAGCGCGTAGAGGTTGTGCATCTCCACCGGGTCGGAGCCATCGTGGTAGACCACGCCTTCGCTCGGGATGCGCTCGCCGAAGTCGGTCTTGAAGCAGTCCACGCCCATGGCCAGCAGGCGCCGCAGGTGGCCCTGGTACCAGGCCACGGCCGCGGGGTTGGTGAAGTCGACGATGGCCATGCCGGGCTGCCACAGGTCGGTCTGCCAGGTGCGGCCATTGGGCTGTTTGAGGAAGTACCCCTCGCGCACCCCTTCGGCGAACAGCGGCGACTTCTGCGCGACGTAGGGGTTGATCCAGAGGCTGATCTTCAGGCCCTTGGCGTGCAGCCGGGCCAGCATGCCCTCGGGGTCGGGAAAGCCGCGCGGGTCCCACTGGAAGTCGCACCACTGGAATTCGCGCATCCAGAAGCAGTCGAAGTGGAACACCGACAAGGGCAGCTCGCGGCGCGCCATCTCGTCGATGAAGTGCGTGGCGGTGGCTTCGTCGTACTGGGTGGTGAACGAGGTGGTGAGCCACAGGCCGAAGCTCCAGGCCGGCGGCAGCGGGGCGCGGCCGGTGAGGGCGGTCAGGCGCTGCAGCACGTCCTTCGGCGTGGGGCCGGCGATGACGCAGTAGTCCAGGCTCTCGCCTTCACGGCTGAACTGCACGCGGGTGGTCTTCTCGGAGGCCACCTCGAACGAGACCGGGCCGGCCTCGTTGACCAGCACGCCGTAGCCGCGGCTGCTGAGGTAGAACGGCACGCTCTTGTAGGCCTGCTCGCAGGCGGTGCCGCCGTCCTTGTTGATGTTCTCGACCACCTGGCCGTTCTTCACCCAGGGCGTGAAGCGTTCGCCCAGGCCATAGACGTTCTCGCCGACCTGCAGCGTGAGCTGCTCGTGCATGAAGTTGCCCTTGGCGCCCCACTGCAGGTAGCCCAGGCTGCGCCAGTCGCTGCGGGTGAGCACGCGATCGCCTTCGCGGAAGGTCAGGCGCCAGCCTTCGCCCTTGTTGACCTCGACCGTCAGCGTGCCGGTGGTGAGCGTGGCGCGCTCGTCGTCCTGCTCGATGCGCACGTCGGGCCGGCCGGCGCCGGGCATCGGCACGTGCAGGCGCGGCGGCGCGCTGGCGCTGTAGTGCTCGACGCTGACGCGCACGACGCCCTCGGCCGGTGAGCGGAGCGTGATGGTGAGCACCGGGCCGGCGAGTGTGTCGCCGCGGTGCTTGATCGGGCGGCAGGTTGCCAGCACCACCAGCCGGTCGTCGAGCGCCTGGACTTCGTGGGCCTCGACCGCGTAGTGGGCGGTGAGGCCCGGTTGCATCAGCCATTGGCCGTCGGTGAATTTCACAGTAATTTAACAATAAATCAACGGTACGGAATCGTACCGCAACGGGCGCCGCGCCGGTGTTTCGGTCGGGGCGATCTTCGGGAAAACGATAGGCGGCAGTGGGCGGGTCCGCCGCCCCGGGCCGGGCTTCAGCCGGCGTAGCGGTGGGCCGGCAGCCCGGTGGCGTCGGTGTCGACGGCGAACAGCGCGCCGGCCAGCGGTTCGGCGGTGAGTTGTTGGTCGCTGAGGCCGAAGCGTGCGCTGGTGATGAACAGCGTGCGCATCCCCGGCCCGCCGAAGGCGAGGTTCGTGATGTGGCTGGTGGGCAATGGCACGCGCAACAGTTCCTGTGCCGTCAAGGGGTCGTGGCAGCTGACGCATGCCGCACCCCAGTGCGCGATCCACAGCCGGCCCTCGGCGTCGGTGGTCATGCCGTCGGGGTAGCCGTCCTGCGGGCCGAAGCGCAGCCAGGTGCGCGGGTGGGTCAGTTCGCCGCTGTCGGGGTCGAAGTGGTAGGCCTGCACCTCGCGCTCGAGCGTGTTGTTGACGAACATCGTGCCGCCGTCGAGCGACCAGGTCGGCCCGTTGGTGACGCCCCAGCGCAGGTCAGCGGCGCACCGGGCCCGCCCGTCGGCGCCGTACTGGTACAGCGCCCCGGTGGGGGCCTGGCAGCCGAAGTCCATCGAGCCGGCCCAGAAGCGACCGCGTTCGTCGCACTTGCCGTCGTTGAAGCGGTTGCCGCTGCGCTCGGGCTCGGGTTCGTGCAGGCGCACGAGTTCGCCGCTGTCGGGGTCGAACAGCGCCAGGCCGCGCCGCAGCGTGACGGCCAGGCCGGGCCTGTCGCGGCGCTCGGCGATGGCGGAGACGGTGTCGTCGAAGGCCCATTCGCGCCGTTGGCCACCGCTGGCGTCGCAGCGGTAGAGCCGGTGGCGCAGGATGTCCACCCAGTACAGGCACTGCGCGCTGTCGGACCAGCAGGTGCCTTCGCCGAGCACCGCGCGGGCCTCCCACAGGCAGCGCAACGGCGACCGCAGGGCCGGGGCCGCGACCATCAGTGCGAATCCCGCGGAATGGGGGCGCCGCTGCCGCCGACCAGGAAGTCGAGGTCGGCACCCAGGTGCGCCTGCTGCACGTGGTCCACGTACAGCTTGTACCAGCCGCGTTCGGGCTTCGGCGGCGCGGTCCAGGCTTCGCGGCGCCGCGCCAGTTCCTCTTCGCTCACCTCCAGGTGCAGGCGGCGGCGGGGCACGTCGAGCTCGATGACGTCGCCGTCGCGCACCAGCGCCAGCGGCCCGCCGGCGGCGGCCTCCGGCGAGGTGTGCAGCACCACGGTGCCGTAGGCCGTGCCGCTCATGCGCGCATCGCTGATGCGGACCATGTCGGTGATGCCGCGGCGCAGCACCTTGGGCGGCAGCGGCATGTTGCCCACCTCGGCCATGCCGGGGTAGCCGCGCGGGCCGCAGTTCTTCAGCACCATCACGCAGTGCTCGTCGATGTCGAGCGCCTCGTCGTCGATCCGCGCGTGGAAGTCCTCGATGCTGTCGAACACCACCGCGCGGCCGCGGTGCTGCAACAGGTGCGGCGAGGCCGCCGAAGGCTTGAGCACCGCACCGTCCGGCGCCAGGTTGCCGCGCAGCACGGCGATGCCGGCGGCAGGCTTGAAGGGCTCGTCCAGCGGGCGGATCACCTCGCGGTTCCAGCACGGGGCCTGGGCGATGTTCTCGCCGATGGACTTGCCGTTGACGGTGAGCGCATCCTGGTGCAGCAGGGCGCGGATCTCGCGCAGCACCGCGGGCAGGCCGCCGGCGTAGAAGAAATCCTCCATCAGGAAGCGGCCCGAAGGCTGCAGGTCCACCAGGCACGGCACCTCGGCGCCGAGCCGGTCCCAGTCGTCCAGCGTGAGCTTCACGCCCATGCGGCCGGCCACGGCCAGCAGGTGGATCACTGCATTGGTGGAGCCGCCGATGGCGGCATTGGCGCGGATGGCGTTCTCGAAGGCGGCGCGGGTGAGCACCTTCGACATGCGCAGGTCTTCGTTCACCATCTCGACGATGCGCCGGCCGGTGAGCTGCGCCAGCCGGTTGCGCCGCGTATCGGCCGCGGGGATGGCGGCGTTCTCGGGCAGGGCCATGCCCAGGGCCTCGACCATCGAGGCCATCGTGGAGGCGGTACCCATGGTCATGCAGCTGCCCTTGGAGCGGTGCATGCAGCTCTCGGCCTGCGTGAACTCCTCCATCGTCATTTCGCCGGCGCGCACCATCTCGCTCATCTGCCACACGCCGGTGCCCGAGCCGATGTCCTTGCCGCGGAACTTGCCGTTCAGCATCGGCCCGCCCGACAGGCCGATGGTCGGCAGGTCGCAACTGGCCGCACCCATCAGCAGTGCCGGGGTGGTCTTGTCACAGCCCATCAGCAGCACCACGCCATCGATCGGGTTGCCGCGGATCGCCTCTTCCACGTCCATGCTGGCCAGGTTGCGGAACAGCATGGCCGTGGGGCGCAGCTGCGTCTCGCCCAGCGACATCACCGGGAACTCCAGCGGGAAGCCGCCGGCTTCGTAGACGCCGCGCTTGACGAACTCGGCCAGTTCGCGGAAGTGGCCGTTGCAGGGCGTGAGCTCGCTCCAGGTGTTGCAGATGCCGATGACCGGCCGCCCGTCCAGCAGGTCGTGCGGGTAGCCCTGGTTCTTGATCCAGCTGCGGTGCACAAAACCATCGCGGTCCTGCCGGCCGAACCAGGCTTGGCTGCGACGAACAGGCTTCTTCGAATCCATGGGCGCTCCTGAACACTTGACGGCCGGGAGCTTATCGCCGCACACTGATATCAGAATAATAATGAAATTTGCTAAAGCGATATCCACTTTTGTATACCTATCCTGGAAACGGACATGAACACCCCCTTGCACGCTGCTGCCCGGCCCACGACGTACCCCTGCCTGGAAGGGCGCCGCGTCTTCGTCACCGGCGGTGGCTCGGGCATCGGCGAGGCGATCGTCGAGTCGTTCGCCCGCCAGGGCGCCCGGGTGGCGTTCATCGACGTGGCCGATGACAGCAGTGCCGCGCTGGCCGACCGCCTGGCCGGCGAAGGCCTGGCCCGGCCGTGGTGGCGCCATTGCGACGTGCGCGACGTGGCGGCCCTGCAGGAGTCCATCGCCGAGGCGGCGGGCACGCTGGGCGACTTCCACGTGCTGGTGAACAACGTGGCCAGCGACGAGCGCCACACGCTCGAGGCGGTGACCCCCGAGTACTGGGAAGAGCGCATGGCCATCAACGAGCGGCCGGCCTTCTTCGCCATCCAGGCCGTGGTGCCGGGCATGAAGCGCCTGGGCGGCGGCTCGGTGGTCAACCTGGGCTCCATCGGCTGGCAGATCAAGGAAGGCGGCTACCCGTGCTACGCGGTGGCCAAGTCGTCGGTGAACGGGCTCACGCGCGGGCTGGCGCGTCCGCTGGGGGCGCATGGCATCCGCGTCAACACCGTCACGCCGGGCTGGGTGATGACCGAGCGGCAGATCCGGCTCTGGCTCACGCCCGAAGGGGAACTCGACATCCAGCGCAACCAGTGCCTGCCGCAGAAGCTGCAGCCGCGGGACATCGCCGCGATGGTGCTGTTCCTGGCCTCGGACGACGCGGCCATGTGCACCGCCCAGGAGTTCACCGTCGACGGCGGCTGGTCGTGACCCGGCGGCCCGCCGGGGCGGCCTACGACGGCAGGTCCAGCGCCACGCCGTAGACCGCCAGGGCGGTTTCGCGCAGCGCGGCGAGCATGGCCTTGCCGCCGGGCGACAGCAGCCGGTCGCTGCGGGTGATGAGGCCGAAGCTGTCCATCTTGCAGGGCAGGTGGATCGGCAGCAGCGCGACCATGCCGTGCTCGGCGTAGTAGCGCGCCACGTCGGCCGCCACCACGGCCACCATGTCGCTGCGCTGCAGCATGCGGGTGATGAACAGCAGCGCGGTGGTCTCGATCAGGTTCACCGGCGGCTCCAGGCCCTCTTCCTGGAACATCAGCTCGAAGCGGTGGCGCAGCACGCTGCCCACCGGCGGAACGATCCAGCCCGCCCCGGCCAGGTCGCGCAGGCTCAGGTGCGAGATCGACTGCAGCGGGTGGCCCGGCCGCGCCAGCGCCACCACGGGCTCTTCCACCAGCGGCTGGTAGCGCACCGAGCTCTTGTCGTGGCTCTCGAACAGGCGGCCCAGCATGATGTCGAGCTTGCCCTGCTGCAGGCGCTCCATCAGCACGTCGCTGGTCTCGATCTGCAGCGCCACCTGCAGGTTCGGGTGCGCCTGCTTCACCAGCGCGATGGCCGCCGGCATCAGCGTCATGCCGGGCGCGGTGATCGCCCCGACGCTCACCTGCCCGAAGCGACCGGCCTTCAGCGCCTCGATCTCGTCATGCGCCTGCGACAGGCTGGCCAGCGCCATGCGGGCGTGCCGGATCATGGTCTCGCCATACCAGGTGGGGCGCATGCCGCGTGGCAGCCGGTCGAACAGCGGGGCGCCCAGCGCGTCTTCCAGGTCCTTCAGCAGCTTGGAGGCGGCGGGCTGCGTCATGTTCAGCACCTGGGCGGCCCGGTGGATGTTGCCTTCCTCTTCCATCGCCACCAGCAGCAGCAGCTGCCGGGTCTTGAGCCGGGCACGGATGAACCAGTGGGTGTAAGACGCAGCCATCGGGGCAGGGGTTCAGGCGGTGATATCTGAAATCGTATATCGATCATCGCTCAAACTCTATTAGATTGTTATTGGTCCGCTTCGTACCATGCCGCACCCGAACAAGCGCCGCCGGCCGAGTGGCAGGCGCGGGGCAGGAGACACGATGCGACTGATCCAGTTCCTGGACACGCAGCAGCAGCAACACATTGGCCTGGCGCAGGGGCGATCGGAGCCGGTGCGCATGCTCGAGGGACCGCGCAGCACCTACGAGCTGGCCCTGGCCGCGGTGCGTGCCGGCATGCCGCTGCGCGGCATCGTCGAGGGCTTGCCCACCCAGCCGAGTGCGCAGACCTACGGCGAGCTGCTCGACCAGGGCCGCGTGCTGCCGCCGCTGACGCACCCCGACCCGGCCCATTGCCTGGTCAGCGGCACCGGCCTCACGCACCTGGGCAGCGCCGCCACGCGCGACGCCATGCACCACAAGCTGGCCGGTGACGAGGCCGCCTTGTCGGACTCGATGCGCATGTTCAAGTGGGGCGTGGACAAGGGCCGCCCCACTGGCAGCGAGCCCGGCGTTCAGCCCGAATGGTTCTACAAGGGCGACGGCAGCATCGTGGTCGCGCCGGGCGCGCCGCTGGTGTCCCCCGGCTTCGCGCTGGACGGCGGCGAGGAACCCGAGCTGGTGGGCCTGTACCTCATCGGCCCCGATGGCCGGCCGTACCGGTTGGGCTATGCCGTCGGCAACGAGTTCTCCGACCACGTGCTCGAGCGCCAGAACTACCTGTACCTGGCGCATTCCAAGCTGCGGCCCTGTGCCGTGGGCCCGGAGCTGCGGGTGGGCGAACTGCCGGCCGACCTGCGCGGCAGCAGCCGCGTGCGGCGCGGCGCCGAGGTGGTGTGGGAGAAGCCCTTCGTCACCGGCGAGGCCAACATGTGCCACACGCTGGCGAACCTGGAGTTCCATCACTTCAAGTACGCGGCCCACCGCCGGCCGGGCGACGTGCACCTGCACTTCTTCGGCACGGCCACGCTCAGCTTCGCCGACGGCGTGAGTGTGCAGCCCGGCGACCGCTTCGAGATCGAGCTGCCCGGCTTCGGCGAGCCGCTGGTGAACCCGCTGGCCGTGGCGGCGGCGGACTTCACCCTGGGCGGCGTGGAGGCCTTGTGATGGGCACGAGCTCCCTCAAGCACTACATCAACGGCCGCTGGGAGACCGGTGTCACGCTCGGCATGAGCGAGAACCCGTCGGACCTCTCGGACACGGTGGCCGAATTCGCCCGCGCCGACGCGGCGCAGACCGAGAGTGCCATCCGCGCCGCGGCCGACGCGCGCGACGACTGGGCGCGCAGCACGCCGCAGCGCCGCTTCGAGGTGCTGGACGCCATCGGCAGCGAGGTGCTGGCGCGCAAGGACGAGCTGGGCCAGCTGCTGTCGCGCGAGGAGGGCAAGACACTGCCCGAAGGCATCGGCGAGGCGGCACGCGCCGGCCAGATCTTCAAGTTCTTCGCCGGCGAGGCGCTGCGCATCCCCGGCGAGAAACTGGCCTCGGTGCGGCCCGGCGTGGACGTGGAGATCACCCGCGAGCCGGTGGGCGTGGTGGGCCTGATCGCGCCGTGGAACTTCCCGCTGGCGATTCCCGCCTGGAAGATCGCGCCGGCGCTGGCCTACGGCAACACCGTGGTCTTCAAGCCGGCCGAGCTGGTGCCGGCCTGCGCCGCCGCGCTGGCCGAGATCATCAGCCGCTCCGGGCTGCCGGCGGGCGTGTTCAACCTGCTGATGGGCAGCGGACGCCTCGTGGGGCAGACCCTGGTGGACAGCCCGCTGGTGGACGCCGTGAGCTTCACCGGCTCGGTGTCGGTGGGGCAGGGCATCCTGAAGTCGACGGCGGCCCGCCAGGCGCGCGTGCAGCTCGAGATGGGCGGCAAGAACCCGCTGGTGGTGCTGGACGACGCCGACCTGGACCGCGCGGTGGACTGTGCGGTGCAGGGCAGCTACTTCTCCACCGGGCAGCGCTGCACCGCGTCGAGCCGGTTGATCGTCACGCCGGGCATCTTCGATCGCTTCGTCGCCGCGCTGCGCGAGCGCACGCGCGCGCTGGTGGTGGACCATGCGCTCAAGCGCGGCACCGAGATCGGCCCGGTGGTCAGCCAGGCCCAGCTGGAACAGAACCTGTCGTACCTGGAAATCGGCCGCGCCGAGGGCGCCGAGTGGCTGGCCGGCGGCGAGCGGCTGCAGCGCGACACCCGCGGCCACTACATGAGCCCGGCGCTGTTCATCGCCGAGCCGCAGCACCGCATCGCGCGCGAGGAGATCTTCGGGCCGGTGGCCTGCGTGATCCGGGCGCAGGGCTACGAACACGCGCTGGCGCTGGCCAACGACACGCCCTTCGGGTTGTGCGCAGGCATCTGCACCAGCAGCCTGAAGCATGCCGCTCACTTCCGCCGCCATGCCCAGGTCGGCATGGTGATGGTGAACCTGCCGACCGCCGGCGTGGACTTCCACGTGCCCTTCGGCGGCCGCAAGGGTTCGAGTCACGGCCCGCGCGAGCAGGGCCGGTATGCCGTCGAGTTCTACACCACGGTCAAGACGGCCTACATCAACGCGTGATGGTCACGCGCAACCGCTGAGGAGACAAGCATGAACCTGACCCGCCGCACCACCCTGGCCGCCGCCGCGGCCCTGGCCCTGACCGGTGCGTTGCCGGCCCTTGCACAGCAGAAGATCGTGCTGGGTTTCAGCCAGATCGGCGCCGAGAGCGAGTGGCGCACCGCCAACAGCGAATCGATCAAGCAGTCGGCCAAGGACGCAGGCATCGAGCTGAAGTTCTCGGATGCGCAGCAGAAGCAGGAGAACCAGATCAAGGCCATCCGCGCCTTCATCGCGCAGAAGGTCGACGTCATCGCCTTCTCGCCGGTGGTTGAAAGCGGCTGGGGCACGGTGCTGCGCGAAGCCAAGGCCGCCAAGATCCCGGTCATCCTGACCGACCGCGCCGTCAACGAGAAGGACGACTCGCTGTGGGTCACCTTCATGGGATCGGACTTCACCGAGGAAGGCC
>CAZXLI010000010.1:0-57464 GCA_964641795.1 uncultured Bordetella sp. | reverse complement strand
GCCGGGCGACCTCGACGGCGGGCACTTCGCGGTGGAGGTCCTGCCGTAGCAGAACAAGGTGGTGGCCGGCGACAAGGTCAAGGGCCAGATCCGCGCCGATGGCAAGCACGTGATCGTGATTGGCGGCGGCGACACGGGCAGCGACTGCGTCGGCACCAGCAACCGCCATGGCGCGGCCAGCGTCACGCAGTTCGAGCTGATGCCGATGCCGCCGGAGGAAGAGAACCGGCCGCTGACCTGGCCCTATTGGCCGTACAAGCTGCGCACCAGTTCCAGCCACGAAGAGGGCTGCGAACGCACGTTCGCCATCGCCACCAAGGAATTCGTCGGCAGCAAGGGCAAGCTCACCGGCCTGAAGACCGTGCAGGTCGAGTGGCAGGGCGGCAAGATGATCGAGGTGCCGGGTACCGAGAAGGAATACAAGGCCGACCTGGTGCTGCTGGCGATGGGCTTCGTGAATCCGGTGGCCACGGTGCTGGAAGCCTTCGGCGTCGACAAGGATGCACGCGGCAATGCCCGCGCTGCCACAGAGGGTGCCGCGAGCTACAAGACCAACGTCGACAAGGTGTTCGCCGCCGGCGACATGCGGCGTGGCCAGTCATTGGTGGTCTGGGCGATCCGCGAAGGCCGGCAGGCCGCCCGCGCGGTCGACGAGTTCCTGATGGGCGCCAGCACGCTGCCCCGTTGAGCGGGGCCTGACGGACCGCCGCCAGCGGGCTCGGCTTCGGCTTCGGCGCGGACACGCACCGGAAACACAGCTTTGCCAAGTTGAATCGGGGCAAGTCCGTACGGGAAAACGCGGCATGCGAGAATGCCGCGGCACCCTCGGCCGAGGCCTTGACCGGTGCCACCCGCTAACCGCCAGGGCCCTTGGGCCCGCCCGCCCGACCCTTGAGCTCCGACACCCTGATCGAGATCGACCGCGTCACGTTCGGCTATGACGAGCGTCGCACCATTCTCGAGAACCTGAGCCTGCGCTTCGCGCGCGGCAAGGTCACCGCCGTGCTGGGTGGCTCCGGTTGCGGCAAGACCACCTTGCTGCGCTTGATCGGCGGCGTGCATGCCGCCAACCGGGGGCGCGTGCTCTTCGATGGCGAGGTCATCGATACCCACGACAGCACGCAGCTGTACCGGCTGCGGCGGCGCCTGGGCATGCTGTTCCAGTTCGGGGCGCTGTTCACCGACCTGACGGTGTTCGACAACGTCGCGTTTCCGTTGCGCGAGATGACCGACCTGCCCGAGCCGCTGATCCGCGACATCGTGCTGATGAAGCTGAATGCCGTCGGGCTGCGCGGGGCGGCACCCCTGAAGATCAGCGAAGTCTCCGGTGGCATGGCGAGGCGCATCGCGCTGGCGCGGGCGATCGCGCTCGATCCCGAGTTGATCATGTACGACGAGCCCTTCGCCGGACTCGACCTGATCTCGATGGGCGTGGCCGCCAAGCTGATTCGCACGCTGAACGACACGACCGGGGCCACGTCGCTGGTGATCTCGCACGACGTGCCCGAGTGCATGGCGATCAGCGACCACGTGGTGCTGATGGCCACTGGCGGCCGCATCGTGGCCCAGGGGACGCCGGCCGAACTGATGGCCTCGACCGATCCCGAGGTGCGCCAGTTCGTGCGCGGCGAGCCCGACGGACCGGTGAAATTCCATTACCCCGCGCGCGATCTGGCCGAGGACTTCGGTCTGCGGAGGCCGGCATGAACTGGATCGCCGGGCTCGGGGCGCGAACGATGGACATCTTGCGCGGCTGGGGCCGCGCCGCGATGTTCTTCCTCGACCTGCTGATGGCACTGCCCGCGGCCTTGCGGCGCTTCAGCCTGGTCGTGATGCAGATCCACGCCATCGGCAACCGTTCGCTGGTGATCATCCTGGCGTCGGGCATGGCCGTCGGGTTCGTGCTGGCGCTGCAGCTGTACAACACGCTGATCACCTTTGGCGCAGCGGAATCGCTGGGGCTGGTGGTCAACCTCTCGCTGGTGCGCGAGCTCGGACCGGTGGTGACGGCGCTGCTGTTTGCCGGGCGCGCGGGCACCTCGCTCACAGCCGAGATCGGGCTGATGAAGGCCGGCGAGCAGATTGCCGCGCTCGAGCTGATGGCCATCGATCCACGCCAGCGCACGCTGGCCCCGCGCTTCCTGGCCGGTGTGATCTCGATGCCGCTGCTGGCCATCCTGTTTTCCGCCATCGGCATCCTGGGCGCCTGGTTGGTGGCCGTGGGGTTGATCGGCATCGACGCCGGCAACTTCTGGGCCATCCAGCAGAATGGCGTCGATGTCTGGCGCGACGTCGGCAACGGCGTCGTCAAGAGTTTCGTGTTCGGCATCATCTGCACCGCCGTTGCGCTGTACCAGGGCTACGAGACCGAGGCCACGCCCGAGGGCGTCGCCTACGCCACCACCCGCACGGTGGTGATCTCGTCGCTCGGCGTGCTGTGCATGGACTTCGTCCTCACCGCGCTGATGTTCTCGACCGGGCGTTGAACCCGGCGCGAAGGAAGCGAGCAAAACCAATGGCAAAAAGAAACATCGAGATCCTGGTCGGGTTGTTCGTGCTGCTGGGCATGGCCGGGCTGCTGTTCGTGGCGCTCAAGGCGGCCAACCTCACCAGCTTCAGCAACGGCGAAACCTATGCGCTCACGGCGCGCTTCGACAACATCGGTGGCCTCAAGCCCCGTGCGCCGGTGCGTTCGGCAGGGGTCGTGGTGGGGCGCGTCAAGTCGATCTCGCTCGATCCGAAGACCTTCCAGGGCGTCGTGATGCTCGAGCTGCAGCAGGGCTACCAGTTCCCCAAGGACAGCTCGGCCAAGATCCTCACCGCCGGACTGCTGGGCGACCAGTACATCGGGCTCGAGGCGGGTGGCGACGAGAAGAACCTGGTCGCTGGCGACACGATCAAGCAGACCCAGTCGGCGGTGGTGCTGGAGAACCTGATCAGCCAGTTCCTGTTCAGCAAGGCAGCTGACGCGGGCGCGGGCAATGCCGATGCCGGAGGCAAGAAATGATGGCCAGGCGCCTGGTCGCGGCGTTGCTGCTGCTGCTTGCCTTCGTCGGCCTGCAGGGCTGCACATCGCTGCCCTGGCGCGCACCGGCGCTCGAGAGCACCGGTCCGACCACCGAGCGCGCCGACCCCTGGGAGCGCTTCAATCGTCGCATCTTCGCATTCAACGAGGCGATCGATACCGCTGTGATCAAGCCGCTGGCGCTGGGCTACCGGGCCATCGTGCCGGAGTGGCTGCGCACCGGCATCGACAACATGTTCGGCAACGTTGGAGATGCCTGGTCAGCCGTGAACCTGGTGCTGCAAGCCAAACCGCGCGCCGCGCTCGAGATGGGCATGCGGGTGGCCACCAACACGGTGTTTGGTCTGCTGGGCTTCGTCGACGTGGCCGACGAGCTGGGCCTGGAACGCCGGCAGACCGAAGATTTCGGCCAGACGCTGGGGCGCTGGGGTGTCAAGAGCGGCCCCTATCTGGTGCTACCGCTCCTGGGGCCCTCGACCTTGCGCGACACCGTGGCGCTGACGGTGGACTACAAGGCATCGCCGCCCAACCTCGCCTTCCGCGAGGTGCGTGACCAGAACGCCGGCACCGGACTGCAGCTGCTGAACACACGGGTCAAGCTGCTGAATGCCTCGCGCGTGCTCGACGACATCGCGCTCGACAAGTACGTGTTGCTGCGCGATGCCTATCTGGCTCGGCGTCGCAGCCTGATCTATGACGGCAACCCTCCCGATGAGGAGGAGCCGGCGCCGGTCGGCGTACCGTCGGCACCAGGATCCGGCGCTTCCACGCCCGCAGGTACGCCGATTGCCCCGTCGCCAGCAGCTGCCCCGGCGTCGGCGCCGGGCGGTGAGTGAACCGAAACACGGCCGCCTGCGTTGTGTCCATCGTGGGCCACCTCGGTCCGCCCCTGAAAGGAAACCTGATGTTGCGACGTACCTGGATCTCTGCCGTTGGCCTGCTGTGCGCGTTGGCCCTGCCCTCGGTGCACGCGGAGGCGCTGGCCCCGGATGCCTTCGTGCGCGCGCTGTCCAACGACGTGATCGATGCCGTCAAGGCCGACAAGGCCATCCAGTCCGGCGACGTGTCCCGCATCCGCGCACTGGTCGACTCGAAGGTGATGCCGCATGTCAACTTCCAGCGCATGACCGCCATGTCGGTGGGTCCGCAGTGGCGCTCGGCCACGCCCGATCAGCAGAAGCGCATGCTCGAGGAGTTCAAGACGCTGATGGTCAACACCTATTCGGGTGCGCTGACCCAGGTGAAGGACCAGTCCGTCAACGTCAAGCCTCTGCGCGGCGGCGCAGGTGACGGTGATCTGGTCGTGCGCACCGAGGTGCGCGGCAAGGGCGAGCCGATCCAGCTCGACTACCGACTCGAAAAGGCGGGCGATGACTGGAAGATCTACGATGTCAACGTGGGCGGCTTCTGGATCGTCGAGGCCTACAAGGGTCAGTTCGCCAAGGACCTGAGCACCGGTGGACTCGACGCGCTGATCACCCGGCTGGCCGAGAAGAACAAGTCCACCGCCGGCGCGAAGAACTGACGATGGCTGCGATCGTGCTGCCGCCCGTGCTGACGATGGCCGATGCCGGCGCCACGCTGGCGCAGCTGCAGCAGGCGATCGCGGCCGATCCGGCGCCCGTGCTCGACGCCAGCGGACTTCAGACGCTGGATACCGCGGCGATCGCGGTGTTGCTCGATTGCCGGCGCAACGCCGTGGCGGCCGGCAAGACGCTGCGCCTGGTCGGCCTGCCGGTCAAACTGACCCAGCTGGCGAAGCTGTACGGCGTGGACGCGCTGCTGGTGCCCTAGGCATCCGCGGCGAACGGCTGGCTACTCACCACCCTGCGCATAGCGCTTCGCGCGCAGGTTGCGCTTGATTTCCTGCAGCATCGGCCGCAGGGCCGGACCCAGGCGCAGGGCGACGCCGGTGGTCAGGATGTCGATGATCGTCAGGTGCAGCAGGCGCGACACCATCGGGCTGTAGCGGTCGAAGTCCTCCGGATGGTCGGCGGCCAGCAGCACCTGGTTGTTCGACTGCGCGAACTGCGCCAGCGGCGACGAGCTGGCCGTGATGACGATGACCGTCGCGCCCTTGCGCCGCGCCACGTCGGCCGCGTCCAGCAGATCGCGGCTGCGGCCCGAGTTGCTGATCACCACGGCACAGTCGCAGGCACCGAGCATCGTGGCACTCATCAGCTGCACGTGGCCGTCGCAGCTGGCAAAGGTGTTGACGCCGAGGCGGAAGAACTTGTGCTGGGCGTCTTGCGCGACGATGCCGGAGTTGCCGACGCCATAGAACTCGATGCGGTGCTTGCCGGCCGCAGCCGCGGCCAGCGCTTCGATCGCGCGTTCCACGGCATGGCCCGCAGCGGCATTGCGGTACTTCAGGAAGGCGGCGACCGCGTTGTCGATCACCTTGACGATCAGGTCGCCGGGCTTGTCGTCTTCATCGACGGCGCGGTGGATGAAGGGCACGCCCTCGTTGACGGTGCCGGCCAGCTTGAGCTTGAAATCGGTGAGCCCGTCGTAGCCGACGCTGCGACAGAAGCGCACCACCGTGGGCTTGCTGACATGGGAGCGGTCGGCCAGTTCGCTCACCGGCAGTTCGGCGAAGCTGCGCGGGTCGGCCAGCAGCAGCTTGGCCACGCGCTGTTCGGCCGGCGGCAGGGCGGGCAGCGAGGCTCGGACGCGCTCCAACATCGACATCAGGACAACCTACTGTTCTTCATCCCAGGTGCAGCCGTCGCGCGCGACCATCGCGCTCGAAGCCGGCGGGCCCCAGGTGCCGGCAGCATAAGGCCGCGGGCCGTTGGGGTCGGCGGCCCAGGTGTGCAGGATGGGTTCGACCCAGCGCCAGGCCTGCTCCTGCTCGTCGCTGCGCACGAACAGGTTCAGGCGCCCGGCGATGGTGTCCAGCAGCAGGCGCTCGTAGGCGCCGACGCGGGTGGTGGTGAAGGCCTTGTCGAAGTCCAGGTCCAGCGACACCGGTGCCAGCATCTCGCCTTGGCCGCTTCCTTTGGCTGCCAGCAGATGCAGCTCCAGGCCATCCTCGGGCTGCAGGTTGATCACCAGCTTGTTGGCGCGCGCCGAGCCCGGGAAGATCGGGTGCGGCACTTCGCGGAAATTGACGACGATCTGGGCATGCCGCGCCGCCAGCCGCTTGCCGGTGCGCAGGTAGAAGGGCACGCCGGCCCAGCGCCAGTTCTGCACTTCGGTGCGCAGCGCGACGAAGGTCTCGGTCTGGCTGGCGGCCGGCACCTTCTGTTCCTGCAGGTACCCGGGCACGGCCTGGCCGCCGATGTTGCCGGCACGGTACTGGCCACGGACCACGTCGCGCACCACGCTCTCGGGCGTGAAAGGCTTGAGCGACTTCAGCACCTTCAGCTTTTCGTCGCGGATGGCGTCGGCATCGTTGGTCGACGGCGGCTCCATCGCGATCATCGTCAGCAGCTGCAGCGCATGGTTCTGGACCATGTCGCGCAGGGCACCCGTCTGGTCGTAGAAGTCGCCGCGGGTGCCGACGCCCAATGCCTCGGCCAGCGTGATCTGGATGTTGGCGATGCTCTCGCGGCGCCAGAGCGGCTCGAACAGCGCATTGCCGAAGCGCAGCGCCATCAGGTTCTGCACCGAGGGCTTGCCAAGGTAGTGGTCGATGCGGAAGGCCTGCGTCTCGGTGAACACCGAGCGCACCACGCGGTTGATCTGCTGCGCGCTGGCCAGGTCGTGGCCCAGCGGTTTCTCCAGCACCACGCGCACCTGCGGGCCGTTGAGGCCGGCGGCGCCCAGCTGCTCGCAGATCACCGGGAACAGGTAGGGCGCGGTGGCCAGGTACATCACCACGGTGTCGGCCCCACGCTCATCGACCCAGGTCTTGAGTCCGGCGTAGTGCTCGGGCTTCGACAGATCCATGCGGCGGTAGTGCAGCAGGTCGGCGAAGCGCGCGAACTCTTCGCTGCTGGGCTGCTTGGCGGGATCGACCTCGACGAAGCGTTCCTTGATGAAGCTGCGGTATTCGTCGTCGCTGCGCTCGTCGCGCGCCACTGCCAGGATGCGGCCACCGGGTGGCAGCTTGCCGTGGCGGAAGGCCTGGAACAGGGCGGGCATCAGCTTGCGCCAGGTGAGGTCGCCGGTGCCGCCGAAGAAGACGAGGTCGAAGGACATGGAGTGCGTTGGTGGTGTAACTCGGTTACAGGCTCCATGATGCCGCAGTTTCTTCTGCGGGTCAACGCTGGAACGCGCCGGGGCTCCAGCTCGCCGGCGGCGTGATCGGTCGCGTGCCGATCGGCAGCGTGAACTCGGCGCGCGGCGTCAGATCGGCCCCGTCCTGGCGCCGCGGATCAACGCCTCGCCCGCGCAACAGTGCCCCGTCCGTCAGGCCGTAGGCCAGGCCATCGATGTCCACCAGCATGCCGCGGAGCGCGGGATAGTTGCCTTCGAAGTGACCGGGGTTCCCGCTGCTCAGCACGCCGGCGCCCACGGTCAGGTTGTTGATCACCTGCACTTTCAGGTCCTTGGGCAGCTTGTCTGCCCAGACGCGCAGGAACCAGGCGCCCGTGGCATCGCTGACCAGCGTGTTGTGCGCCATCGCCAGTGAATTGACCGGCCAGGGATCGCCCTCGGCGCCATAGGACACCAGCACCGGATTGGTGGTCCTGGCACTCTGGTGGATCACGTTGCCGACGATCCATGCCGCACCGCCGTTGGGCAGGTCGATCTCGTACGAGGCTTCGCCGGTCTTGCCATCGACGATCAGGTTGTGGGCAATGCGCGCTTCCCGAGCGCGCGACTTGATCAGGTGCGCGCCGAAACCGTCGTGGAAGCGGCTGCCGGTGATGCTGAGCCTGGCAATGCGGCCGACGTAGAGCAGGTGGTGCAGCGCGCCGCGGGTGCGCGGCGCCTGCGCGAACAGGCTGTCCTCGATCGCCAGCTCGGCGTCGTTGAAGTTCGCGGTCAGGATGCCGTTCTCGTTGTCGACGAATGCGCAGCGCCGTACCGTCAGGCGCCCCTGCTCGAAGCGCAGGCCGGCGCCGTTGCGGTCGGCCACGCGCGCGCCGCGGAATTCGATGTTCTCGATCGTGATGTCGCCGCCGCGGATGACCCAGATCGCCTTGCCCTCGGCATCGCGGCCGGCCGCGTCGAACACCGGGCGTTCGCCGCGGCCGCGGATGCTCAGTCGCTTCTGGGTCAGCACGGCCACGTCGCCGCGGTAGGTGCCGGGCAGAACCTCGATGGTGTCGCCATCGCGCGCCTGCCGGGCCGCCTGCGCAAAGCTCAGGCCCTGGCCAGGCGGCCCGACGCTCAGCGTCTCGGCCCGGCAGGCCAGCACGATTGCCAGCGACAGCAGCGCAAGGATTTGCCGCATGCGGTGGCCTTGATCTTTCATCGGCGCATTGTGGCTGTCACCGATGGCGCGCCTGGCGCGTGGCTGGCTAGGATGCCGCAAGACCAGAACGCATGGAGACAGCCCGATGATTCGATTCCGCTTGCGGCCCGCCGTCGCAGCATTGGCCGGCGCACTGCTGCTGGCACCCGCCGCCCGCGCCCAGGACGCCGGGCAGCTGAACGTGATCTGCTCGGTGCAGGCCGAGTGGTGCAACATGATCCAGACGGTGTTCGCCAAGACCACCGGCGTGAAGATCAACCTCTCGCTCAAGGGCTCGGGCGAGGCGCTGGCCCAGCTGATCGCCGAGCGCGCGAACCCGAAGACCGATGTCTGGTTCGGCGGCACAGGCGACCCGCACCTGCAGGCCGCCGAGCAGGGCCTGTCGCTCGAGTACAAGTCGCCGGCGCTGCCGCAGCTGCATGCCTGGGCACAGCAGCAGGCGGCGCAGTCGGGTTACCGCACGGTGGGCATCTACTCGGGGCCGCTGGGCTTCGGCTACAACACCGAGCTCATCGCGAAGAAGAAGCTGCCGGTGCCGCGCAGCTGGGCCGACCTGCTGAACCCGGCCTACAAGGGCGAGATCCAGGTCGCCAATCCGGCTTCCAGCGGCACCGCCTACACGATGGTGGCCACGCTGGTGCAGTTGATGGGCGAGGAGAAGGCCTTCGACTACATGAAGGCGCTGCACAAGAACATCGGCCAGTACACGCGCTCGGGCACCGGGCCGATCAAGGCGGTGGCGCGTGGCGAAACCACTGTCTCGATCAGCTTCGTGCACGACGGGCCCGGCGAGGCGATGCAGGGCTTTCCGGTGGCCACCATCACGCCCAGCGAGGGCACCGGGGCCGAGATCGGCTCGATGTCGATCATCAAAGGGGCGCGCAACCTCGAGAACGCGAAGAAGTTCTACGAATGGGCGCTGACGCCGCAGGCCCAGCAGTTCGGCGCCGCGGCCAAGCAGTTCCAGCTGCCGTCGAACAAGGCCACGCCGGTCGACCCGCGGGTGCCCGATTTCAAGCAGATCAAGTTCATCCCCTACGACTACGCGAAGTACGGCGCTTCGACCGAGCGCAAGCGGCTGATCGCGCGCTGGGAGAAGGACGTCAACTCGCTGCCACGCTAGCGTGCAAAGCAAGCGGCCAGGCGCCGACGCCTTCGCGCTGAGGGCCTGGCTGCTGCTGGGCCTGGCGGCCTACGTCGGGCTGCCCTGGTACCTGCCGCAGGACCTGGGCCTGCTGGCCGCCACCGCAGTGGCCTGGGGTGGCGCCGAGACCGCCAGCGGCCTCGTCCAGAGCCTCGTGCACCACCGGCCCTGGCTGGCCCTGGCCGCGCTGGGGCTGCTGCTGGCAGCGCTGGCCAGCGCGCTGCCGCCCGGCCGCGCACAGGGCCGGCTGCTGCTGGGCGGCGGCGGCGGTGCGCTGGTCGCGCTGCTCGGGGCAGGCTTCGCGATCGGTGCGCGCGGCTGGGCCTTCGACGGTCTCGAGGCCTGGCTCGGGCCGCTGAGCACCGGCCAGCCCGGCATCGGCGCCGGTGGCGCACTGGTGCTGCTGAGCCTGCTGATGCTGGCCGGCGCCGGGCTCGCGCGCCTGGGCGCCTTCCGCGGCGACGTGTTCGTCGCCGCGTCGGTGCTGCTGTGCAGCGTGCTGCTGCTGCTGTTCGTCGGCTTGCCGGTGGCCAAGGCGCTGGCCGGCGCGCTGCAGGACGAGGCCGGTGCCTGGTCGGTTGCCGCGCTCGGTGAACGCCTGGGTGCCGAGCGTGTCTGGGGCCTGCAGTGCCTGGCCGGTGGCGTGCGCTGCGGCGTGGCCTGGAACACGCTGTTCCTCGCGCTGCTCACCGGTGCCGGCACCACGGCGCTGGGTGCCTTGATCGCGCTGTGGGCCGAGCGCGGCGGCACCCGGCTGGCGCCCTGGCTGAACGGGCTGGCGCTGCTGCCGATCATCATGCCGCCCTTTGTCGTCGGCCTCGGGCTGATCCTGCTGTTCGGTCGCGCCGGGCTGGTGAACCAGGGGCTCGAAGCGCTGTTCGGCGTCTCGCCCTCGCGCTGGTTCTACGGGCTGTTCGGCATCTGGCTGGCGCAGCTGTTCGCCTTCACGCCGATCGCGTTCATGATCCTGCGCGGCGTGGTGCAGGGCATCGCCCCCTCGCTCGAGGAAGCGGCGCAGACACTGCGCGCGAGCAGCTGGCACACCTTTCGCACCGTGACGCTGCCGCTGATGAAGCCCGGACTGGCGAATGCCTTCCTGGTCGGCTTCATCGAGAGCATGGCCGACTTCGGCAACCCGGTGGTCGTGGGCGGTTCGTACAACGTGCTGTCGACCGACATCTTCTTCGCCATCGTCGGCGCGCAGTTCGACCAGGGGCGGGCCGCCTCGCTGGCGCTGGTGCTCAGCGGCTTCGCGCTGGCCGCCTTCCTGCTGCAGCAGCGCGTGCTGGGCCGGGCGCGCTACACCACCGTCACGGGCAAGGGCGATGCCGGCGTCGCGCTGGCCTTGCCGCCGCGGCTCAAGCGCTGGTGCATCGGCATCGCCGGGCCCTGGCTGCTGTTCACGCTGGTGGTCTACCTGTTCGCGCTGATCGGCGGCTTCGTCAAGACCTGGGGCCGCGACTACACGCCGACCTTGGCGCACTTCCGCACCGCCTTCGACCTGCAGTGGGGCGAGCATGGCCTGGTATGGGCCGGCACGGCCTGGAACTCGCTGTTCACCACCGTGAAGCTCGCCGGGCTGGCCGCGCCGCTGTGCGCGGCCCTCGGGCTGCTGGTCGCGTGGCTGCTGGCGCGCAACCGCTTCGCCGGGCAGCGCGCCTTCGAGTTCGCCGCGCTGCTGGCCTTCGCGATCCCCGGCACCGTGCTGGGCGTGAGCTACATCCTGGCCTTCAACGTGCCGCCGTTCGAACTCACCGGCACCGGGCTGATCATCGTGCTGTGCTTCGTGTTCCGCAACCTGCCGGTGGGCGTGCGCGCCGGCTCAGCAGCCTTCCAGCAGCTCGACCCCTCGCTCGACGAAGCCTCGACCATGCTGCGTGCCGGCACCGCGGCCACGCTGCGCCATGTGGTGCTGCCGCTGCTCAAGCCCGCATTGGTGGCGGCGCTGGTCTACAGCTTCGTGCGCAGCATGACCACCGTGTCGGCGGTGGTCTTCCTGGTCACGGCCGAAAACGAGCTGGCCACCACCTACATCATCGGCCGCGTCGGCAATGGCGACTACGGCCTCGCGCTGGCCTACTGCACCGCGCTGATCGTGCTGATGTCGCTGGCCACCGCGCTGATCCAGCGCCTTGTGGGGCAGCGCCGGCTGGGACGTCGGGCGGCGGGCTGAGCGCGGTCTGCCTGGCGGCAGGGCCGTAACGCGGGCGAAACCCGCTGTCCGGCAATCGCGGTCTAATTCGGCCTGCGCCGGCCCCTGGCGCCCAGCCTGACGGACCCCCCAGCGATGAACCAGCTCGATCAACTCAAGGCCTTCACCACCGTGGTGGCCGATACCGGCAACTTCAAGCAACTGGCGCAGTTCGCGCCGCGCGACGCGACGACCAATCCCTCGCTGATCCTGAAGGCCGTGCAGCAGCCCGACTACGCCCCGCTGCTGGCCGAGACGGTGGCCGCGCACCGCGGCCAGCCGCTCGACGCCATCGTCGACGAGGTGCTGGTGCGCTTCGGCCGGGAGATCCTGAAGGTGGTGCCCGGCCGTGTGTCGACCGAGGTCGATGCCCGCCTGTCCTTCGACACCCGGGCCACGATCGCCCGGGCGCATCGCCTGATCGGCCTGTACCAGCAGGCCGGCATCGGCCGCGATCGCGTGCTGATCAAGGTGGCCGCCACCTGGGAGGGCATCCAGGCCGCACGCGAACTCGAACGCGAAGGCATCCACTGCAACCTGACGCTGCTGTTCGCGTTCTGCCAGGCCGTGGCCTGCGGCGACGCCGGCGTGCGGCTGATCTCGCCCTTCGTCGGCCGCATCTACGACTGGTACAAGAAGCAGGCCGGTGCCGCGTGGGACGAGGCCGCCCGCGCCGGCGCCAACGACCCCGGCGTGCAATCGGTCGAGCGCATCTACCAGCACTACAAGCACTTCGGCATCGGCACCGAGGTGATGGGCGCGAGCTTCCGCAACGTCGGCCAGATCACCGCGCTCGCCGGCTGCGACCTGCTGACCATCAGCCCCGAGCTGCTGAGCACTTTGCAGGCCAGCGAAGCGCCGCTGCAGCGCCGGCTCGATCCGGCGGCCGCACGCGCCGCCACGCTGCCCGAGGTGCACTACGACGAAGCCGCGTTCCGCTTCGCGCTCAACGAGGACGCGATGGCCACCGAGAAGCTGGCCGAAGGCATCCGTGCCTTCGCGGCGGACGCCGGCAAGCTCGACGCGATGATCCGGACCTTGCAGTCATGATCCGCTGCGACACCACGGTGGCCTGGACCGCGCTGCGCGGCCACTTCGAGGCCCATGGCCGCGACTTCGACCTGCGCGAGGCCTTCGGCCGCGAGACCGACCGATTCGAGGCCTTCTCGCTGCAGGCGCCCGAGGTCTTCGCCGACCTGTCGAAGAACCGCTGGGACCGCGTGACGCGGCAGCTGCTGGTCGAGCTGGCGCAGGAATGCGGGCTCGAAGCGCGGCGCGACGCCATGTTCGGCGGCGAGCCGATCAACAGCACCGAAGGCCGCGCTGTGCTGCACACCGCGCTGCGTGCGCCGCGCGGGCAGGGGCCGTTCAGCGAGGACGTGCATGCGGTGCTCGACGCGATGCTGGCCTTTGCCGAAAGCGTGCGCGACACCGCCGCCAGCGGCATCACCGATGTCGTCAACATCGGCATCGGCGGCTCCGACCTCGGGCCGCAGATGGTGGTGCCGGCGCTCGATGCCTGGTGCCACCGCGGCATCCGCAGCCATTTCGTCAGCAATGTCGACGGCCACGACATCACGCCGGTGCTGCGCGGGCTGGATGCGCAACGCACGCTCTTCATCATCGCCAGCAAGACCTTCACGACGCAGGAGACGATGGCCAATGCGGCCGTCGCGCGGCAGTGGTTCCTGGACCAGGGCGGCACGGACATCGCACGCCATTTCGTCGGCGCGACGACCAACCTGAAGGCGGCGGCCGACTTCGGCATCAGCACCACCTTCGGCTTCTGGGACTGGGTGGGTGGCCGCTACTCGCTGTGGAGCGCGATCGGCCTGCCGATCGCCCTCGCGATCGGCGCCGACAACTTCCGTGCGCTGCTCGACGGCGCGCATGCGATGGACCGCCACTTCGCCACCGCGCCGCTGCAGCACAACCTGCCGGTGCAACTGGGCCTGCTGGACGTCTGGTACCGCAACTTCCACCGCTTCACCAGCCGATCGGTGGCGCCTTACCACCAGGGCCTCAAGCGCCTGCCGGCCTACCTGCAGCAGCTGGAGATGGAGTCGAACGGCAAGTGCGTCGACCTCGACGGCCAGCCGCTGCCCTGCGGCTCCAGCCCGGTGGTGTGGGGCGAGCCCGGCACCAACGGCCAGCATGCCTACTTCCAGATGTTGCACCAGGGCACCGATGTCGTGCCGGTGGAGTTCATCGCGGTGAAGCGGCCGACGCACGGCCATGCCGACCTGCACCGCAAGGCGCTGGCCAACTGCCTGGCACAGAGCCAGGCCCTGATGCTGGGCAAGACCACCGATGCCGCGCAGCGCGAGAAAGCGCCCACCGCGTCGGCGACGCTGGACCCGCTGACCCTGGCCCGCCACCGCAGCTTTCCGGGCAACCGGCCGAGCACGACCTTGCTGCTGGATCAACTGACGCCGCGGGCGCTGGGCGCGCTGATTGCGCTGTACGAACACCGCGTGTTCGTGAGCGGCGCGATCTGGGGCCTGAACAGCTTCGACCAATGGGGCGTCGAGCTCGGCAAGGCCCTGTGCAATGACCTGCTGCCGCGCCTGACCAGCGGCGACACCCGCGGGCTCGACGCCTCCACTGCCGGGCTGCTGGCCCGCCTGACACAAGCATGACCACACCCCTCAAGCGCATCGTCTTCGACTTCGGCGGCGTGATGTTCCGCTGGCGCCCGGCCGAGCTGATCCGCCGCGTCTGGCCGCAACATGCCGGGCGCGCCGAGCACTGGGTGCAGCAGGTGTTCCAGGGCTACACCGGCGACTGGGGCGAGTTCGACCGCGGCACCGTCGAGCCGCCCGAGCTGGCCCGCCGCATCGCGGCGCGCACCGGCCTGAGCGAGGCCGAGCTGCACCAGCTGATCGACGCCGTGCCCGACGAGCTGGCACCGGTGCCGGCGACCGTCGATCTGCTTGAGCGCCTGCACGGTGCCGGCGCGGTGCTGCACTACCTGTCGAACATGCCGGCGCCCTTTGCCGCGCACCTCAGCCGCAGCCACGGCTTCATGCAGCGCTTTCGCAATGGCGTGTATTCGAGCCACGTCAAGCTGGTCAAGCCCGACCCGGCCATCTTCGCCCACGCGGCCGCGCACTTCGGGGCCGAGCCCGCCGAGCTGGTGTTCCTGGACGATCACCTGCCCAACATCGAAGCGGCGCGGGCGGCGGGATGGCAGGGTGTCCACTTCGTCGATGCGGCGCAGGCCGAGCGCGACATGCGCGCGGCCGGATGGTGGCCGTCGGCCACGCCGGCCTGATCGACGGCGGTGCATCGTGCCGCGCCGATGCACCGTATGGGGGTAGATACCGAGCCGGGCCCGGCGCCCGGCGGTGGCACAAATCTGGCTTCGTCGGCGACAATAAATTGACCATTTGGTCAGTTCCCGGCGCGCCCCCGCCACCCCCCTCTTGTCGATGAACGCTCCTGAACGCCTGCAGGGCCTGGCCCCGGAAGCGGCGCCTGCCGCGCGCGATGTCGCGGTGTCGGTACGCCGCACCAGCGTGGTCTATCTGTCGGCCGATGCGCCGGTGCGCGCGCTCCACGAGGTCGACCTCGAGGTCGGCCAGGGCGAGTTCATCTCGCTGATCGGCCCCTCGGGCTGCGGCAAGACCACCTTGCTGAGGGTGATCGCCGACCTCGAGCCCATCACCGCCGGCGAGGTGCGCGTCAACGGCATGACGCCGCGTGAAGCCCGGCTGGCACGGGCCTACGGCTACGTGTTCCAGGCGCCGGCGCTGTTTCCGTGGCGCACGGTGCTGGCCAACGTGATGCTGCCGCTGCAGATCCAGGGCCGCAGCAAGGCGCAGTGCGAGGCGGTGGCGCGCGAGCAGCTGGCGCGCGTGGGCCTCACCGGCTTCGAGCGCAAGTACCCGTGGCAGCTGTCCGGCGGCATGCAGCAGCGGGTGTCGATCGCCCGCGCGCTGGGCTTCGAACCGAAGCTGCTGATGATGGACGAGCCCTTCGGCGCGCTCGACGAGATCACCCGCGACCGGCTGAACGAGCAACTGCAGCAGCTATGGCAGCGCGAGCGCCGCACGGTGGTGTTCGTCACGCACTCGATCGCCGAGGCCGTGTACCTGTCGACGCGCATCGTCGTGATGTCGCCGCGGCCCGGGCGCATCCTGAAGGTCATCGAGTCGACGCTGCCGGACGAGCGCCATCTCGGCCTGCGCGACACGCCCGAGTTCATGGCCTTGGCGCACGAAGTCCGCGAAGGCCTCGCCGAAGGCCATGGCGCTGATGAATAACTCGGCACCGGAGCGGCCATCGTCCGCCTCGCCCGCCAGGGGGCGAGGCCAGCGGCCCGGCAAAGCGGGATCCGCGGCGTCTGCCTGGCCGGTCATCACGGTGCTGGCCGCGGTGCTGCTGCTGTGGTACCTGGGCAGCATCGGCCTCAATGCGGCGGGCGCGGTCGAGCGCGTGCTGGCGCCCAAGGGACCGTACACCACGCTGGACCTGGTCGCCGCCACGCTGGAGATGCAGCGGCCGGTGCTGCCCGCGCCGCACCAGGTGGTCGTCGAGCTGTGGCACAGCCTGCTCGACTGGCCGCTCGATTCGCCGCGCAACCTGCTGTTCCATGTCGCGGTCACGGCGCAGTCGACGCTGGTCGGCTTCGTGCTCGGCACGCTGCTGGGCGTGGCGCTGGCCGCGGCGATCGTCCATTCGCGCACGCTCGACCGCGCGCTGCTGCCGTGGATCGTCGCGTCGCAGACGGTGCCGGTGCTCGCCATCGCGCCGATCGTGCTGGTGATCCTCGGCAGCCTCGGCTTCAGCGGCGTTGCGCCGAAGGCCACCATCGCGATGTACCTGTGCTTCTTCCCGGTGACGGTGGCCATGGTGCAGGGCCTGCGGTCGCCACAGCGCATCGAGACCGAGCTGATGCACACCTACGCCGCGTCGGCGATGCAGGCTTTCTGGCTGCTGCGCGTGCCGGCCGCGCTGCCCTACCTGTTCCCGTCGCTGCGGGTGGCGATTGCCGCCGGCCTGGTCGGCGCGATGGTGGCCGAGCTGCCCACCGGCGCGCAGGCCGGCCTCGGCGCGCGCCTGCTCACCGGCTCGTACTACGGCAACACGGTGGCGATCTGGGCTGCGCTGGTGATGTCGGCGCTGCTGGGGCTGCTGCTCACCGTCGCGGTCGGCGGCATCGAAAAGATGGCGCTGCGTTCGCGGCGGGCCGGAGGCTGAGCATGGCCGACCCGACGCTCCAGCCCTTCGTCTCGCGCCCCTGGCGAACGTCGCTGGCCTGGCTGGCTGCGGCGCTGCTGGCCGCCGGCGTGCTGTGGGCCCGCGTGCCCGAGTCCGCCCCCGAAGGCGGCGTTGCGTGGACGCTGACGGTCGGCCTGCTGGGCACGCTGTTGCTGGCCGCGCGAAGCGTGCAATGCGCCGCGGCGCTCGACGGTCCGCGCTGGCTGGGCACGGCCACGGCGGCACTGTTCGGCTTGTGGGTGCTCTACTTCTGGCAGGTGTCGGTCGTGCTCTACGACGTGCCGCGCGTGCTGTTGCCGGCGCCTTCGTTCATCCTGCAGGCGCTGCTCGACCGCTGGGAGGTGCTGGCCGGCGACTTCGTGCAGACGGTGCTCAAGGCCGTGCTGGTGGGCTGGGTGCTCGGGTGTGCGCTGGGCTTCGGCGTCGGTGTCGCGATCGACCGCGCGCCCTTCCTGCAGCGCGGGCTGCTGCCGCTGGCTTCGCTGACCAGCACGGTGCCGCTGGTCGCGGTGGCGCCGATCGCGGTGATGTGGTTCGGCTTCGAATGGCCGAGCAAGGCCGCGGTGGTGGTGCTGATGACCTTCTTCCCGATGCTGGTGTCCACGCTGGCCGGGCTGCAGGCCGCCGGCAAGCTCGAGCGCGAGCTGATGCAGACCTATGCCGCCAGCTACGGCCGCACGCTGCTCGACCTGCGCCTGCCCACCGCGATGCCGTTCATCTTCAGCGCGCTGAAGGTCAATGCCACGCTGGCGCTCATTGGCGCCATCGTGGCCGAGTTCTTCGGCTCGCCCACCGTGGGCCTGGGCTTTCGCATCAGCACCGAGGCCGCGCGCATGAACATGGCGCTGGTGTGGTCGGCGATCGTGGTGGCGGCGGTCACCGGCTCGGTGGCCTATGCGCTGCTGGTTCAGCTGGAGCGCCGCATCGCGTTCTGGCATCCCTCGGTCCGCTCGGCGCGTTGACGCGGCATGATGCGGCCCACCCATTTCAACAAGGAGCAGGCTTTGATGAAGACCCAGAAACGCTCGATTCGCTTTGCGCTGGCCGCACTGGCCGCAGTGTTCGGCGCCGCCGGCGCTCAGGCCGCCGACAAGCTGACGGTGCAGATGAAGTGGGTGCCGCAGGCCCAGTTCGCCGGCTACTACGTGGCGGCCGCCAAGGGCTACTACAAGGCCGCCGACCTGGACGTGACGATCAAGCCGGGCGGCCCCGATGTCTCGCCGGTGCAGGTGATCGCCGGCAACCAGGCCGATGTCATCGTCAACTGGATGCCAGACGCGCTGGCGGCGCGCGAGGCCGGCGTGCCGCTGGTCAACATCGCGCAGATCTTCGACAAGTCAGGCCTGATGCTGACCTGCAAGAAGGCCAGCGGCGTCTCGAGCCCGAAGGACTTCAAGGGCAAGACCCTGGGGGTCTGGTTCGGCGGCAACGAGTACCCGTTCCTGAACTGGATGGGCAAGCTCGGGCTCAAGCCCGACGTGGACGTCAAGGTGCTGAAGCAGGGCTTCAATGTCGACCCGCTGCTGCAGAACCAGGCCGCCTGCATCTCGACGATGATCTACAACGAGTACTGGCAGGTCGTCGATGCCGGCGTGAAGGAGAGTGACCTGGTCACCTTCTTCTACGAGAAGGAAGGCGTCGCCTCGCTGGAAGACGGCCTGTACGTGCTGGAACCGAAGCTGAAGGACCCGGCCTTCGTCGCGAAGATGGCGCGCTTCCTGAAGGCCACCTTCAAGGGCTGGAACGATGCGGTGAAGAATCCCGAGGAGGCCGCCAAGATCGTCGTCGCGGCCGATCCTTCGGGCAGCGCCACCTTGCCGGTGCAGGTGCGGCAGATGAAGAACATCGCCACGCTGATCAGCACCGCCGGCACGCCGAAGATCGGCTACCTGGAGCCGGCCGCCTACGAGCGCACGGTGAAGGTGCTGCTGGCTGGCGGCAGCTCGCCGGTGATCAAGAAGGACCCGGGCAAGGCGGCGATGTCGCACGTCATCTGGGACGCTGCGCAGAAATGAGCCCCCCCCCGAGGCGACCGCAGGTCGCCTCCCCCCCAGGGGGGCGACGCCGGTCGACCGGCGGAGCCGGATCGACGGCGTCTGCTCGAACGGTCGCGCCGCGGCCTGCGGCCTTGGCCGCTCATGGTGGGGCGGACGATCCGAGCGTCAAGGGCGCCATTCGGCAGGCCAACGAGGCCTTGATCCTGGGGGCGGGCGAGCGGGTGTTCGCGCGCACCGGGTTCAATGGCGCGACGATGGCGGAGATCGCCGACGAGGCGGGGCTGCCGAAGGCCAACCTGCACTACTACTTCGGCAGCAAGCAGGAGCTGTACGCCGCGGTGCTGGCGCGCACGCTGCACGACTGGCTGGTGCCGATCGATGGCATCACGCCCGAGGCCGACCCGCGCCAGGCGTTGGAGCACTACATCCGCGCCAAGATGCAGATGTCGCGCGAGCGGCCCGATGCCTCGCGCGTGTTCGCCAACGAGATGCTGCACGGCGCGCCGGTGCTGGGCGAGACCATGCGCACGCAGCTGCGCCTGATGGTGCGACGCAAGGCCTCGGTGATCGAAGGCTGGATCGCCGAGGGCCGCATGGCGGCGGTGGATGCCACGCACCTGTTCTTCACGATCTGGGCCGCGACGCAGACCTACGCCGACTTCGACGTGCAGGTGCGCGCCGTGCTGGGCCGCGATGAACTCAAGCCCCGCGACCACCAGCGTGCCACCGAGCATGTGGTCAGCCTGATCCTGCGCGGTTGCGGCTTGGCCGCCTGAGGCGTCCGAAACCGACCCCACGGGGTCGGTGGGTCGAGTAAATGCACGAACTACGCGACACTTGCGCCATGTGCACGCCTTGACCGCCGATGAGCGCTGTTCGGCACCCCCCTGACGACGACCCGCGACCGCCGTTCGCGCCCTCGTCGATTCAGCCCGATCTCGATCTCGATGCTTCGCTGCCGGTGTCCGGCAACCGCCTCGCGGTGGGGCTGCGCCTGGACGAGTACGAGATCAGCGGTGTGCTCGGCGAGGGCGGCTTCGGCATCGTCTACCTGGTGTGGGACCACTCGCTGCAGCGGCGCCTGGCGATCAAGGAGTACATGCCCAGCTCGATCGCCTGGCGCGGGCGCGACATGCGGGTGCAGTTCAAGGACCCGCGCTATGCCGAGTCCTTCGAGGCCGGGCTGCGCAGCTTCATCAACGAAGCCAAGCTGCTGGCCAGCTTCGACCATCCCTCACTGATCAAGGTCCACCGCTTCTTCCAGGCCCACGGCACGGCCTACATGGTGATGCCGTTCTACGAGGGCATCACGCTGAAGCAGGCGCTGCTCAGCAGCGACCGCGCGCCGGACGAGCGGTGGATCCGCGAGCTGCTGCAGCCGCTGCTGGCGGCGCTGGAGTACATGCACGGCGCCTCGTGCTACCACCGCGACATCGCGCCCGACAACGTGCTGCTGGTCGACGAAGGCCGGCCGCTGCTGCTCGACTTCGGCGCCGCGCGCCGCGTGATCGGCGACATGACCAAGGCCGTCACGGTGATCCTGAAGCCGGGCTACGCGCCGATCGAGCAGTACGGCGACATGCCCGGCGTCGGCCAGGGCCCGTGGACCGACATCTATGCGCTGGGCGCGGTGCTGCACTTCGCGATCACCGGCGTGGTGCCGCGCGCCTCGGTCACGCGGCTGGTGGCCGACGACTACGTGCCGCTGGCCCAGCGCATGGCCGGCCGCTACAGCGACAAGTTGCTCAAGGCCATCGACCGCATGCTGGTGGTGCAGCCGCAGGGCCGGCCGCAGACCATCGGCGAGCTGCGTGGGCTGATGGAGATCGAGCTGTCGCAGGACTCCGGCCGCATCGTGCTGCCCTCGCGCATGGCGCCCGATGCCGAGCCGTGGACGCGGCCCACCACGCGCAGCCAGCCGGCCGCAGCGGCCAGCTTGCCGCTGCCGATGCCGGCGGTGCAGGGCGGCGGCAAGACCGCAAAGCCGGCGCAGACCTTGCCGCCAACCGTGAAGCAGCGCAGCGCCAAGGCGCCGCGCGCGCCGCTGAAGCTGCCCGCGATCAACGGCCGGCTGGTGCTGATCGCGGTGGGTGCGGTGCTGCTGGTGCTGTTCGCGTTGGGGCTGTGGCGCCAGTTCGCGACCGGCCAGGGCAGCGAGCCGGCGCCGCTGCCCGAGCCGCCAGCCAGCCGCCCGGTGCTGGAGGCGACGCCGCCGGCGGCCTCGGAACCCGCCGCGACGCCGCCGGCCGAGGCCGCCTCGGCGGCGGCGACACCGATCGAGCCGGCCGCCAGTGCGGTGGTCGAACCGGTACCGGCAGCCTCCGCGCCGGTTTCAACCTTGCCGGTGCCTGTGCCGCTGCCGCCTGCGTCGGCGCCCGTTGCACTGCCACCGAGTACGCCACCGGCCGCCCGCCCACCCGAGGCCTCGGCGTCAGCCGCGGCGCCTTCGAGGCCGGCCGCCTCACGCCCGTCGGCTGCGGTGTCCGTGCCCAAGCCGCCGCGCCGTGTCGAACCGACACCGCATGCCACCGAGCCGTCACCTGCCGCGCCGAATGCCTCGCCTAGAATTCCTTCGAATGCCCGCTGCGCGGACATCATCCAACGCGTATCGATCGGCGAGGCACTGACAGCGGCCGACCGACGCATCCTGAAAGAGGAGTGCGGTAAATGAGCCTACGCAAGGGAGCTTCGCGGATGGCGGGCGGCGCTGTGTTGACACTGTCGACGCTGCTGCTGATCGCCGGTTGCCAGACGCCGCCACCGGCCCCGGTGGTGCGCGAGGTGGTGGAGGCGCTGACGCTCGACCAGGCCGTGGCCGCCGCCACGGACAGCCTGGCCGCGCAGGTCAAGCCGCCCGAGACCTTGCTGTCTCGGCTGGACAAGCCGGCCAAGCGCCCGGTGCTGATGGATCCTTCGCTCGATGCCGCCTCGGGCCAGCAGACCACGCTGACGCGCCAGCTGGACCAGAAGGTCAACGACCGGCTGCGGGTGCATGCAGCGCAGTTCGAGGTGCTGCCCTTTGCGCAGGCCAGCCTGGGCCGTGCGCAGTACCTGCTGGTGGGCACCATCACCCGCATCGAGAACGCGCGCGGCGTGTTCCAGATCCACCTGGCGATGGCCGAGATGAAGACCGGCAAGGTCGTCGCGCAGGCCTCCTCGCGCGCCCGTGACGAGAACTTCGACACCACGCCCACCGCCTACTACCGCGACACCCCGGTGCTGATGCTGAAGGACCGCGTCGTCGAAGGCTACATGCGCACCGCGCAGACGGCACCGGGTCAGCCGGCCGATAACGCCTATCTGGAGCGTGTGGCGGCCACCGCGATGATCCAGGAAGCCACCACGCTGTACAACGCCGAGCGCTACCAGGACGCGCTGGGCCTGTACCGCGAATCGCTGGCCACCCCGGCCGGCGAGCAGATGCGCTCGCTCAATGGCGTGTACCTGTCGAACTGGAAGCTTGGCAACGTCGGCGAGGCCGAGGCCGCGTTCGGCAAGGTGGTGGCGCTGGGTCTGGCCTCGAAGGCGCTGGGCGTGAAGTTCCTGTTCAACCCCGGCAGCACCGATTTCTGGTCCGACAGCAAGATCAGCGGCCCCTACACGCTGTGGCTGCGCCAGATCGCCCGCCAGGCCGCGAACACCAAGGTCTGCATGGACATCGTCGGCCACACCAGCCACACCGGCTCCGAGGCCTTCAACGACCGCCTGTCGGCGCAGCGTGCCGCCTCGATCCAGAAGAAGCTCGAAAGCGAAGCGCCGGCGCTCGTCGGCCGCCTGAAGTCCAGCGGCGTGGGTTTCCGCGAGAACCTGATCGGCACCGGCACCGACGATGCCAGCGATTCGCTGGACCGCCGGGTGGAATTCAAGATCAACGCCTGCTGAGCTGAGGGGCCGGCACGGCGGCATCAGGCCGCAGCGGGCTCGTCCTCGTCATCCGCCTCCTCGCCCAGGAAGCCACCGCTCTGGTGCGCCCACAGCCGCGCGTACAGGCCGTTGCGGGCGAGCAGGCTGCGGTGGTCGCCTTCCTCGACGATGCGGCCCTTGTCCATCACCACCAGCCGGTCCATCGCGGCGATGGTGGACAGCCGGTGCGCGATCGCGACCACGGTCTTGCCTTCCATCAGCCGGTACAGGCTGGCCTGGATGGCGGCCTCGACCTCGCTGTCGAGCGCGCTGGTGGCTTCGTCGAGCAGCAGGATCGGCGCGTCCTTCAGCATCACGCGGGCAATGGCGATGCGCTGGCGCTGGCCGCCTGAGAGCTTGACGCCGCGCTCGCCCACCTGCGCGTCGTAGCCGCGCCGTCCGTTGGGGTCCGACAGCGTCTCGATGAAGTCGTGCGCCTCGGCCCGCTGCGCGGCGGCCAGCATCTGCGCCGGGCCGGCATCGGGGCGGCCGTAGAGGATGTTGTCGGCCACCGAGCGGTGCAGCAGCGAGGTGTCCTGCGTCACCATGCCCACCTGCGCGCGCAGGCTGTCCTGCGTGACATGCGCGATGTCCTGCCCGTCGATCATGATGCGGCCGCCGGCCACGTCGTAGAAGCGCAGGATCAGGTTCACCACCGTGCTCTTGCCGGCGCCCGAGCGGCCGACCAGGCCGATCTTCTCGCCGGCGCGGATGTGCAGGTTCAGGTCGCGGATCACCGGCTTGTCGCCGCCGTAGCTGAAGTCCACATGCTCGAAACGGATTTCGCCGCGCTGCACCACCAGCGGCCTGGCGTCCGCGGCATCGACCACCGTCTGCCGCCGCGCGATGGTCGTGATGCCGTCCTGCACCGTGCCCACATGCTCGAACAGCGTGGCCATCTCCCACATGATCCAGTGCGAGATGCCGTTGAGCCGCAACGCCATCGCGGTGGCCGCGGCCACGGCGCCGACACCCACCTGCCCTTGAGTCCACAGCCACAGCGCCATGCCGGCAGTGGCCAGCGTCAGCCCCATGCTCAGGCCGTGGATCACGATCTCGAAGCCGGTGACCAGCCGCATCTGCTGCTTCACCGTGCCGAGGAATTCCTGCATCGCACCGCGCGCATGCGCGGCCTCGCGCTGCGCATGGGCGAACAGCTTGACCGTGGCGATGTTGGTGTAGGCGTCGGTGATGCGGCCGGTCATCATCGAGCGTGCATCGGCCTGGGCCTGCGCCACCCGCGCCAGCCGCGGCACGAAGAAGCGCAGCGTCAGCAGGTACAGCGCCAGCCAGCCCAGCAGCGGCGCCAGCATCCAGGCATGGAAGCCGCCCACCACCGCGGCCAGCGTGACGAAGTAGATGACGATGAACACCAGGATGTCGCAGACGATCATCCAGGTGTCGCGCACCGCCAGCGCGGTCTGCATCACCTTGGCGGCCACGCGGCCGGCGAACTCGTCCTGGTAGAAGCCCATGCTCTGGGCCAGCATCAGGCGGTGGAAGTTCCAGCGCAGCCGCATCGGGAAGTTGCCGGCCAGTGCCTGCTGCTTGAACATCGACTGCAGCGCCACCAGCCCCATGCTGCCCACCAGCACGGCGGCCAGCAGCATCAGGCGTGCACGCTCGTCGATCCACAGCCGCTCGGGCCGCACATGGCTGAGCCAGTCGACGATGTTGCCGAGCATGCTGTAAAGCAGCGCCTCGAACACGCCGATGCCCGCGGTGAACAGCATCATCGCGGCGATGTAGCGGCGCAGCCCCCAGCTGCACGCCCACAGGAACGGGAAGAACCCTTTGGGCGGCGTGGGCGGCGTCGTGTCCGGGTAGGGATCGACGAGTCTTTCGAACCAGGTGAACAGCATGAGGGGGGCGAGCGTAGTGCGCCGCATCCGTCACCGATGTGACCGTCATCACCAAGCCCGGCGTCCTATGCTGCCCGCCATCCCCTCGACAACGGACATGGAGCGCACGCGATGAACTACGAAACGCTGGGCTGGCAGGTCGACGACCGCGTGTTGACGCTGACGCTGAACCGCCCCGAGCAGCTGAACGCCTTCACCGTGACGATGGCCAACGAGCTGATCGACGCCTTCCAGCGCGCCAGCGCCGATGATGCCGTCGGCGCGGTGGTGGTCACCGGCGCGGGCCGCGCATTCTGCGCCGGCATGGACCTGTCGGCCGACGGCAACGTGTTCGGGCTCGACGAATCACTGTCGCCTTCGCTCGAGGAGCTCGACCGCCGCTGGGACGACGAGCAGATCGTGCACCGCGTGCGCGACACCGGCGGCCGCGTCTCGCTGGCGATGTTCGAGTGCCAGAAGCCGCTGATCGCCGCAATCAACGGCGCGGCGGTGGGCATCGGCGCGACGATGACACTGCCGATGGACATCCGCATCGCCTCCGAGGCCGCACGCATCGGCTTCGTGTTCGGCCGCATCGGCATCGTGCCCGAGGCCTGCTCCACCTGGTTCCTGCCGCGGCTGGTGGGGCCGCAGCAGGCCTTCGACTGGGTCTACTCCGGCGACATCCTCAGCGCCGAGCAGGCGCTCCAGGGGCGCCTGCTGAAGGCGGTGGTGCCGGCGGCGCAGCTGCTGGAAGAAGCGCACCGCACGGCGCACCGCTACATCGACCAGCGCAGCCCGGTGTCGATCGCGCTGATGCGGCAGATGCTGCTGCGCAACCCGGCGCTGCCGCATCCGCGTCAGGCGCATGCGATCGAATCACTGGCGGTGCTGCACACCAGCCGGCACGACGGCCGCGAGGGCGTGCAGGCCTTCCGCGAGAAGCGCCCGGCGCAGTTCACGCAGGCCGTTTCCACCGGCATGCCGGACTTCTTCTACCCTTGGTGGTGAGCGGCCACCGGATCCTCGATCGGCGCTGTCGAGAAGGCCTCGATCGAGTGGATCGAGAGCTCCTGACAAGCCCGCTTCGGTGATCTCGTCGAGCCACTGAAAAGCGTTGCTGAACTGCCGAAACGTCCGTAACACGAAGCGTCAGCGGTAATGCCCGGCAAGCGCGGCCTCAACCCCGCGCGCGTGGCGGACGAAACCCCGGACAGGCATGCCGCATCGGCGTGCGCAGGGCACCGGGAGAGTTCGTCATCATGCAACGCAGATCCTTCTTGCACGCGATGTCAGCGGCCAGCGTCGTCGGCATCACCGGGGCCGGTGCGGCCCTCGCGGCGCCGAGCGGCGCGCGCAGCATCAAGTTCGGCCAGTCGGCCTCGCTGACCGGCGGCCAGGCCTCGTACGGCGCCGACGTGCGCAACGGCATCGCCGCAGCGTTCGCCGCCGCCAATGCGCAGGAGGCCAGCCACGGCCTGCACTTCGAGCTGCAGACGCTGGACGACGGCGGCGTGCGCGCGCGCTGCCTGAAGAACGTGATGGCGCTGGCCGAGGGCGACACCGTCGGCCTGGTCGGCCTGACCAGCGGCGCCGGCGCCGAGGCCTGCATGCCGGTGGTCGAGGACGCGCGCATCGCGATGCTCGGCACCGCCAGCGGCAACATGGGCATCCGCTCGGCGGCGGCCAAGGGCGCCTTCCATGTGCGCGCCGGCTACGACGCCGAGTACCGCCGCATGGCCAGCTACATCAAGGACTTCGGCATGCAGCGCGTCGGCGTCGTGACGCTGGGCGACACCTCGGCCGCCAACCTCGAGGCGATGAACCAGGCGCTGCGCCTGCTGGAGATCGAGCCCAAGGTGGCGGTGACGATCGACCGCAATGCGACGAGCTTCGAGCCCGCGGCCAACGAACTGCTGGCCGGCAAGCTCGACTGCGTGCTGTTCACCGCCAACGCCGGGCCGGTGGCCAAGATCATCGACCAGATGCACAAGGCGAAATTCCCGGGGCTGTTCTATGCCTCGTCCTTCGCCGGCCAGGACCTGGTCGACACGCTGGTGGCGAAGAAGCAGAGCTGCGTGATGAGCATGGTCGTGCCGCGGCCGAGTGCCATGGGCGTCAGCGTCGTCTCGCAATGCCAGCGCGACCTGGCGCTGCTGAACAACGGCGCGCGCCTGGGCATCACCACGCTCGAAGGCTACATCGCCGGCCGCACCGCGGTGGAAGCGGCATTGGCCGCGCAGAAGGCCGGCGGCGCCACCCGTGCGCGGCTGCGCGAGGCGCTGGCCAGCTGGCGCGGCGACCTGGGCGGCTACCGCGTCGACTTCGCGGCCAGCAACCAGGGCTCGCGCTATGTCGACCTGATCGCGGTCGACCGCTTCGGCAGGCTCGTTGGCTGATCCCGCGCGCGGGCACAAGGAGGCATCACCATGCAACGCCGTCACTTCCTGGGCGCGACCTTGGGCAGCGGGCTGCTGGGCCTGGCCGACGCCGGCTGGGCGATCGAGGACAAGCGCGTCGTGCGCTTCGGCCAGTCGGCCTCGCTCACCGGCGCGCAAAGCCGCTACGGCCGCGACATCCGCGCCGGCGTGGCCGCGGCGCTGGCCGGCGCCAACCGGCAGGAAGGCCCGCGCGGCCTGCGTTTCGAGCTGGAGACGTTGGACGACGGCGGCCAGCGCGAGCGCTGCGTCGACAACGCGCGCCAGCTGATCGACAGCGGCGCCTCGGCGCTGCTCGGCTTCACCAGCGGCGCGGCGGCCGAGGCCTGCCTGGGCCTGCTGCAGCAGCACCAGATCGCGCTGATCGGCACCGCCAGCGGCAACATGGGCATCCGCGGCAAGGCGCAGGCCGGCGCCGCGCATGTGCGCGCGGGCTACGACGTCGAGTACCGCCGCATCGTCGGCTACATCAAGTCCTATGGCTTCCAGCGCGTGGGCTATGTCTACCTGCAGGACACCTCGAAGGCCAACCTTGCGGCGATGAACGATGCGCTGGAGGGCGTCGGCCTGAAGCCGGCGCTGGCCCTGCCGATCGATCGCAACACGCCCTCGCAGCTGCCGGCGGTGCAGCAGCTGCTGGCGGCCAGGCTCGATGCGGTGATGTTCACCACCAACGCCGGGCCGGCGCTGAACATCATCGAGCAGATGAACCGCGCGCAGTTCCGCGGCATGTACTTCGCATCCTCCTTCGCCGGGCAGGACCTGATCGAGGGCATTGCCGCGGCCGGCCGCAGCGTGGTGATGAGCCTGGTGGTGCCGCGCCCCAGTGCGCTGGGCCTGGGCGTGGTGAACCAGTGCCAGCTCGACCTCGCGGCCGGCGGCAGCGGTGCTGCGCTGGGCGTGACGACGCTGGAAGGCTACATCGCCGGCCGCGTGGCGGTGGAGGCGGCGCGCCAGGCCGCGCGCGGCGGCGCGGTGAACCGGCAGCGGCTGCGCGAGACGCTGGCGCACTTCAATGCCGACCTCGGCGGCTACCGCGTCAGCTACACGCCGGACAACCTGCAGGGCTCGCAGTACGTCGACCTGGTGGTCATCGACCGCTTCGGCCGCATTGCGGGGTAGTTGGGCCCACCCCCGCAGCGGCCTGGCGGCCGCGTCCCCCTCCAGGGGGCCACGCCAGTGGACCGGCGGAGCCGGATCCACGGCGTGCACTTGAAAGGATCGGATCGTGCGCAAGCTTGCTCGCTTCTGGCTCGCCATCGCTTTGCTGCTCTCGGCTGGCACCCAGGCGTGGTCTCAAGGCCCGGCCGTGGGCGCTGCGGTGGTGGCCGCGCCCACGGTGCCGAACGAAACCGCCTGGCAGGCCGCGCGCAGTGCCGCGGCCGAGCTGGCCGCCGAGCTGGCGCGCCAGTGCCCGCTGGCCGCACCCGGCGAGCAGGCGGCCTTCGATGGCTGCCGCCGTGCGCTGTACGGCAGCGAGCCGCTGCGCGATCGCCTGAACCGCATCGTGCTGTGGGGCCGGCAGCGCGACCCGGGCTTGAGCCTGAAGGACAGCAGCCTGACGCAGTTCGCGCCCGATGTGCTGACCGGCCTGTACCTGCCGCTGTTCATGTTCAACGGCGAGCACCAGCTGCGCTGGGTCGAGCGCGAGGGCCTGTTCCAGATCCGCCTGGCCACCGCGTTCCGCAACCGGCTCACGCCCGGGCAGTTCCCGTACCCGTTCTGGCACGACGCCGAAAAGTGGGCGATGTACCAGAACGCCAGCGAGCTGCTGCTGTGGTGGGACCCGGCCAGCACGCGCGTGAAGGTCGCGCAGTTCACCGTGCATGGCGGCCGGGCCCCGCTGCAGGCGGTGCAGCTGCAGCCCGCGCCGGCCTTCGACGGCCAGTGGATGTGGAACGACGCGCAGGGCCGGGCGCAGCCCAAGGTCAGCCTGTTCGACGGCCTGTACCGGGCCGACAACCCCTACCTGGCACAGCTCGAGACCCGCTACAAGGCCTTGGCGCTGCGCCTGCGCCAGGGCCAGTGCGACAGCTGCCATGTGCCGAACAACCCGGACAAGAGCAAGCGCCTGGTGTTGCTGCAGACGCCGGCGCATGCCGTCGGCGAGGTCGAGCGCCTGCTGAAGTCGGTGCGCGAGGACCGCATGCCGCGCGACGAGACCGGCATCGAGGCGCCGCTGGACGCCGCGACCAAGCGCGCGCTGCTGGAAGAAGGCGAGGCCTTCGCGACGGTGGTCGACGCGGCGAAGCGCTGGGAACAGCAGGCACGGCGCGCGGCGCAGGCGGCCGCGTCAATCGGCCGCTAGGTCCTGCTCCAGCGCCAGCAGCTCGGCCATGGTCTGGCGGCGGCGGATCAGCCGCGGCCGGCCGGCGTCGACCAGCACCTCGGCCGTCAGCGGCCGGCTGTTGTAGTTGCTGGACATCGAGGCGCCGTAGGCCCCGGCGTCGTGGAACACCAGCAGGTCGCCGACACGCGCTTCGGGCAGCGGGCGCTCCAGCACCACGCCGCCGTCGCCCTGCGTGAACACGTCGCCCGATTCGCACAGCGGGCCGGCCACGACGGTGGGCAGCACGGCCCGCGCGACGCCATCGGCCGGCAGCACGCTGATCTCGTGGTGCGCGCCGTACATCGCCGGCCGTGCCAGCTCGTTGAAGCCGGCATCGGCCAGCGCGAAGAAGCGCGCGCCCATGCGCTTGGTGGCGCGCACCTCGGCCAGCAGCACGCCGGCTTCGGCCACCAGGTAGCGGCCGGGCTCGATCTCGAGGTGGATGGCATGGCCGCGCGCGGCCTCGATGCGCTGGCGCGCCGCGTGCCACAGCTGGTGGTAGTGGGCGGTGTCGATGCGCGCCTCGCCGGGGCGGTAGGGAATCGACAGCCCGCCGCCGGCCGACACCGCCTCGATCGGCAGGTCGACCTTGGCCACCAGCGCGACCATCGCGTCGCACACCTGCTGCAGGTGGCCGTAGTCGACGCCCGAGCCGATGTGCATGTGCAGCCCCACCAGCTGCAGGCCGTGCTGGCGGATCGCGGCCAGCGCCGCGGCCAAGTCGGCATGCCAGATGCCGTGCTTGCTGTGCTCGCCGCCGGTGTTGGTCTTGTTGCTGTGGCCGTGGCCGAAGCCGGGGTTGATGCGCAGCCAGACGCGATGACCCGGCGAGGCCGCGCCCAGCTGGTGCAGCATGTCGATCGAGCCGGCATTGACCGGGATGCCCTCTGCCACCACGGTGGCCAGGGTCGGGCGGTCGATCACGTCGGCGGTGAAGACGATGCCCGAGGGGCCCGTGCGGCTGGCGGTGTAGCCGGCCGCGCGCGCGCGCTCGATCTCGCCCAGCGAGACCGCGTCGACCACCACGCCTTCGGCGCGCATCAGCCGCAGGATCTGCAGGTTGGAATTGGCCTTCTGCGCGAAGCGGATGGTGTCGAAGGCGCGCAGCTCGGCGATGCGGCTGCGGATCGTCGCGGCGTCGTACACCCACAGCGGCGTGCCGTGGGTCTGCGCCAGCGCGCGCAGCAGCTCGGGGGCAAACGGGTTCATCGCGCGATGATGCCGCGCCGGGCGCATGCAGGCAAATAGCGTATCGTCGGCCATCCATTCATTCCGGATATGACATGAGCACCCCCGTTGCCGGGCCTCGCCCGGCCCGCCCCCCGCGGGGGGCGAGTCGCCTGGCGGAGCCGGCTCTGCCCAAGAGCCGACTCACGCACCGCCACGTCGAGGTCTTCCGCGCGCTGATGCTGGCCGGCAGCGTGACGCGTGCGGCCGAGCTGCTGCACACCTCGCAGCCCACCGTCAGCCGCGACCTGGCGCGGCTGGAGCAACTGCTGCAGATGAACCTGTTCGACCGCGTGCGCGGCCGCCTGCGGCCGACGGTGCGCGCGCTGGCGCTGCGCGAGGAGATCGAGCGCTCGTACATCGGGCTCGAACGCATCGGCGCCGCGGCCGCGGCGCTGCGCCACTTCGCCGAAGGGCGGCTGGCGGTGGCCTGCCTGCCGGCGCTGGCCCACGCGCTGCTGCCCGAAGCCGTGCGGCGCTTTGCCACCGCGCACCCGCAGGCCAGCGTGTCGATCACGCCGATCGAATCGCCCGGGCTGGAGCAGGCCCTGACCGAGCAGCGCTGCGACCTCGGCCTCACCGAGCAGACCGAGGCGCCGCCCGGCACCACGCTGCTGCCGCTGCTGCAGGTGCACGAGGTGGCGGTGCTGCCGGCCGGCCATCCGCTGCTGGCGAAGAAGCAGCTGAGGCTGGCGGACTTCCAGGGCCAGCGCTTCGTCAGCCTGGCGCCCGAGGACCCGTACCGCCAGCAGCTCGACACACTGTTCGCCGCCCAGGGCATCGCGCGCGTGATGGCGCTCGAAGCGGGCAGCGCGGTGGCGGTGTGCGCGCTGGTGCGCCAGGGGCTGGGCATCGGCATCGTCAACCCGCTGACCGCGCTGGAGCTGGCGGGCGACGCCCTGCAGATCCGGCCGCTCGCGGTGCGCGTGCCCTTCCATGTCGGCCTGGTGCTGCCCGAGCTGCGGCCGCCCAGCCCGCTGCGCGAGGCCTTCGTCACTGCGCTGCGCGAGGCGGCGGCGGCGGTGCGGCAGCGCTTGAAGTCGGGCGGGTGACGCGGACCTTGCGCAGGCAGAGCGCGCGCTTTCAGCCCGCGCGCGCCTGCCGCACCAGGTGCGCCACCAGCAAGCGCGTCGTCGCCGACAGCGTCGCATCCGGCCGGGTGCAGACCACGAAGCGGCGCTCGCACCAGTCGTCGGCCAGCGGCACCATCACCAGGCCCCTGGCCGCGGCATGGGGCTCGGCGGCCTCGCGCGGCAGGATGGCCAGGCCCAGGCCGGCCGCGATGATGCGGCAGGCCGCGTCCAGGCTGGAGACCTGGATGCGGTGCGCGGTGGATTGACCCGCCAGCGCCGCCTGGCGGCGCAGCAGCTGGTCCATCAGCCCGCCCGGGGCCACGCCGATGGCCGGGTGGGCCAGCGTGTCGGCAAAACGCAGCCGCTTGCGCCGGGCCAGCGCATGGCCGGGGGCCACCACCACGCAGAGGTGGTCGCTGCGGTAGGCATGGGTCTGCAGGCCGCTGAAATCGGTGCGGTCCCACAGCACGCCGATGTCGGCGCTGCCTTCGCGCACGCTGCGGAGGATCTCGTGGCTCAGGCGCTCGTCGACGCTGACCCGCACCGCCTGGTGCTGCGCCAGGAAGCTGGCCAGGTCGTCGGGCAGGCCCTCGGCCAGCGCCGAGACGCTGGCCATCACCCGCACGCTGCCCTGCGCGCCGGCGCTGAACTCGCCGAGCTCGGCCTGCAGCCGGTCCATCGCGCCGAGCAGGTCGCGCGCCTGGCGCAGCAGCGCTTCGCCGGCCGGCGTCGGGCTCACGCCGCGGCGCCCGCGCTGCAGCAGCGGCGTGCCCACGGCCGCTTCGATGGCGGCGATGCGCTTGCTCAAGGCCGAGGGCACCAGTGCCTCGCGCTCGGCGGCGCGGGCGATGTTGCCCTCCTCGCAGGCGGCGACGAACAGGCGCAGCGAGACGGGATCGAAGTGGCGCGTCATGGCTGGGTCATTGTGCCGTGACGGATTGGAACGGCAAGGCTGACGAAATACCGCTTGGAATCCACCAGGGAACGCCTAGAGTCACACGCCATGAGTTCAGCAATCCTGCGCGAAGTCGGCCTGCGTGATGGCCTGCAAAGCATTGCCCGCGTGCTGCCCACCGAGCACAAGCTGGCCTGGCTGCGCGGCGCGCATGCTGCGGGCCTGCGTGAGATCGAGGTCGGCTCCTTCGTGCCGGCGCGGCTGCTGCCTCAGCTGGCCGACACCGCCGCGCTGGTGGCGGTGGCCAAGACCCTGCCGGGCCTGGTCACCTCGGTGCTGGTGCCGAACCTGAAGGGCGCCGAACGTGCAATCGAGGTCGATGCCGACCTGATGCTGCTGCCGCTGTCGGCCAGCCATGCGCACAGCCTGGCCAACCTGCGCAAGACGCCCGACGAGGTGCTGGCCGAGATCGCCCGCATCGTCGACCTGCGCAATCGCAGCGGCTCGCACTGCCGCATCGAGGTGGGCCTGTCCACCGCCTTCGGCTGCACGATCCAGGGCGAGGTGAAGCCCACCGAGGTGCTGCGGCTGGTGCAGGCGGTGCTCGATGCCGGCGCCGACCGCGTGAGCCTGGCCGACACGGTGGGCTATGCCGATCCGCTGATGGTGAGCCGGCTGTTCGAGCAGGCCCTGCGCGTGGCGGGCGAGAAGTTGCACTGCGGCCACTTCCACGACACCCGCGGCCTGGGGCTGGCCAACCTGATGGCGGCCTGGCACCTGGGAATCACCCGCTTCGATGCCTGCCTGGCCGGCATCGGCGGCTGCCCGCATGCGCCCGGAGCCAGCGGCAACATCGCCACCGAAGATGCGGCCTGGCTGTTCGCCAGCATGGGCGTGGCGACCGGCGTCGACATCAACGCACTGCTGGCCTTGCGCGCGCAGGTGGCCCATTGGCTCGAGGGCGAAACGCTGCACGGCACGCTGTGGCGCGCCGGGCTGCCGAAGACCCTGACCCGTGCGGCCGCGGAGGCGCTGGCATGAACGCTGACATGAAGACCACCGCCCCCCAGCCGCTGGCCGGCCTGAAGGTGATCGAGTTCACCCACATGGTGATGGGCCCGACCTGCGGCATGGTGCTGGCCGACATGGGCGCCGAGGTCATCAAGGTCGAGCCGGTCGAAGGCGAGGGCACGCGCAGGCTGCTCGGCGCCGGCGCGGGCTTCTTCCCGATGTTCAACCGCAACAAGGGCAGCATCGGCATCGACCTGCACCGGCCCGAGGGTGCGGCGCTGGCGCGCCGGCTGGCGGGCCGGGCCGACGTGGTGATCGAGAACTTCAAGCCCGGCACGATGCAGAAGTACGGGCTCGACTACGCCAGCCTGAGTGTCGAGAACCCGCGCCTGATCTACGCCAGCCACAAGGGCTTCCTGCCCGGCCCCTACGACCACCGCACCGCGTTGGACGAAGTGGTGCAGATGATGGGCGGACTGGCCTACATGACCGGCCGGCCCGGCGACCCGCTGCGTGCGGGCAGCAGCGTCAACGACATCATGGGCGGGCTGTTCGGTGCCATCGCGGTGCTGGGCGCGCTGATCCAGCGCGGCATCACCGGCCGCGGCATGGAACTGCAGTCGGCGCTGTTCGAGAACAATGTGTTCCTGATGGGCCAGCACATGCTGCAGTTCGCGATGACCGGCAAGCACCCGCAGCCGATGCCCGCGCGCGACAACCCCTGGGCGGTGTACGACGTGTTCACCGTGAAGGACGGCGAGCAGATCTTCCTGGCCGCGGTGAGCGACACGCAGTGGCAGGGCTTCTGCGACGCGCTCGACCTGCCCGACCTGAAGGCCGACCCCGAACTGGCCACTAACAACCAAAGGGTGCGTCACCGGCCGGCGCTGCTGAAGACGCTGGCCGAGCGCCTGGCGCAGCGCAGCGCCGCCGAGCTGGCCGAACGCATGGAACGGGCCGGCCTGCCCTTCGCGCCGATCCGCAGGCCCGAAGACCTGTACGACGATCCGCACCTGCTGGCCACCGGCGGCCTGGCCGACGTGCGCGTGCCCGACGGCCCGCAGGCCGGCCGCAGCGTGAAGACCACGCTGTTCCCGATCACGATGGACGGCCAGCGCCTGGGCGTGCGTCAGGACCCGCCGGTGCTGGGTTCGCACACCGACGCGCTGCTGGCCGGCCTGGGCTGCGACGCGGCGCAGATCGAGGCCCTGCGGGCCCAGGGCATCGTCGCCTGACGCCCGGCGCGCAAGATGCGCAATTCAGCCACCACAACAGCACCCACGGAGACACACCATGCCAACGACTCTTGCTTCCCGTCGCCAGGCCCTGGCCACGCTGGCCGCTGCCGCTTCGTCCATCGCGTTGCCCAGCTGGGCCCAGGGCGGGCCGGTGGTGAAGTTCGTGCTGCCCAATGCCACCGGTTCGGGCGTGGATGCCATCACCCGCGCGGCGCAGCCGGCGCTGGCCAAGGCGCTCGGCGGTTCGGTGATCGTCGACAACCAGCCCGGGGCCGGCGGCATCGTCGGCCTGCAGGCCATCGCGCGTGCAGCGCCCGATGGCACGACGCTGGGCGTGGTGTCGAACAACGTCGTGATCTTTCCCAGCCTGTACAAGACACTGCCGTTCAACATGCCCGGTGACTTCACGCCGATCGCGGTGTGCGGCTACACGCCGGTGGTGCTGGTGGTGAACGCCAAGCTGCCGGCGCACAACGCCAAGGAGCTGACGGCGCTGCTGAAGGCCAAGCCCGGCGAGCTGAATTTCGCCTCGGGCGGCAACGGCACCATCCTGCACCTGGCCACCGAGATGTTCCTCGACGAGGTCGGCGCCAAGGCGCGGCACATCCCGTACAAGGGCGTGGGCCCGATGCTGACCGACCTGATCGGCGGCCAGGTCGAGTTCGCCACCGCTGCGCTGCCCAGCGTGCAGGCGCACCTGAAGAGCGGCGCACTGCGCGCGATCGGCATGGCCACCGCGCAGCGCGTGCCGGCGGCGCCGGACATCCCGACCTTCGTCGAGCAGGGCGTGCCGAACTACGTGGTCGAGGCCTGGTTCGCGGTGATCGGCCCCAAGGGCATGGCGCCGGCCGAGGTCAGGCGCGTGCACGACGCCGTGGTCAAGGCCTTTGCCGATGCCGAGGTGAAGGAGGCGATGGCCAAGCAGGGCAACGTGATCAACGTCGGCAGCAGCGAGCAGGCGCAGGGCTTCTTCAAGTCCGAGCTGACGAAGTACGCGGCCCTGGTGAAGAAGGCTGGCGTCGAACTTCAATGACCGGGCCGGTTCGATAGGCGCCACGTTCCTGCGCACCGAGGACTGGCTGCGCAGCCCCGACGGCGCGGCAGGTGACGGTGGCGGCCAGCGCCATCGCCGGCGCGCTGTGCTCGGTGGCCGATCTGCAGCAGCGGCGGCTTCGGGGCGAACGGGCGCTCAAGCCCGCTTCGCCCGCACCTGCCAGTGCGCGCGCCGCGAGCGCAGCGCATGGCGTTGCCGGTGCTCGGACATCGAGGTGCCGGTGGCGCGCTTGAACAGCCGGCGCATCGACGCGGTGTCGGCATAGCCGCAGGCCGCGGCAATCGCGTCCAGCCCGTGCAGCGTGGTCTCCAGCAGCAGCTTGGCGCGCGCGATGCGGATGTCGTGCAGGTACTGCAGCGGCGTCTGGCCGGTGACGAGCTGGAACTGGCGCAGCAGCGTGCGCTCGCTGGCGGCCGCGGCCGTGGCCACGTCTTTCAGGCCATAGGGCTGGTCGATGTGCTGCTGCAGCCACTGCATCGCGCGGTGCACCGGGCTGTCGGAAGTGCGGATCAGCCATTGCTGCTGCGCCAAAGCCGGCGCGATCTGCTGCCGCTCGGGCTGGTGCAGCGACACCTGCGCGCAGGCCTGCGCCAGGTCGGGGTCGAGCAGCTGGCCCAGCACGCGCAGCATGAACTCGGTGGTGAGCGCCGGTGCCACGCAGGTGAAGAGGCGGTCGCGGTGGCTCATCGGTTCGGTGGCGCTGAAGTCGCAGCGCGGGTACACGCGCGCGAGCCAGCTCTGGAAGGCCCAGGGGGCGGCGATGCGCCGGCCATCGAGCAGGCCCAGGTGCACCGGCATCACCAGGCCGGTGGCGCAGGCCGCGATCCAGCCACCGGCGGCGGCGTGTTCGCGCACCAGGCGCAAGGCCGTGCCGTGGCGCGCCATCAACTCGCCGAGGTGCGGTGCGTCCTCGGCGGCCAGGCCGGGCAGCACCAGCAGCTGCTGCGTCGCGCGGCCCCGCGGTGTGCCGACCGATGGCGGCACGAAAGGCGTGGCGATGCGCCGGCCCCCGCCATCGACGATGCGCCAGCGCAGCGGCGCCGGCTGCCGCGGATGGCGAAAGCGGTGCAGCAGCGCCGCGGTGCGCAGCACGTCGGCGGCCGCGAACAGCGTGCCGGGCATCGCCTCCGGCAACCACAGCAGGCGCACGTCGAGCAGGGCGCTCGGGGCCGCCGGCAGTGGATCGGTCGAGGCGGGCGCGGCGGCGCGGGCGCGTGGGGGATTGCTGCGGGAGGCCATGGCGGGATCGGCAAGCCGGATGGCGATATTGGCACATGCGGACGCCGCGCCGCTTGCCTAGACTGGCCGCACCTTCACTTCCCCGAGTACCTCCCATGGTCGCTTGCCGCCAGGCTGGCGTCGGGATGGCTGTCGCCATCGCGAGCCTGTTGCCCTTGATGCCCGCCACTGCCCATGCCGCGCCCGATGCGGCCGTGCTGAACGCCAGCCGTGCCGCCGAGCCGGCGGTGATCCGCACGCTCGAGGAGATGGTGCAGATCGAGACCGGCAGCCAGAACATCGAGGGCCTGAACCGCCTGGCCGACTACCTGCAGCAGCGCCTGCAGGCGCTGGGCGGCCGTGTCGAGCGGCTGAAGTCCGCGCGCGCCCCCGGCGGGCCGATGCTCAAGGCCAGCTTCGACGGCAGCGGCCAGCGGCGCGTGATGATGATGGCGCACATGGACACCGTGTACCCGGCGGGCACCTTGACCACGCAGCCGATGCGGCGCGACGGCAACAAGCTCTACGGCCCCGGCATCGCCGACGACAAGGGCGGCATTGCGGTGATCCTGCACACGCTGGCGCTGCTGAAGGACGCCGGCTGGAAGGACTACGCCCGCATCACCGTGCTGTTCAACCCGGACGAGGAGATCGGCTCGGCCGGCTCCGGCGACCTGATCTCGACCTTGGCCGACGAGCACGAGGTGGTGATGTCCTTCGAGCCCACCGCCGCCAAGGCGGTGGTCAAGCAGGAAGGCCTGCTGCTGGGGGCGGCGGGCACCGCCTCGGTCGAGCTGCAGGTCAAGGGCCGCGCCTCGCATGCCGGCGCCGCGCCGGAGCTGGGCCGCAATGCGCTGATCGAACTGTCGCACCAGTTGCTGCAGACGCGCGACATTGCCAAGAGCATCCCCGGCACGCAGCTGAACTGGACGCTGGCCAAGGCGGGCGTGGTGGGCAACCAGATTCCCGAGAGCGCGACGGCGCATGCCGATGTGCGCCTGACCGCCGCCGACGGCGCGCAGCGCCTGCAGGCCGCGCTGAACCAGCAGGTGGCCAACAAGCTGGTGCCCGAGACCGAGACCACCGCCACGCTGACGGTCGGCCGCCCGGCCTTCGTGGCCAACGAAGGCGGCAAGGCGCTGGCGCAGCATGCGCGCAGCATCTACGCCGAGCTGGACGGCCGCCCGCTGGGGCTGGCGCCGATGACCGGCGGCGCCACCGATGCGGGCTTTGCGTCCCGCTCGGGCAAGGCCGTGGTGCTGGAGTCCTTCGGCCTGGCCGGCTTCGGCTACCACGCCCGCGACGAGTACATCGAGATCGACTCGATCGTGCCGCGCCTGTACCTGGCCAGCCGGCTGCTGATGGACCTGGGTGCCGGCAAAGTGCCTCTGAAGTAACGCCGAAGTGACGCGGCCGCTCAGCCGGCCACGCCGGCTCGTTCGAGCATCGCGTGCAGCAGCACGTTGCAGCCCGCGGTGATGTGCTCGGGCTTCGCGTCCTCGATCTCGTTGTGGCTGATGCCGTCCTTGCACGGGATGAAGATCATGCCGGCCGGGGCCAGGCGGGCCATGTAGACCGCGTCATGGCCGGCGCCGGACACCGCCGGCATGTTGCTGTAGCCCAGCGCCTCGGCGGCAGCCTGCACCGCGCCGATGCAATCGGGGTGGAAGGGCTGGGCCGGGTAGGCCGAGACCTGGGTGATCTCGATCGGCAGCCCGCTCTCGGCGCTGAGCTTCGCGGCCACGGCGCGGATGTCGGCATCCATCGCGTCGCACAGTGCGTCGGTGGCGTTGCGCAGGTCGATCGAGAACTTCACGCGGCCCGGGATCACGTTGCGGCTGTTCGGATGCACCTGCACCATGCCCACCGTGCCGCGGCCATGCGGCGGATGGCGGTGCGCGCAGGCCACCACTTCCTGCATCAGCTTGGTGGCCACCTGCAGCGCGTCCTTGCGCAAGGCCATCGGCGTCGGGCCGGCATGGGCTTCCATGCCGGTGACGACGCAGTCGTACCAGCGGATGCCGAGCACGCCGGTCACCACGCCGATGGTCTTGTCGTGGTCTTCCAGCACCGGGCCCTGCTCGATGTGGGTTTCGAAGTAGCAGCCGATCGGATGGTCGCCGGGTTCCTGCTCGCCAATGTAGCCGATGCGCGCGAGCTCGTCCTTCACGCTCTTGCCGTCCACGTCCTTCGCGGCATAGGCATGCTCGAGCGTGAAGGCCTTGGCGAACACGCCCGAGCCCATCATCACCGGCACGAAGCGCGAGCCTTCCTCGTTGGTCCACCAGGCCACCTCGATCGGCGCCTCGGTCTCGATGCCGTGGTCGTTCAGCGTGCGCACCACTTCCAGCCCGGCCAGCACGCCGTAGTTGCCGTCGAACTTGCCGCCGGTGGGCTGGGTGTCGATGTGGCTGCCGGTGACCACCGGCGGCAGGCTGTTGTCGCGGCCCGGGCGGCGCAGGAAGCCGTTGCCTATCTTGTCGATCGTCACCGTCATGCCGGCTTCCCTGGCCCAGCGGCTGACGAGGTCGCGGCCCTGCTTGTCCAGGTCGGTCAGCGTCAGCCGGCAGACACCGCCCTTGGGCGTGGCGCCGATCTGCGCCAGCTCCATCAGCGAATCCCACAGGCGCGGGCCGTTGACGCGCACGGCCTTCAGCTTCTCAGGCAGCGGCTTGGTCTTCATGTCCATGTGAGTCTCCTAACGCGCAACCGGCGTGGGCTTCTCGAGCGCGGCCTTGCGGGCCAGCGCATCGAACTGCGGGCCGAAGGCGGGGCGCTTGACGTACTTGCCGGCGCCGCGCTCGGCGCGCAGGTCGCCGTCGGCATACACCAGCTTGCCGGCCGAGACGGTGTGGGTCGCGATGCCTTGCACCGTCATGCCCTCGAAGATGTTGAAGTCGCCGAGCGAGCGCTGGGTCTTGACCGACAGCGTCTTGCTGGCTTGCGGGTCCCACAGCACCAGGTCGGCATCGGCGCCTTCGACGACGCAGCCCTTGCGCGGGTAGATGTTGAACAGCTTGGCCGCATTCGCCGAGGTGAGCGCGACGAACTCGGTGGGGGTCAGCCGGCCGGCGTTGACGCCTTCCTGCCAGACCACCGCCATGCGCTCCTCGACACCGCCGCAGCCGTTCGGGATCTTGCTGAAGTCTTCGCGGCCAGCGGCCTTCTGCTCGGCGCAGAAGGTGCAGTGGTCGGTGGCGGTGGTGTGCAGGTAGCCGGCCTGCAGCCCGCGCCACAGCATCTGCTGGTGGCCCTTGGCGCGGAACGGCGGGCTCATCACGTGGCCGGCCGCATAGGCGAAATCGGGCGAGCGGTAGACGCTGTCGTCCACCACCAGGTGGCCGGCCAGCACCTCGCCGTAGACGCGCTGGCCGCGCGCCCGCGCACGGGCGATGGCCTCGGCGCTCTCGGCGCTGGACACGTGCACGATGTAGATCGGCACGCCGATCACGTCGGCGATGGCGATCGCGCGCTGCGCGGCTTCGGCTTCCACCGCCGGCGGGCGGCTCAAGGGATGGCCCTCTGGCCCGAGGATGCCCTGGGCCTTCATCTCGGCCTGCAGCAGGAACACCAGCTCGCCGTTCTCGGCATGCACGGTGGGCATCGCGCCCAGCTCCAGCGAGCGGCGGAAGCTGTTCACCAGCGTCTCGTCGTCGCACATGATGGCGTTCTTGTAGGCCATGAAGTGCTTGAAGCTGTTGACGCCTTCTTCCTGCACCAGGAGGCCCATGTCCTTGTGGACGCTTGGGTCCCACCAGGTCACCGCGACGTGGAAGCTGTAGTCCGCGGCCGACTTCTCGGCCCAGCCGCGCCACTTGCGGTAGGCGTCCATCAGCGGTTCCTTCGGATCGGGGATCACGAAGTCGATGATCATCGTCGTGCCGCCGGCCAGCGCGGCGGCGGTGCCCGAGTAGAAGTCGTCACGCGTCACGGTGCCCATGAAGGGCAGCTGCATGTGGGTGTGGGTGTCGATGCCGCCGGGCATCACGTAGCGGCCGCCGGCATCCAGCACGTCGGCGCCGCTGGGCGCTGCGATGTTGGCCGAGACCTCGGCAATGCGGCCGTTGACGCACAGCACGTCGGCCCGGAATTCACGGTCGGCATTGACGACGGTGCCGCCACGGATCAACAGGGGTTTCATCGGACTCTCCGGAAAGCCATGGGTGGAGGTTGCGCTGCGGGTGGCCCGCAGTCAAGCGGCCGCCGCGGAGCCGGCTCCGCCGGGCCGCTGGCGGCGCCCCCTCGAGGGGGAGGCGCCGCAGGCGCTACGGGGGTGGGCCCGATGCTCGCATGGGATTGTTGGGGTGCGTGGTCCAGTCGGCGGCCTGCGCCGTGACCGGTTGGCCGGTGCGCTGGTCCACTTCGCCGGGCGCCAGCGTTCGCAGCGTGATGCACTCGGGCACCGGACACACGGTGACGCAGAGGTTGCAGCCGACACACTCGTCCTCCTTGACCTCGAAGTGGCGCTTGCCGTCCTTCATCGCGGTGATGGCCTGGTGCGAGGTGTCCTCGCAGGCGATGTGGCAGCGGCCGCACTGGATGCAGAGGTCCTGGTCGATGACGGCCTTGCTGATGGCATTGAGGTTCAGGTACTGCCAGTCGGTGACGGTCTTCAGCGCGCGGCCGCGGAAGTCCTCGATCGACCTGAAGCCCATGTCGTCCATGTAGTTCGACAGGCCGTCGGCCATCTCCTGCACGATCTTGAAACCGTAGACCATCGCCGCGGTGCACACCTGCACGTTGCCGGCGCCCAGCGCGATGTAGTCCAGCGCGTCGCGCCAGGTGCCGATGCCGCCGATGCCGGAGACCGGGATGCCGGCGGTGTCCGGGCTGCGGCCGATCTCGGCCACCATGTTCAGCGCGATCGGCTTCACTGCCGGGCCGCAGTAGCCACCGTGCGAACCCATGCCGCCGGTGGACGGGCTGATGGTCAGCGTGGCCGGGTCGATGCCCATGATCGAGTTGATCGTGTTGATCAGGCTCACCGCGTCGGCGCCGCCCGCCTTGGCCGCCGCGGCGGGCTTGCGGATGTCGGTGATGTTGGGCGTCAGCTTCACGATCACCGGCAGGCGGCTGTACTGCTTGCACCAGGCGGTGACCATCTGGATGTACTCCGGCACCTGGCCGACGGCCGAGCCCATGCCGCGCTCGCTCATGCCATGCGGGCAGCCGAAGTTCAGCTCGACGCCGTCGCAGCCGGTGTCCTCGACCATCGGCAGGATGGCCTTCCAGGCGGCCTCGGTGCACGGCACCATCAGGCTCACCACCAGCGCACGGTCGGGCCAGGCGCGCTTGACCTCGCGGATCTCCTGCAGGTTCAGCTGCAGCGGCCGGTCGGTGATGAGCTCGATGTTGTTGAAGCCCAGCAGGCGCCGGTCGGGCGACAGCAGTGCGCCGTAGCGCGGGCCGTTGACGTTGACCACCGGCGGCCCTTCCTCGCCCAGCGTCTTCCAGACCACGCCGCCCCAGCCGGCCTCGAAGGCGCGGTGCACGTTGTAGGCCTTGTCGGTGGGCGGCGCGCTGGCCAGCCAGAAGGGGTTGGGGCTCTTGATGCCGGCAAAGGTGTTGCTCAGGTCGGCCATGGTGCGTCCTCGTCAGGTGCTTTGCAGGTGGGCGTGGATCGCGGCGGCGGCGCGCTTGCCGTCTTCCACCGCTTCGACGGTGAGGTCGCGGCCGCCGGCGCGGCAATCGCCACCGACCCACAGGCCGGGCACGCCGCTGGCGCCGTCGGCATCGGCGACGACGCGCCCGCCCTGCACGCTGAGCCCGCTGCCCTGCAGCAGCGCGGCGTCGAGCTTCTGGCCGACGGCGCGCAGCACCATGTCCGCTGCGAAGGTCTCGTGCGTGCCGTCTGCCTGCAACTGGCCGTTGACGAGCCGCTGACGCGCAAAGCGCACGGCCGTCACGTGCGCATGGCCCTCGATGGCCGCCGGCGCCAGCCAATGGTGGATCGTCACGCCATGGGTCTGCGCCCATTCCTGCTCCGCGGCCGAGGCGCCCATGGTCTCCGGCCCGCGGCGGTAGACCATGTGCACTTCCTCGGCGCCCAGCAGCTTCGACTGCACCGCAGCGTCCACCGCGGTCATGCCGCCGCCGATCACCACCACGCGGCGGCCGATCGGCACGCTGGCCTTGTTGGTGGCCTGCAGCAGCTCGGCGATGAAGTCGATCGCGTCGCGCACGCCGGGCAGTGCTTCGCCGGGCAGGCCCAGCGGCTCGGTGCGGCCCAGGCCGATGGCCAGGTAGACCGCATCGAACTCGTCGCGCAGCGCCTGCAGCTGGGCGGCGGATGCGAGCCGCCAGCCGCAGCGCAGCGTGACGCCGCCGATGCCCATCAGCCAGTCGAGCTCGCGCTGGGCGAAGCCACCGGCGGTCTTGTACGAGGCGAGGCCGTATTCGTTCAGGCCGCCGCCCTTGGGCCGCGCGTCGTGCACCACGACGTCGTGGCCGCGCTGGGCCAGGCCGAAGGCGCAGGCCAGGCCGGCGGGGCCCGCGCCGACCACTGCGATGCGCTTGCCGGTGGCGGCGGCGCGCGGGAACAGCGTGTCGATCGGCTTGTTCATCACCGCGTCGACCGCATAGCGCTGCAGGCGGCCGATCTCGACCGGCTTGCCCTGCTGCGTGGTGCGCACGCAGACCTGCTCGCACAGCACCTCGGTCGGGCAGACGCGGGCGCAGGTGCCGCCCAGCGGGTTGGCGCTCAGGATGGCCTTGGCCGCGCCGCGCAGGTTGTCTTCGGCGATGCGGCGGATGAAGCTCGGCACGTCGATGCCGGTGGGGCAGGCGGTGGCGCAGGGCGCGTCGTGGCAGTACAGGCAGCGCTCGGCCTCGACCAGCGCCTGCGTGCGCGTGAGGCGTGGCGCAGCATCGGCGAAATGCTCGGCGTACTGCGCCGGTGTCAGCCGGCCGGCCCGCACGTCGGCAGGGGCATCGGGTCGTGCATCGGGTGAAGAGGTCTGGGCCACGCGCCGCTCCCGTCATCGCCGGGCTGGCGGGTGGCCCGGGTTCACCAGAAGCTGACCATTTGGTCAAGATTCTGCAAGGATCTTACGCAAACGCCATGCCACCCGAGGCCCGTACAAACCCCGTGGATCGGCCCACCCCCCGGAGCGGCCTGGCGGCCGCCTCCCCCTCCAGGGGGCTGCCACCGGCGGACCGGCAGAGCCGGATCCGCGGTGGCGACTGGGTGGCCCGTGCGTCAGGCTGCAGCGTGGTCAGGCTGCATCATGGTGCGTGCGAGCGGCCGGATGCCTGGCTTTGGCGCGGCGCCATTGGCGGTCCGAACTGAACCCGGCCAGGTCGGCGGCCTGCTGGCCGGAGGCGCCGCGCCGCAGCGCCTGCTGCGCCAGTGCGACGCGCACATGCTCGACGTAGCCGCGCGGCGTCAGGCCGGTGTGCTCGTGGAACAGCCGGGTCAGCTGGCGCGGCGTGACATGCGCGATGGCCGACAGCGCCTCGGCCGACCAGGGGTCGCCCGGGCGCTCGCACACGGCCTCCTGCACGCGGTGCACGGCCGGGTGCAGGTGGTCGCGGAAGGCCAGCAGCGGCGAGCGCTGCGGGTCCTGCGTGTGGCGCCGCCCCTGCACCACCATCACCTGCGCGACGGTGGCGGCCAGCGCGTCGCCGGCATGGCGGGCAATGCAGTGCAAGGCCAGGTCGATGCCGGCGGTGATGCCGGCACTCGACAGCAGCGGACCGTCCTCGACGAACAGGCGATTGGCCAGCACCTGCGCGCGCGGTGCGAGCCGGGCCAGTTCGTCCAGCAACTCGTGGTGGGTGGTGCAGCGGCGCTCGCCGATCAGCCCGGCATCGGCGGCCAGCAGCGCACCGACGCACACGGTCAGCAGCCGGTGCGGCGAGCCGGCGGCAGCAACGTTTGGCCACAGCGTGCGCGCCAGCCAGTCGCGCGTCTGCAGCCAGGCGCGCTGGCGGCGCAGCACCTGCGCGGTATCGCCGGGTCTGCCGAGCAGCACGGTCCAGGTCGGTGCGACGAAGGCGGTGGGCAGCGGCTCCAGATCGGTCAGCGTCAGGCCCACCGACGAGGTGACCGCCGGCAGCGGTCCGCAGTAGCGCTGGCGGAACAGCGGCGCGCGGCCGCGGCGCTGCAGCGCCTGGTTGGCCAGGCGAAAGGCCTCGGCCGGGCCGGCCAGGTCGAGCAGCAAGGTGTCCGGCAGCACGACGTAGAGCACGTCGACCACCGTGTCGGTCATCGTGCTGGCGGCGAGGGCGGGTTCTCGGTCCATGCGAAGTCCATCTGCCGGGCGGTGCGTTCGGCCAGCGCGCGGCCGGCCAGGCGCTCGACCAGGTGCAGGCTCATGTCGATGCCCGCGCTGATGCCGGCCGAGGTGATCGTGGTCCCCAGGTCAACCCAGCGCAGCTGCTGTTCGGCGTCTTGCACGATCAGTGCCGGGTGTGCACGGCGCAGGTCGTCGATGTCTTCCCAGTGGGTGATGACGCGGCTGCCGGCCGGCAGCAGGCCCGCTGCGGCCAGCAGGAAGGCGCCGGTGCAGACCGAGGCCAGCAGCGCGCAGCCGGGCGCCGTGCGCGCCAGCCAGGCCAGTGTGTCGGGCTGCTGCAGTTCGTCGGTGACCACGCCACCGGGCACCACCAGCACGTCGAGCGCGGGGTGGTCGGCGAAGTCATGGTCCACCTGCACCTGCAGGCCGGCACGGGCGCGGCACAGGCCACGCTGGCGCGCGATGGTGCTCACCGCGAACGGTGGCGGTGCATCCGGCGTCGCGCGCAGGGCCATCCGCGATGCGGTGGTGAACACCTCGAACGGTCCGGCGAAGTCGAGCGCCTCGACCTCGGGGAACATCAGGATGCCGACCTGCAGCGTGCGACCGTTGAGCATGTTCATGCCGCGCGTTCCAGCGCCTGCTGCACCGTGCACAGCGTGACGAAGCGGCCGGTCAGCACCGTCTCGGTCCGCTCGCGGATCGCCGCGGCGCTCAAGGTCTCGCCGGCCGGCGTGCGCATCGCGAAGGTCAGCATGGCATCGGGCACGAAGTCCACCGTCCAGCCCAGGTCGCTGGCATGTCGCGCCGTGGTCTCGCAGCACTGCTCGGTGCGGATGCCGGCGATGACCAGGCGCTGGATGCCGTGCTCGATCAGCCAGACGTCCAGGCCGGTGCCCACCAGCGCGCTGTGGCGGTGCTTCTCGAAGGAAACGGCCGCGTCGTAGGGCGCAATGCCGTCGAGCGGGCGCACCAGGCCGCTCTCCACGGCGAATGGGTTCGCGGCCTCGCGCGGCCCCTGGGTGTGGAAGATCCGCACCACCGGAATGCCACGCTCGGCGGCGCCGGCGAGCAGCGCGTTGGTGTGCTGCAGGTAGGCCGGCACGTCGGCATCGGACCAGAACGGACGGGCGGCGAACGATTGTTGGGCGTCGATCAGCAACAGGGCAGTTTTCATGGTTCAACTCCAGGCATCAAGGTGGTGCCATGGTGCCGCACACTGACAGGGTTCGGACGGCCGGCGATGGACGTGGAGCGGACATTTTCGGACATCCCGGAACGGCGCACCGGGCAGGCCCATCGGGATGCACCATGCCTAGACGGCGAAATGGTGGGTAAAGGCCCTGCTGATCGGACTTTTGCGAGGCCTGTCGCGGGCTCACAGTGCGCTCCATCCCAACCCGTCGGCCAGCCCAGACCCCGTGACGCCAGGCCGAGCATGACCGCCAGGAGTCTTTCGATGAGCGTTTCCAATCTGCAATCCGTCAACGGTCCCATCCGCGTTCCGGGTCCGCTGATCGAGAACGGCCAGGCCCGCAACGCGCACGACCTGACCAAGGCCATCCGCACCGGCGACCTCGAAGGCGCCAAGCAGGCCTACAAGAACATCGTGAAGGATGCGCCGGAAGGCGCGACCTGGCCCAAGGACAGCGCCTTCGCCGAGCTCGGCAAGGCCCTGGCCAAGGGCGACATTGCCGGTGCGAAGGCCATCATGATCGATGCGGTGAAGGCCGCGCGCGGCGTGACGACGCAGCCGGCGCCGGACCTCGAAACGCAGGGCGGCGGCGACGCCGCGACGACGGCTGCCAGCGGCAGCGTCGGCACCAACCTGAACGTCGTCGCCTGACGCCCGGGCGTCAGCCGCGCAGGCCTTCGATGGCCTGCCGCGCGGCGTCGACGCCCTGCTCGACGACCTGCCGCTTCCATTCGGCCGTGTCGGTGTAGAACGCGTCGCGCAGGCGGCGCTTGATCGCATCGGCCTGCGGTGCGCCGACCTCGGGGTGGTTCTCCAGCCACTGGTCGGCACGCAGCGCATCGAGCACCTCGGTGATCGGCAGCGTGCCGTATTCGAGCGCGATGCCGGTGTACTCGGCCTGCGGACATTCTTCGTAGGCCGCCATCCACATCATCCCGACCAGCGGCGCCGAGGTCGAACTGCCGTCGTAGATCGACGTGATGTTCGGGCCCCACCAGGCCTTGGCGCGCGCCAGCGCGGCGGCGTCGTCGCGGCACGCGAAGATGCGCTCGCCCACGCCGCTGGGCCCGAGGCCGGTGTGGAAATCGATCCAGCCCAGGCGCGCGCAGCGGCGGCCCTGTTCCTGCAGCACATGGCGCAGCGTCTGCTGGCTCCAGGTGGGGTTGTGGCCGCCGTAGAACAGGCCCTCGGGGTGCGCGTACTGGCCGCCGGAAATGGCGGCCTGCCAGGCCGACAGGCCACGCTCCGCGATGAAGCGCTCCACGGCCTGCTGGATCTCCGCGCTCGGCGGCCAGGTCGGCGGCACCAGCAGGTGCGCGATCTCGTCGTAGCCGGCGTTGTGCGGCAGCGGTGCGGAGAAGTCGTGGAAGTTGCGGTTCAGGTCGACGTTCTCGTGCGTCGTGCGCCGCCACCACGAGAAGCCGTACGGATTCAGCGCGTGGATGTACAGCACCGCGACGCCGGCGGCCTGAACCTGCGCGCGGAACGCCGCGTCACGCAGCAGCGCGATCTGCACGCCCGAGCCGCAGTAGCCCTCGACACCATGGCAGGCGCTGCTGAGGATCAGCACACCGCGCGCATCGGCCGGGCCGTCGCGCACGATGTCCATCGCCAGCTGCTCGCCGTCGCGCCCGATCATCGGGTGCACATGGCTTTCGACATCGAGCCGTGCGTCCTCGGCCGCGGCGATGAACTTGGCCCGCGCCTCGGCGTAGCGCTGCGAGAACAGCGCTTCGACGTTCTCCTGGCTCATCGTGCCGACCCCAGCCAGGCTTCGGCGATGCGCACCCAGGCGGTGGCGCCCAGCGGGATCAGGTCGTCGTTGAAGTCGTAGCTCGGGTTGTGCAGCATGCAGGGGCCGAGGCCATGGCCGCCGATGCGGTGCGCGCCGTCGCCATTGCCGATCATGAAGTAGCAGCCGGGCTTCTCCTGCAGGTAGTAGCTGAAGTCTTCGGCGCCCATCGTCGGCTCGAACTCGATCACGTTCTCGGGGCCGACCACCTCGCCCAGCACCTTGCGCGCAAAGGCGGTCTCGGCCTCGTGGTTGATGGTCGGCGGATAGTTGCGCTTGAACGTGAACTCGCACTCGCATTCGAAGGCCTGCGCGGTGGCTTCGGCGATCTGCTGCATGCGGCGCTCGATCAGGTCGAGCACCTCGGTGGTGAAGGTGCGCACCGTGCCCTCGAGCACGCAGCTCTCGGGAATGACGTTGGTGGCCTCGCCGGTGTGGATCATCGTCACCGAGATCACGCCGGTGTCGATGGGTCGCTTGTTGCGGGTGATGATGGTCTGGAAGGCCTGCACCATCTGGCAGGCCGCAGGCACCGGATCGACACCCAGGTGCGGCATCGCGCCATGCGCGCCCTTGCCGCGCAAGGTGATCTTGAACTCGTTGCTCGAGGCATAGCAGGGCCCGCTCTTCAGCGTGAACTGGCCGACCTTCAGGCCCGGCCAGTTGTGCGCGCCGAACACCGCTTCCATCGGGAACAGCTTGAACAGGCCGTCCTTGATCATCTCGCGCGCGCCGCCGCCGCCTTCCTCGGCCGGCTGGAAGATCAGGTACACCGTGCCGTCGAAGTGGCGATGCTTGGCGAGGTGCTTGGCCGCGGCCAGCAGCATCGCGGTATGGCCGTCGTGGCCGCACGCGTGCATCTTGCCGTGGTGCTGGCTGGCATGCGCGAAGGTGTTGCGCTCGGTCATCGGCAGCGCGTCGATGTCGGCGCGCAGGCCCACCGCGCGATCGCTCGTGCCGTTCTTGATGATGCCGACCACGCCGGTGGTGCCGAGCCCGCGGTGCACCGGGATCCCCCAGCCCGTGAGGGCCTGGGCGATCACGTCCGAGGTGCGCTTTTCCTCGAAGCACAGCTCCGGGTGGGCATGGATGTCGCGTCGCAGCGCAGTGATGGATGCCGCGTCGGCGAGGATGGATTCGATCAATCGCATGGCTGGGGAGGTGTCGCAGCTCGAAGGTGCGAACCAGTTTACGCCCGGGGTCTCTCGACGCCACCGGGCAAAGCCCCTGCATTCCGGCGGTCAAACCGCCCGGCGTTCAGCGCTTGACGTTGCCGTCCTCGGTCAGCATCGTCAGCTCGGCGAACTGGCTGCCGACATGGTCGCGTGCGCCGAAGTTGATGCTGAAGCCGCCGAGATCCTGGCGGCCCAGGCCCTCGAGCGACGCGATCAGCGCCTCGCGGCTGGGGTTGCGGCCGGCGCGCTTCAGGCCTTCGGTGAACACCTTGGCCGCCACGTAGCCTTCCATGCTGGAGTAGTTCGGCTTGGTCTTGCCGCCGCTGCGCTTGACCGCGTCGAGGTACTCGCGCGAGATGGCCGTGGTGGTCGAGAACGGGTAGGGCATCACCTGGCTGATCACGACGCCGCGGCCCTCCTTGCCCAGCTCGTCGGCCAAGGCCTGCGTGCCGACGAAGGACACGTTGTAGAAGTTGCCCGCGTAACCCGCCTTGCGCGCTTCGCGGATGAAGGCCGCGCAGCTCTTGTAGGCGCTGATCTGCACCACCGCATCGGGCGCCTTCGGCACGATGGCCTGCACCGCCGCGGCCACGTCGACCGAGTTGCGCTCCACCGTGCCGATGGCCTGCGGCTGCAGGTTCTGCGCCGCCAGCGCGCGCAGCACGCCGTCGAGCCCGGCCTGGCCGTAGCTGTCGTTCTGGCGGAACACGGCGATCTTCTTCAAGCCCAGCGCGGTGAGCTGGCGCACGATCAGCGCGGTCTCGTCGAAGTACGAGGCGCGCACATGGAACACATGGCGGCTGAACGGGTCGCGCAGCGCCTGCGCGCCGGTGAAGGGGCCGAAGAACGGCATCTTGTGCTGGTTGACCAGCGGCAGCGCGGCCAGCGAGGTCGGCGTGCCGACATAGCCGAACAGCGCGAACACCTCGTCGCGGATCAACTGCTCGGTGTTGGCCTTGCAGCGCTCGGGCTCGTAGCCGTCGTCCAGCAGGCGCAGCTCGATCGACTGGCCGTTGACGCCGCCTTGCGCATTGACGGCGTCGAAGTACAGCCGTGCGCCGTGGTTCATCTGGATGCCCAGCTGGGCCGCTGCGCCGGTGGTGGCGCAGGACTGCCCGAGCACGATGCGCCGTTCGCTCTGTGCGAAGGCCGGCAGCGCCAGGCCGCTGGCCAGGCCGGCGAGCTGCTGCAAGGCTTGGCGGCGGGAGGGATGCGAAGTCATGGTGGGATGGGGCTCACGGTCAACGCCTGATTCGCCTATATCGGCATCTGCAAGCCAGTTCATAACCCGGGGGCAGCGTACCGCGGCCCGAGGCGGCTGTGCAATAGTTCGCCGATGAGCACCCTGGCCGAATCCCGCACCGTGCGCGGCGCCTGTCCGCACGACTGTCCCGACACCTGCGCCTTGAAGATCACCGTCGAGCACGGCCGTGTCGTGCGCGTGCAGGGCGACCCCGACCATCCGCCAACCCATGGCGCGCTGTGTACCAAGGTCTCGCGCTACCCCGAGCGCACCTACCACGAGGAACGCGTCCTCACGCCGCTCAGGCGCAGCGGCCCCAAGGGCAGCAGCCAGTTCGTGCCGGTGGGCTGGGACGAGGCGCTGGACGACATCGCCGCGCGCCTGAAGGCCATTGCTGCACGCGACCCGCAGGCCATCGTGCCCTACAGCTATGCCGGCACCATGGGCCTGCTGCAGGGCGAGGCGATGGCCGGGCGCTTCTTCCACCGGCTCGGCGCCTCGCTGCTCGACCGCACGATCTGCTCGCAAGCCGGCGGCGATGCGCTGATCGCCACCTACGGCGGCAAGGTCGGCATGCACCTCGAGCACTATGCCGACAGCAAGCTGATCCTGATCTGGGGCAGCAACTCGATCGCGTCGAACCTGCACTTCTGGACCTTTGCGCAGGCCGCCAAGCGGCAGGGCGCCAAGCTCGTCTGCATCGACCCGCGGCGCACGGAGACAGCGGACAAGTGCCACCAGCACATCGCGCTGCTGCCGGGTACCGATGGCGCGCTGGCCCTGGGCCTGATGCACGAGCTGATCACCCGCGGCTGGCTCGACCAGGACTACATCGCGCGCCATGTCGATGGCTTCGAGCCGCTGCGCGAACGCGCGCTGCAATGGCCGCCCGAGCGCACTGCGCAGGTCTGCGGCATCGAGGCCGACGTGGTGCGCCAGCTGGCGCGCGACTACGCCACCACGGCGCCGGCCGCGATCCGCCTGAACTACGGCATGCAGCGCGTGCACGGCGGCGGCAACGCGGTGCGCTTGATCGCGCTGCTGCCCTGCCTGACCGGCGCGTGGCGCCAGCGCGGCGGCGGCCTGCTGCTGTCGGCGTCGGGCTGGTTCAAGGCCTTCCGCAACCCGCAGCTCGAGCGTCCCGATCTGCTGGCAGGCCGCCAGCCGCGCACCCTCAACATGAGCACGATCGGCGACGACCTGCTGCGCGACACCTCGCCCGCCTTCGGCCCGCGCATCGAGGCGCTGATCGTCTACAACAGCAACCCGGTGGCCGTGGCGCCCGAGTCGCGCAAGGTGGTGCAGGGCTTTGCGCGCGAGGACCTGTTCACCGTGGTGCTGGAGCACTTCCGCACCGACACCGCCGACCATGCCGACTACGTGCTGCCCGCCACCACGCAGCTCGAGCACCTGGACGTGCACACCTCGTACGGCCACACCTATGCGCTGATGAACCAGCCGGCGGTCGCGCCGCTGGGCCAGGCGCGGCCGAACACCGAGGTCTTTCGCCAGCTGGCGCAGCGCATGGGCTTCGACGAGACCTGCTTCCGGGACACCGACGAGCAACTGGCCGAGCAGGCCTTCATCGGCATCGACATGGCGGCGTTGCGCGAGCACGGCTGGGTCCAGCTGCCGATTGCCGAGCAACCGTTTGCCGATGGCGGCTTCCCGACCGCCAACGGCAAGGTCTGCGTCGATGCGCCCGCCCATGGCGTGCCGGACTATGTGGCGCCGTACGAGTCGGTGCAGTCGGCCCCCGCACTGGCGCGGCGTTATCCGCTGGCGATGATCTCGCCGCCCGCGCGGCATTTCCTCAACTCCACCTTCGTCAACGTCAAGAGCCTGCGCAGCATCGAGGGTGAGCCGCTGGTCGAACTGCACCCCGACGATGCGGCGGCACGCGGCATTGCCGATGGCGCGATGGTCGATGTCTTCAACGACCGCGGCCGCTACCGCTGCCGCGCGGCGCTGAGCGGCCGCGCGCGTCCCGGTGTCGTCAACGGCCTGGGCGTGTGGTGGCGCAAGCTCGGCGTGCAGGGCACCAACGTCAACGAGCTGACCAGCCAGCGCCTCACCGACATCGGCCGTGCGCCGACCTTCTACGACTGCCTGGTGGAGGTTGCCGCGGCATGAAGCGCTGGCGCGCCGGCGCGCTGGTACTGGCGCTGGGCGCGGCGGCGGGCAGCCTGGTGGGCTGTTCGACGCTGGGCTACTACGCGCAGTCGGTCGGCGGGCACCTGGAGGTGATGCGCCGCGCGCGGCCCGTCGATGAATGGCTGGCCGACGGCAGCACGCCGGCCGCGCTGCGCGAGCGGCTGCAGCTCTCGCAGCAGATGCGCGAGTTCGCCGTGCGCGAGCTGAAGCTGCCGGACAACCGCAGCTACCGCAGCTATGCCGACCTGGGCCGCGATGCGGTGGTGTGGAACGTGGTGGCCGCGCCCGAACTGTCGCTGAGCCTGAAGACCTGGTGCTACCCGCTGATGGGGTGCGTCGGCTACCGCGGTTACTTCGATCGGACCGAGGCCGATGCACTGGCCGGCACGCTGAAAGCCGAGGGCCTGGACGTCAATGTCTACGGCGTGCCGGCCTACTCGACCCTGGGCTGGACCAATTGGCTCGGCGGCGATCCGCTGCTCAACACCTTCATCCGCTGGAGCGAGGGCGAGCTGGCGCGGTTGATCTTCCACGAGCTGGCGCATCAGGTGGCCTATGCCTCGGACGACACCACCTTCAACGAATCGTTCGCCACCGCGGTCGAGCGCCTGGGCGGTGCGCGCTGGCGCGAACACCGGGGTTTGAGCGATGCCGACGATGCGGCCTTCGAACAACGCCGCCGCGACTTTCGCGCGCTGAGCCTGCAGGTGCGCACGCAACTGCAGGCGCTCTACGCAAGTGAAGCGAGCGATGCCGACAAGCGCCGCGGCAAGGTCGAGATCCTGGCCGCGATGCGCGACGCGCTCGCACGGCTGAAGGCCGGGCCGTGGCACGGCTATGCCGGCTACGACGCCTGGGCCGCGAAGGCCAACAACGCCACCTTCGGCGTGCAGGCCGCGTACGACGAACTGGTGCCCGACTTCGAGCGACTATTCGAGCGCGAGGGCCGCGACTTCACGCGCTTCTATGCCGAGGCCCGGCGCCTGGCCGCCTTGCCCAAGGCCGAGCGGCGCGCCACACTGCAGGCGGGTCGCTGACCCGATTTCGCCACAAGACGAACGCCACGGAGAGCCTCTGCCATGCCCGACATCCACATCCACCGTGACCACCAGCTGGGCCTGGCCAAGGCGCGCGAGGTCGCATGGCAATGGGCCGAGGAGGTCGAGGCCAAGTTCGACATGGCCTGCACGGTGCTTGAAGGCGAGACCAGCGACACGGTGGAGTTCACGCGCAGCGGCGTGAAGGGCACGCTGATCGTCGCGCCCGATCATTTCGAGCTCGAAGCCAAGCTGGGCTTCCTGCTCGGCGCCTTCGCCAAGACCATCGAGGCCGAGATCGAGAAGAACCTCGATGGCCTGCTGGGCAAGGCCGCCGCCGCAGGCAAGCCCGCGGCCAAGCGGAAGAAGTAAGGCGACCGCCGCCTACTTGAGCGATTCAACGAGGTCGATGTAGGCCTGCATCGCCTCGTCGGTGCTCTTGCCCTTCAGCTCGTTCCAGGCATCCCACTTGGCGCGGCCGACCATGTCGGTGAAGCCGGGGCGCTTGCCTTCGACGTCGCCGGCGGTGGCCTGCTTGTACAGCGAGTAGATCTTCAGCAAGGTCATGTTGTCCGGCTTTTCGGGCAGGCTCTTGCTGTCGGCGACGGCTTGCTCGAACGCGGCTTTGAGATCGGCCATGGTGTGATCCTCTGCGTGAAAATCGGTCTTGACGGGCGCGATGTTACCCAGCATCGTGGCCGCAGACCTAGAGAAGCGACCCGAGGAGACCCGCCCCATGACCACCGCCGCTGCCAGCCGCATGTCGCGTGTCGATACCGCCTGGCTGCGCATGGACAACGACGTCAACCTGATGATGATCGTCGGTGTCTGGCTGCTGACGCCGGCCATCACGCTGGAGGCCTTGCGCGAGCGCGTGAGCGACAAGCTGCTGAAGTACGACCGTTTCAAGCAGAGGGCGGTGGCCGATGCGATGGGTGCAAGCTGGGTGGAGGACGAGGACTTCGACATTGCGCACCACGTGGTGGTCGAAACCCTGCACCGCGAGCCGGGCGAGAGCGAGCGCCACGCACTGCAGCGCCGTTGCGGTGAACTGGCCACGACACCGCTGGCGCCCGCCCATCCGCTGTGGCAGTTCCACCTCATCGAGGACTACGAGGGCGGCAGTGCGCTGATCGCCCGCGTGCACCATTGCATCGCCGACGGCATCGCGCTGATCTCGGTCATGCTGTCGATCACCGATGGCGGCGCCGACCCGCCGCAGCGGCGCCGGCGCGAGCGCGAGGAGGAGCACGAGAGCGACTGGCTGTCCGATGCGGTGCTCAAGCCCCTGACCGATCTCACCGTCAAGGCCATCGGGCTCGGCCCGGTGGGCATGAGCAAGTCGCTGGACATGCTGTCGAACCCGCAGCAGCCGCTGCTGAGCTCGATCGACATGGCGCGTTCGGGCTACCAGGTCATCAACGACGCCGCGGCCATCGCACTGATGTCCGACGATTCACCGACGCAGCTGAAGGGCCAGCCCGATGGCCGCAAGGTCGTTGCATGGAACGAGCCGATGCCGCTGGAGCGGGTGAAAGCCATCGGCAAGGCCTTGGGCTGCTCGATCAACGATGTGCTGCTGTCCTGCGTGGCTGGCGCGATCGGCCAGTACCTGTCCGATCGCGGCGAAGACCCCGAGGGCAAGGAGATCCGGGCCATGGTGCCGGTGAACCTGCGCCCGCTCGAGAAGGCCTGGCAGCTGGGCAACCGCTTCGGGCTGGTGCCGCTGGTGCTGCCCATTGGCATCAGCAATCCGGTCGATCGGGTGTACGCGGTGCGCGCGCGCATGGCCGAGCTGAAAGGAAGTTATCAGCCGCTGCTGGCCTTTGCCGTGCTGTCGATGACCGGCCTGTTCGTCAAGCCGGTGCAGGACCTGGTGCTGAACATGTTCGCGAAGAAGGCCACCGCGGTGATGACCAACGTGCCCGGTCCCGCCAAGCCGCTGAAGTTCGTTGGTTCCACACTGCGGCAGACGATGTTCTGGGTGCCGGCCTCGGGCAACATCGGCATGGGCGTGAGCATCCTGAGCTACGGTGGCGGCGTGCAGTTCGGGCTGATCACCGACCACGCGCTGTGCCCCGAGCCGCAGGAGATCATCGACCGGTTCGAACCCGAGTTCGAGAAGCTGCTGTGGCTGACGATGATGCTGCCCTGGGGCGACTGAAGCGGCAGCAAGCCGAGCCCGTTTCAGTGTGGCTCTTCGCCGCCCGGCGTCTCGGGTTCCGGCACCGGCGGCTGGCCGTCGCTGCGGGTGTGCTCGCCGTTGTATTCGCCCGGGTGGCCGGCGTAGTGGTGCCCACCATGCTCGTCTTCGTGCGCACGGGTGCGCATGCCACCGCGCAGGTAGCGGTTGTAGTGGTTGACGCGCGGCAGGAAGCGGGCGAGTTCACTCAGGGCCATCTGGTACACGTCGCGCTTGAACTCGATCACCAGTTCGAGCGGCACCCAGTAGTCGTTCCAGCGCCAGGCATCGAACTCGGGGTGATCGGTGGCTCGCAGGTCGAGGTCGCAGTCGCGTCCGACCAGGCGCAGCAGGTACCAGATCTGCTTCTGGCCCTTGTAGTGGCCGCGGGCGTCCTTGCGGATGAAGTGCTCGGGCACCTCGTAGCGCAGCCAGTCGCGGGTGCGCGCGAGGATCTTCACGTGCTCGGGGCGCAGGCCCACTTCCTCGTGCAACTCTCGGAACATCGCCTGCTCGGGCGACTCGCCATACTTGATGCCACCCTGCGGAAACTGCCACGAGTGTGTTCGCAGCCGCTTGCCCCAGAAAACCTGGTTGCGCGAGTTGAGCAGGATGATGCCGACGTTGGGCCTGAAGCCTTCACGGTCGAGCATAATCGACCCCAAAATATCTGAACTGAAATAATTATTGCACCGGCAGCGTGCGCGAGGCGAACCCTCGCTTACCCGCATGCATCCGCGCCAGGTGCACGCAGCCCAACCCTGCGCTGCCGCGCGCGTCGCTGAACGCACCTCTTCGCCTTGGACCTCGTCAACCCATGAAAGCCTCGCAGTTCTTCATCGCCACCCTGAAGGAAGCACCCGCCGACGCGGAAGTGATCAGCCATCAGCTGATGATGCGTGCCGGCATGATCAAGCGCCTGGGCGCCGGCATCTACAACTACATGCCGATGGGTCTGCGCGTGATTCGCAAGATCGAGGCCATCATCCGCGACGAGATGAATCGCGCAGGCGCGGTGGAACTGCTGATGCCGGTGGTGCAGCCGGCCGAGCTGTGGCAGGAGAGCGGCCGATTTCAGGCCTATGGCCCCGAGCTGCTGCGCGTGAAGGACCGGCACGAGCGCGACTTCGTGATCCAGCCCACCAGCGAAGAGGTGGTGACCGACATCGCCCGGCAGGAACTGCGCAGCTACCGGCAGCTGCCGAAGAATTTCTACCACATCCAGACCAAGTTCCGCGACGAGCGCCGGCCCCGGTTCGGCATCATGCGCGGCC
>CAZXLI010000009.1:0-58998 GCA_964641795.1 uncultured Bordetella sp. | reverse complement strand
CAGCGCGCGCACGAAGTCGTGATCGTAGAACATGGCCTCGTCGTCGCCGCTGTCCTTGGCCGCCACCTGGGCCAGGAAGCGCTGGGCTTGGTCTTCGGCGTCGTTCAGCTCGGAGAAGCCGTTGCCGAACTCGCGGCCGGTGATGTAGAGCTCGAAACGCTCGGTGACCTCGGGGCGGGTGTCATTGGCGCGCGCCAGCGGCGAGATCTCGGTCGGGTGCTCCATGATGAAGGTGGGTTGCCACAGCTTCTCTTCCACCGTCTCCTCGAAATACAGCACCTGCAGGCTGGCCAGCGTGCGGCCGGCCAGGCGGTTCTTTTCTTCCGTCAGGCCCAGCTTGCGCAGCGCGTTGGTCAGCCAGGTGGCATCGTCCACATTCGCGCCGGCCTCCGTGTACTTCAGGATGGCTTCGCGTATGGTCAGGCGCTGGAAGGGGGCCTCCAGGTCCACCGGCTTGCCGGCGTAGGTCAGCTGCAGCGAGCCGGTGGCCTTCACAGCGGCGTCGCGTATCAGCGCCTCGGTGTAGTCCATCAGGTCCTGGTAGTTCCAGTACGCGGCGTAGAACTCCATCATCGTGAATTCGGGGTTGTGCCGAACCGAGATGCCTTCGTTGCGGAAGTTGCGGTTGATCTCGAACACGCGCTCGAAGCCGCCGACCACCAGGCGCTTGAGGTACAGCTCCGGCGCGATGCGCAGGAACATCTCCTGGTCGAGCGCGTTGTGGTGGGTCACGAAGGGCTTGGCGTTCGCGCCGCCGGGAATCGGGTGCAGCATCGGCGTCTCGACCTCGAGGAAGCCGTGCTCGACCATGAAGCTGCGGATCGAGCTCACCGCCTTGCTGCGCGCGACGAAGCGCGAGCGCGCCGCGTCGTCGGTGATCAGGTCGACATAGCGCTGCCGGTACTTCACTTCCTGGTCGGCCACGCCGTGGAACTTGTCCGGCAGCGGGCGCAGGCTCTTGGTCAGCAGGCGCACGCTGCTCACCTTCACCGACAACTCGCCGGTGCGGGTCTTGAACAGCTGCCCCTCGGCGCCGAGGATGTCGCCCAGGTCCCAGTGCTTGAAGGCCTCGTAGCCGGCTTCGCCGACCGCTTCCTTGCTGACGAAGAGCTGGATGCGGCCCTGGGTCTTGCCGAGCGAACCGTCCTGCAGCGTCGCGAAGCTGGCCTTGCCCATGATGCGCTTGAGCATCATGCGGCCGGCCACGACGACCTTCACGCCCAGCGGCTCGAGTTCCTCGTTGGGCATCTCGCCGTACTTGTGCTGCAGGTCGGCGGCGTGGTGCTGCGGCTTGAAGTCGTTCGGAAAGGCCACGCCCTGCTGGCGGATCGCGGCCAGCTTGGCGCGGCGCTCGGCGATCAGCTTGTTGTCGTCGTCGGGAAGCAAGGTGTCCTGGCTCATGGCACGGCGCTCGGCCCGCAAGGCGGGCGGGGTCAGGGAAACCGCGGATTGTAGGCAGTGGCGGATAATCCGCCCCTGGCCCCGAAGGCCCGGCCCGCGGCGCGTCTCGCTGCCGGCGCCGGCACCCGAGCCCCACCATGCACCTGCAACACGCTTCCATCACCGATCGCAAGATCCGCTTCGCGCTGGCCGGCTGCGGCCGCATTGCCGCCAACCATGCCGAGGCGCTGGCGCGCCATGCCGATCGTGCCGAGCTGGTGGCCGTGTGCGACCCCGACCCCGCGGCGCTGGCCGCGATGGTGCAGCGCACGGGTGCGCGCGGCTTCGCCAACTACACCCGCATGCTGGCCGACACCGAGGCCGATTGCGTGGTGCTGTCCACCCCGAGCGGCCTGCACCCGCAGCAGGCCATCGAGGCCGCGCAAGCCGGCTTCCACGTGATGACCGAGAAGCCGATGGCCACGCGCTGGGCCGACGGCCTGGCGATGGTGAAGGCCTGCGACGAAGCCGGCGTGCGGATGTTCGTCGTCAAGCAGAACCGCCGCAACCGCACGCTGCAGCTGCTGCGCCAGGCCTTGCAGCAGGGCCGGTTCGGGCGGCTGTACATGGTGACGGTGAACGTGTTCTGGTCGCGCCCGCAGAGCTACTACGACTCGGCCGCCTGGCGCGGCACCTGGGAATTCGACGGTGGCGCGTTCATGAACCAGGCCAGCCACTACGTCGACCTGCTCGACTGGCTGATCGGCCCGGTCGAGAGCGTGATGGCCTACACCGGCACCCTGGCGCGCGACATCGAGGTCGAGGACACCGGCGTCGCCGCGCTGAAGTGGCGCAATGGCGCGATGGGCTCGATCAACGTCACGATGCTGACGCATCCGAAGAACCTCGAAGGCTCGATCACCGTGCTGGGCGAGAAGGGCACGGTGCGCATCGGCGGCGTCGCGGTCAACAAGATCGAGCACTGGGAATTCGCCGAGCCGCACGCGATGGATGCGCAGCTCGACGAGGCCAGCTACCAGACCACCTCGGTCTACGGCTTCGGCCACCCGCTGTACTACGACAACGTGATCCGTGCGCTGCGCGGCGAATGCGAGCCCGAGACCGACGGTCGCGAGGGGCTGAAGAGCCTGGAGCTGCTGATCGCGATGTACCGCTCGGCGCGCGACGGCAAGCGCGTGAACCTGCCACTGGAATACTGATGCCCCCCCGATGCGACCTGCGGTCGCCTTCCCCCCAGGGGGGCGACGACGACGGCCCGGCGGAGCCGGCTCCGTGTCGTCCGCTTGGCTCGGGGGCGTCGGCATGACGGTCACGGTTCATCCGTCGGCGATCGTCGACGAGGGCGCGCAGCTCGGCGAAGGCTGCCGGGTCTGGCACTTCGCGCACATCAGCGCCGGTGCGCGCATCGGCCGCGGCTGCTCGTTCGGCCAGGGCGTCTACGTCGGCAACGACGTGCGCATCGGCGACAACGTCAAGGTGCAGAACAACGTCTCGGTCTACGACGCGGTGACGCTGGAAGACGACGTGTTCTGCGGCCCGAGCATGGTGTTCACCAACGTGCACAACCCGCGTTCGGCGGTGCCGCGCAAGAACGAATACCGCCGCACGCTGGTCAAGCGTGGCGCCACGCTGGGGGCCAACTGCACCATCGTCTGCGGCACGACGATCGGCGAGTACGCCTTCATCGGCGCCGGCGCCGTGGTCAGCCGCGACGTACCGGCCTATGCGCTGATGGTGGGTGTGCCGGCGCGCCAGATCGGCTGGATGAGCCGGCATGGCGAGCGCCTGGACCTGCCCACGCTGGGCAAGGGCCAGGCGTCCTGCCCGGCCACCGGAGAAACCTACCGCCTCGAAGGCAACAGCCTGAGCCTATGCAGTTCACCGACCTGAAGACGCAGTACGCCGCGCTCAAGGCCTCGATCGACGCCCGCATCCAGCGCGTGCTCGACCATGGCCAGTACATCATGGGCCCCGAGGTGGCCGAGATGGAGCGGGCGCTGGCCGAGCGCACCGGCGCACGCCACTGCATCGCGGTGGCCAGCGGCACCGAGGCGCTGCTGATCGCGCTGATGGCGCTGGACATCCGCCCCGGCGACGAAGTGATCACCACGCCGTTCACGTTCGCGGCCACGGCCGAGATGATCGTGCTCGCCGGCGCCAAGCCGGTCTACGTCGACATCGAGCCCGACACCTGCAACCTCGACGCTTCGCAGGTCGAGGCCGCGATCACGCCGCGCACGCGGGCGATCATGCCGGTCAGCCTGTACGGCCAGGTGGCCGACATGGCTCCGATCAACGCCATCGCGCAGCGCCATGGCCTGGCGGTGATCGAGGACGCGGCGCAGAGCTTCGGTGCCACCTACCAGGGTCGGCAGAGTTGCAACCTCTCGACCTTCGGCTGCACCAGCTTCTTCCCGTCCAAGCCCTTGGGCTGTTACGGCGACGGCGGCGCCCTGTTCACCAGTGACGATGCGCTGGCCCAGGCCTGCCGCGAGATCCGCACGCATGGTCAGAGCGGGCGCTACCACCACACCCGTATCGGCGTTGGCGGCCGCATGGACACGCTGCAGTGCGCGGTGGTGCTGGGCAAGCTCGAACGCTTCGAGTGGGAGCTCGCACGCCGCCGCGCGATCGGCGATCGCTATGCCGCGCTGATCCGCGCCTCGGGTGCGCCGGTCGAACTGCTGGCGGTGCGGCCGGACCGTGACTGCGTGTGGGCGCAGTACACCGTGATGGTCGACGAGCGGCCACGCGTGCAGCAGGCGCTGCAGGCCGCCGGCATCCCGACGGCCGTGCACTATCCGAAGCCACTGCACCACCAGCCCGCCTACGCCGCGGGCTGGGATCCGGCGGCGCTGCCGAACAGCGTGCGCGCCGCCCAGCGCGTGTTGAGCCTGCCCATGAGCGCCGACCTGAGCGAGGCCGACCAGGACCGCGTGGTGGCGGCGCTCGCGGCCGCCACCGTGCCTGCCACGGCCTGAGCCGCGCCGGACGAGACGCCCGACACCGCATGTCCGCCGGCCTGCTGCGCCCGACGTTGACGCTGCTGACCGGCGGGGCCCTGGCGCAGGCGCTGCCGTTGCTGCTGGGGCCCTGGCTCACGCGGCTGTACAGCCCGCAGGAATTTGGCGTCTATCACCTGTTTGCAGCGGCCGCAGCCAACCTGGCGGTGGTGGCCTGCGCGCGCTATGAATTCGCACTGCCGCTGGCCGCTGACGAGGCGCAGGCCGGTGTGCTGCGCTGGCTGTGCCTGCTGCTGCTGCTGGTGATGGCCATGCTGTGTGCACTGGCCGGTGCGATGTGGAGCGTCTCGGCCTCGGCCTGGTGGCCGGCCTGGCTGCCGCTGGCGGTGGTGGTGCTGGGCGCGGTGTCGCTGGCCACGCTGTGGGCCACGCGCCAGCAGCGCTTTCGCGCGCTGGCCGTTGCCCGGGTGCTGCAGCATGGCGGCGGCGCTGCGGCGCAGGCTGCAGCGGGCGTGGCGCAGGCCGGCGTGCACGGCCTGATCGTGGCGCCGATCCTGGCTGGTTTGGCTGCATTGCTGGCACTGCGCTTGCCGCTGGGCCGGCCGGCACAGGCGACGCGCGCTGCGCTGGTCGAGACGGCCCGCCATCACCGCGAGTTCCCGCTGCTGAACACGCCGCATGCATTCCTCGGCGCACTGCAGGACACCGTGACGGTGGCGTTGATCAGCGCCACGCTCGGCAGTGCCGCGGCCGGTGCGTGGGGCCTGGCGCTGCGCTACCTGAAGGCGCCGGCCACGCTGGTGGGCGGGGCGCTGTCGCAGGCGCTGTACCCGCGGCTGGCGGCCGGCGGCGGCACCGTCACCGCCGAGGCGCGCCGCACGGTGCGGCAGGCGATGCTGACGCTGGCCGCGATCGCCGCGCCGCTGGTGCTGCTGCTGTGGGCCTTCGGGCCGCAGCTGTTCGCCTGGGCCTTTGGCGAGCGCTGGCGCGAGGCCGGCGAGCTGGCGCGTGCGCTGGCGCTCTACATCGGCGTGCATTTCGTCGCGTCGCCACTGGCGGTGGTCACGATGGCCTGGCAAGCCCAGGCCTGGGCCCTGCGGCTGGCGCTGGTCGGGCAGCTGGGCTTCGTGCTGGCGCTGGCCGTCGGGCTGCAACTGGGCAGCCTGGCGGCGGCGGGCTGGGTGGTGTCGGGGGTCACGGCCGCGTACTTCGGGTACTACTTCCTGCGGCTGGCGCGGTGGCCGCTGGCCGAGGCGGCGGCATGATCCGCGCCTGGTTCAACCGTGCCCGCCGCTGGGCGGCGCGCTGGCTGTGGCACCGCGTGGTGTTCGGCGAGCGCTCGCAGGGCCGCTGGCTGCCGCACACGCGCATCGCGCCCTCGGCCTGCATCGAGCACGAAGACCGTCTGCAGCTGGCCGACCATGTGTTCATCGGCCCGTTCAACTTCATCGAGGCCAGTGCCGGCGTGGTGATCGGCGAGGGCGTGCAGATCACGCACCACGCCAGCATCGTCACGCACAGCTCGCACCGCGCGCAGCGGCTGCTGGGCCGGCGCTTCGTCGACTGGCCGGGCGACCGGCCGGGCTGGGTGTCCGGCCCGGTGGAGATCGGGCCGTACTGCTTCATCGGCCCGCACAGCGTGATCGAGGCCGGTTCGCGCCTGGGTCGCGGCTGCATCGTGCGCGCCGGCAGCGTGGTGCGCGGCGCGTTCCCCGAGTTCTCGGTGATCGGCGGCAATCCGGCGCAGGTGGTTGGTGATGCACGCGAGCGCGACGAGCGCTGGCTCGAACGCCATCCCGAGCTGCGCGCGCACTACGAGGCCTGGGCCGGGATGGCATCCAAAGTGAGCGGCCCGCGATGAAACTGGTGCTGCTTGGCGATGGCGAGAGCCCGCACCTGCTGAAGTGGGCGCGGGCGCTGGCGCCGCGGCTGGAGCTGTATGCCGCGTCGTCGCGCGGCTTCGCGCCGGCTTTGGCCGAGCTGCTGCCGCCCGAGCGCCGGCTGGCGCTGGACACCCGCCCGAACTTCGCCGGGGGCAATGTCGCGGTGTTGCGCAGCCTGCCACGGCTGGCGCGCTGGCTGCGGCAGGTGCGGCCGGACTGGGTGCATGCGCACTACCTCACCTCGCACGGCACGCTGGCCTGGCTGGCACACGCGGTGTGGCAGGTACCGGGGCGCATCGTCGGCTCGGCCTGGGGCTCGGACATCCTCGTCGCGCCGCAGCGCAGCGCCACGCTGCGCTGGCTCACCCGCCGCGTGCTGCAAGCCTGCACGCTGTGCACCAGCGATTCGCTGCACATGGCCGAGCGCATGAAGGCGCTGGGTGCCGGCGAGGTGATGAGCTTTCCGTTCGGGTTGGAGACGCTGCCGGAGCTGTCGACCGTCAAGCAGGAGCAGCTGTTCTTCGCCAACCGCGGCCTGGAGCCGATCTACGCACCGCAGCGCGTGCTGGCGGTGTTCGGCCACATCGCGGCGCGCTGGCCGCAGGCGGAGCTGGTCATGGCCAACGACGGCTCGCTGCGTGGCGCGCTGGAGCAGCAGGTGCGCGAGACCGGCCTGGCCGAGCGCGTGCGCTTCGTCGGCCGGCTGGATGCGCAGGCGCAGGCGCAGTGCTACCGCCGGGCGCGCTGGTACCTCAGCCTGCCGCTGAGCGATTCGGTCTCGGTCTCGGTGCTGGAGGCGATGGCGCATGGCTGCATCCCGCTGCTGTCCGACCTGCCGGCCAACCGCGAGCTGGTGAACCACCTCGACAACGGCCTGATCCTCGAGGACGGTGCCGTTCCTGACGATGCGGCGATGGCCGCGCTGGGCCTGCGTGCGGCGCAGGTGGCGGCGGCCAACCATGCCTGGGTGGCCCGGCAGGCGATGTTCGAGCCGGCGGTCGAGCGCTTCGTGGCGCGCCTGCATGCGCTGCAGTCCGGCCGCGGTCGGCGCCGCATCTCATGAACATCCTGTACCTGAACCACTACGCCGGCAGCCCCGCGCTGGGCATGGAGTACCGGCCCTACTACCTGTCGCGGGAATGGGTTCGTCTCGGGCACCAGGTGCAGATCGTCGCGGCCTCGCACTCGCATGTGCGCACGCGCCAGCCGTCGCCGGGCGACGAGCTCATCGACGGCATCCGCTACCGCTGGCTGCCGACGCCGGCCTACCAGGGCAATGGCGTCGGCCGCGCACGCAACATCTGGCACTTCGCCTGGCCCTTGTGGCGCGACGCGGCCCGGCTCGTGGCCGAGTTCAGGCCCGATGTCGTGATCGCCTCCAGCACCTACCCGATGGACATCTGGCCCGCCCGGCGCGTCGCACGCAAGGCCGGTGCGCTGCTGGTGTTCGAGGTGCACGACCTGTGGCCGCTGTCGCCGATCGAGCTCTCGGGCATGTCGCCGGGCCATCCGTTCATTCGGCTCTGCCGTGCGGCCGAGAGCGTGGCCTACCGCGACGCCGACCGCGTGGTGTCGATGCTGCCCGTGGTGCACGACTACATGGCCTCGCGCGGGCTCGACCTGCGACGCCTGGCCATCGTGCCCAACGGCATCACGCTCGACGAATGGCAGGGCACGCCGCCGCCGCTGCGCGAAGACGTGGCCGCCGCCATCGCGCTGCAACGCGCGGCCGGCCGCACGGTGGTGGGCTATGCCGGGTCGATGGGCCTGCCGAATGCGCTGGACACCTTGCTGGATGCCGCGAAGCTGCTGCGCGACGACGCGCTGGCCCTCGTGATGGTCGGCGACGGCCTCGAGCGCGAGCGGCTCGCGCAGCGCGTGGCGGCCGAAGGCTTGTCGCGGGTTGCGATGCTGCCGCCGATCCCGAAGGCCCAGATCCCCAGCTTCCTCGGCGCGCTGGACATCGCGTACATCGGCTGGCAGCGGGTGCCGATCTACCGTTTCGGCATCGCGCCCAACAAGCTGATGGACTACATGATGGCCGGCTGCGCGGTGCTGCATTCGGTGGAGGCCGGCAACGACCCGGTGGCCGAGAGTGGCTGCGGCCTCACCGTGGCGCCGCAATCCCCCGAGGCGGTGGCCGAGGGCCTGCGCCGACTGGCCGCCACGCCCGCGCCCGAGCGCCAGGCAATGGGCGCGCGCGGTCGCGCGTACGTGATGGCGCATCACACCTACCCGGTGCTGGCGCAGCGCTTCCTGCAGGCGATGCAGCGATGAGCGAACCGCAGCGCTCCACCGAGCCCCAGGCCCTGGCGCAGCGCTATGCGCGCCGCGCCGCGCCGGACCGCTACAGCCTGCTGCAGCCCGACGTCTGGCAGACGGTGCAGGAACGCCAGCGGGCGATGCTGCAGCTGTTCGCGCAGCGCGGCCTGACCGACCTGGCCGCGCTGCGCGTGCTGGAAGTGGGCTGCGGCGCCGGCGGCAACCTGCTCGAGCTGCTGCGCATGGGCTTGCGGCCCGAGCACCTGGCAGGCGCCGAACTGCTGGCCGAGCGCCACGCGATGGCCAGGGCGGTGCTGCCGCCCGCCGTCACGCTGTGGCAGGGCGATGCCAGCACGCTGCCGGTGGCGCCGGGCAGCCGCGACATCGTCTGCCAGTTCACCGTGTTCTCGTCGCTGCTCGACGATGCCTTCCAGCAGCGCCTGGCCGATGCGATGTGGTCCTGGGTGGCGCCGGGCGGCGGTGTGCTGTGGTACGACTTCACCGTCGACAATCCGCGCAACCGCGATGTGCGCGGCGTGCCGCTGCGGCGCGTTGAAGCGCTGTTTCCGCAGGCCCGCCTGTGGCACCGCCGGCTCACGCTGGCGCCGCCGCTGGCCCGGGTGCTGTGCCGCATCCACCCTGCGCTGTACACCGTGTTCAACACCTTGCCGCCGCTGCGCACCCACGTGCTGGCCTGGCTGGAGAAACCCGCACCATGACCGAACCGTTCCTGCCCTTCGCGCTGCCCGAGATCGACGATGCCGACATCGCCGAGGTGGTGGACACGCTGAAGTCCGGCTGGGTCACCACCGGCCCGAAGGCCAAGCGCTTCGAGGCCGACTTCGCCGAGTTCCTGGGCGAGCCCGCGCTGCACTGCATCGCCGTCAACTCCGCCACCGCCGGCCTGCACCTGGCGCTGGAAGCCTTGGGCATCGGCCCCGGCGACGAGGTGATCACGACGACCCACACCTTCACCGCCACCGCCGAGGTGGTGCGCTACCTTGGCGCCGACGTGCGGCTGGTGGACATCGACCCAGCCACCTTGAACATCGACCCGCGGGCCGTCGAAGCCGCGGTCACGCCCGCCACCAAGGCCATCGTGCCGGTGCACTACGCGGGCCTGGCCGCCGACATGCCCGCGATCCGCGCGATCGCGCAGCGCCACGGCCTGAAGGTGGTGGAAGACGCCGCGCATGCCCTGCCGACCACCAGCGCCGGCCGGCTGATCGGCACGCTGGAGAGTGACGCCACCGTCTTCAGCTTCTACGCCAACAAGACCATCACCACCGGCGAAGGCGGCATGCTGGTGACGCGCGACGCCGCGCTGGCCCAGCGCGCCAAGGTCATGCGGCTGCACGGCATGAGCCGCGATGCCTTCGACCGCTTCACCGCCAAGGTGCCGAGCTGGTACTACGAGGTTGTGGCGCCGGGTTTCAAGTACAACCTCACCGACATCGGCGCCGCCTTGGGCCTGCAGCAGCTGAAGAAGGCGCGCCGCTTTCAGCAACGCCGCGCCGAGATTGCCGCGCGCTTCGACGAAGCCCTGGCCGGCCTGCCGCTGATCCGCGCACCGCTGCCGCCCGCCGGCGAACTGCATGCCTGGCACCTGTACGTGATCCGCCTGCTGCCCGAGGCCGGCGTCGCGCGCGACCGCTTCATCGAGCGCCTGTTCGAGCGCGGCATCGGCTGCAGCGTGCACTACATCCCGCTGCACCTGCAGCCCTACTGGCGCGACCGCTATCAGCTGAAGTCCTCGGACTTCCCGCACAGCCAGCACGCGTATGAACAGATGCTGAGCCTGCCGATCTACACGCGCATGAGCGACGCCGATGTCGAGCGCGTGATCACGGCGGTGAAGGCTGCGCTGGCGGCCTGATCGTTGCTCGAAGCCGCAGTCCGGATGCCCGATGGCCAAGCGCCTGTTCGACCTGCTGATTGCCGCGCTGGCCTTGCTGCTGCTGGCGCCGCTGTTGGTGCTGGTCGCGCTGGTGGTGAAGCTCGATTCGCCGGGGCCGGTGTTCTTCCGCCAGGAGCGGGTGGGGCGCCATGGCCGGCTGTTCCGCATCCACAAGTTCCGCACGATGCAGGCTGATGCGCCACGACGCGGCCCCGCGGTCACGGTGGGCGAGGACGCGCGCATCACGCGCAGCGGGCGCTGGCTGCGCCACTACCGCATCGACGAGCTGCCGCAGTTGCTGGACGTGCTGGCCGGCGACATGAGCCTGGTCGGTCCCCGGCCCGAGGTGCCGCGCTTCGTCGCGCACTACCCCGCGGGCCTGCGCGAACGCGTGCTGGCGGTGCGGCCCGGCATCACCGATCCGGCGTCGCTCGAGCACATCGACGAGGCCACCATGCTGGCCGATGCCGCCGATCCCGAGCGGGCCTACATCGAGACCATCCTGCCGCACAAGCTCGAACGCCAGGCCGACTATGCGGCGCACGCGACACTCGCGTCCGATCTGGCGGTGATCCTGCGCACGGTGCGCGTGCTCATCGCTCGTTGATGGCACGCTGAAGGCGCGCTGAACTTCCGTTCATGAACCCGCAAGACGATTCCCCGCTCACGTTGGCACCGCTCCAGCTGTCCTTCTGGCAGCGGCTGGACTTGTTCATGGCGCGGCTGCGGCCGCATCGGGTGCCGTTGTCGCTGGCGATCGACGGCCTGATGGTGGCGCTGGCCTGGAACGTGACCTACCTGTTCCGTCTGGGCTTCGAGCGCTGGATCAGCGCGCGCCCGGGCTACGACGGCTGGGTGATGCTCGGCATCGTCGGGGCCTACCTGCTCGCCTTCTCGGCCTTGCGGGTGCCGCACGGCATGTGGCGCTTCGCCGGCTTCGGCGACATCAAGCGCCTGGCTTTGGCCTGCGCCATCGCCGGGCTGGGCTCGGCGGTGGTGGTGCTGATGCTGCAGCTGCGCGCAGTGCCGCGCGCCGTGCTGGCGCTGCATCCGGTGGTCGCGTTGATGGGCGTGGCGCTGGCCCGGCTGGCCTACCGCATGCTGTACGAGCATGCGCGTTCGCGCATCACCGGCAGCGATGCCGAGGTCCGCCGGGCCATCATCCTGGGCGCCGGCGAAGCTGCCCGGCGGCTGATCGCCGGCATCCACAACCATGGCTGGCAGGTCATCGGTCTGCTGGACGACGACCCCGCCAAGCAGGGCGCGCGCATCGCCGGGGTGCCGGTGCTGGGGCCGCTGGAAGCCGTGCGCGACAAGGCGGTGCACGGCCAGGCCACGCACCTGATCGTCGCGATGCCGGCCGCGCGCGGCGCGCAACGCCGGCGTGCGCTGGAGCTCGCCGCGCCGACCGGCCTGCCGGTGCTGACCGTGCCGTCGGCGGCTGAGTTGCACACCGGCCGCGCGGCCATCGAGCGTGTGCGTGACATCGAACCCGAAGACCTGCTGGGCCGGGAGCCCGTGCAGCTGGACGAAGCGGGTGTCGCCGAGGTGCTGTCGGGCAAGACCGTGCTGGTCACCGGCGCGGGCGGGTCGATCGGCAGCGAGCTGTGCCGGCAGCTGGCGATGTACGGCCCGGCGCGGCTGGTGCTGCTGGAGCAGAGCGAGTTCAACCTCTACAGCATCGAGCAGTCCCTCACGGCGGCCTTCCCGCAATTGCCGCTGGTGCGGCTGGTCGGCGACGTGAAGGACCTGGAGGCCCTGCGCGCGGTGTGCCAACGCTGGCGGCCGCAGGTCGTGTTCCATGCCGCGGCCTACAAGCATGTGCCGCTGATGGAGGAGCACAACGCCTGGGACGCGCTGCGCAACAACACGCTGGGCACCTGCCATGCCGCCACCGCGGCGGCCGAGTGCGGCGCCGAACGCTTCGTGCTGATCAGCACCGACAAGGCGGTGAACCCGACCAACGTGATGGGCGCCACCAAGCGCGCCGCCGAACGCGTGGTGTCGGCGCTGGCCTTGCGCCACCCGGGCACCCGCTTCATGGCCGTGCGCTTCGGCAACGTGCTGGGCTCCAGCGGCAGCGTCATCCCGAAGTTCAAGGAGCAGATCGCGCAGGGCGGGCCGATCACCGTGACCCACCCGGACATCATTCGCTACTTCATGACGATCCCCGAAGCTGCGCGCCTGGTGCTGCAGGCCGCGGCCATCGGCGAGAGCGGCCAGGTGCTGGTGCTGGACATGGGCGAGCCGGTGAAGATCGTCGACCTGGCGCGCGACATGATCCGGCTGTCAGGGCATTCGGTCGACGACATCGCGATCGTGTTCTCCGGGCTGCGGCCTGGCGAGAAGCTCTATGAGGAACTGCTTGCCGATGCCGACACGACGGTGGCCACGACGGTGAGCCGGCTGCGCGTGGCAAGGTTGCACGACGAGGATGCCGACACCGTGCTGGCCTGGGTGCAGGCCGTCCGCACATCGGCCCGCCTCGATGATGCCGAAGTCCGGGCCCGCCTGCGCGAACTGGTGCCCGAATACCGCGAAGCCTGAACGATGGGTCGTCGCGCAGTCCCGCAGCAGAATTGGCCCATGGCAGCCGATGCGCTCGATCCGCTGAGGCGCCGGCAGGTGGTGCTGGGCGCTGTCGCCGGCCTCTGCCCCTTGCTGAGCCGGGCCGCGGCCGAGGCCGGTGGCACGGCGCCGACCCTGTCACTCACGGCGACCGATGGCGAACCCGTGCTGTCCGCTGGTCGCTGGCGCGTGACCTACCTCGATTTCTGGGCCTCCTGGTGCGGCCCGTGCCGGCAATCCTTCCCGTGGATGAACCAGCTGCATGAGCGCCATCAGTCGGCCGGACTGCGGGTGGTGGGCATCAACCTGGATGCGAAGGCGGAAGATGCGCAGGCCTTCCTGAAGCAGCTGCCGGCGCGCTTTCCGATCGCCTACGACGCAGGCGGCGCCAGCGCCACGGCCTTTGGCGTCAAGGCCATGCCCAGTTCGTTCCTGCTGCGCGCCGACCGCAGCGTGCTGTGGGTCCACCGCGGCTTCCGCAGCGAGGATCGCGAGGAACTCGAGCGTCGGATCGTCGCCGCGCTCGGCTGAACCTGCCGGGTCAGGCCTTGGCCGGCGCCACCTTGCCGTCGGCTGCCTGCTGCAAGGTGTCGGGCTGGTGCACCACCAGCAGGTTGCCGTCGCGCGCGAGCACCTTCAGGCCCTGCAGGAATTGCAGCGTGCGGGTCACTGTTTCGCGACTGGTGTTGACCATGATCGCGATTTCCTGGTGCGTGGGCGGCATCACGATCACGACCTGACCCTTGCCGTCACGCTGCGCCAGCAGGGCCAACTGGGCGCACACACGCTGGAACGAACTGGGCAGCGCCAGCAGCGAACGGTGGCTCGCGGCGCGCCGCATCCGGGCGGCGAGCCGCTCGGCGACAGCGGCGGCGCCGCGCGGTGTCGAGAACATCAGCTCGCGGGCGCGATCGCGGTCCAGGAAGGTCAGGCGCGACGGCGCCACCGCGATGATGTACTCGGGTGCCGGCTGGCCATCGATGACCGACAGTTCGCCGAAGAAGTCGCCGTCCTCGATGAAGTCAATACCAACTTCGCGTCCGTCCAGCGTAAAATTGACCGTCTGCAGTCGGCCCTCGATCAAAAAGCCGAGCCCTGCATCGGTCTCGCCGCGCTTGATCACCACCTCGCGCCGCTCCACCCGGCGCTCGCTCATGGTGGTCGACACCTCGGCCAGCTTGGCGGCCGGCAGACTGTCGAACAGGCGCAGGCCCTGAAGAATCGGGATCAGGATGGGCATCGGGGGTGCAACTGTGCCCGCAACAAAGCCCGAAAGCTTGTGATGCACGACACACCGGTCGATGATGACCGGGGGCAAGATAGATTTTCCAGCATCCCGCCCCGGGTTCAGGAGTGAAGCCATGAATTGTCTAGCAGCCATTTCCGTCCTCCGTCCGCTTGCAGCGGCCGTGGCGGCGGCCTGTGGCATCGGGGTTGCGGGGGCGGCATCGGCCAGCGAACCGACCGCCGTTGGCCAGGTCAGCCTGCTGATCGGCGCAGCGCGCGTGATCCACGTCGACGGCAGCAGCGAGCCGCTGAAGCGTGGGGCTGCCATCGTGGTGGGCGACCGGGTCGAAACCTCGGCCAACGGCCACGTGCACCTGCGCTTCATCGACAACGGTGCGGTCAGCGTGCGCCCCGACAGCGTGCTGGAGGTGCAGGCTTACAAGTACGACGCCGACAAGCCGCAATCCAACGAGGTGAGGTTGCGGGTGGAGCAGGGCACCGCGCGCTCGATCTCCGGTGCGGCGACCGAACTCGACAAGAACCGCTTCCGGTTGAACACGCCCATTGCCGCGATCGGCGTGCGCGGCACGGACTTCATCGTTCACACCGATGCCGCCGGCGTGCGGGCCACGGTGGCCGATGGCGCCATCGTCGTCGGTGCGTTGGGGGGCGCCTGCAGCGCGGCGGGGCTGGGCCCCTGCGGCGGCGCGGAGTCCCGCGTCCTGTCCGCCGACATGGGGCGGCTGATGGCCGAGGTGCGGCCCGGCGAGCGCGTTGCGCGCGTGGTGCCGGTGGGTGCCGGCGTGGCCGAACTGGCCGTCAATGGCGCCGAGGAACGCGCCGCTGCGCTGTACGCCGCCGAGCAGGCGGCTCGTTCCGCCGCGCAACTGGCGGCGGACACCAAAGGTTTCGCGCAGATGCGCGACACCGATCGGGCGGCTGCTGATCTGCTGGCGATTGCGGCGCCAGGCGCCGTCAATCTGAATGTGCCATCCGATCTGAACCGCCAACTGGTCTGGGGTCGCTGGACCTTCGCATCATCGGCCAATGACAACGTCAGCGTGCCGTTCTCCCAGGCCTGGACGGGGCGAGACCCGACCTCGGCTTCCGACAAGTACGGCGCCTTGTTCCGTAGCCGCGATGCCAACAACCCGGACGGGCTGCTGAACCCAGGGACGGACGCCAAGTTCGACTTCGCGCTGACCCGCGCGACGGCAAGCTACGAGTCCAATGGCCGAAGCGAAGCCGCCACGGTCAACGGCAGCATGACCATCGACTTCGGCCGTCGTACCTTCGCCACCGCGCTGGGCCTGTCGTCGGCCAGTGGTGGGAAGACCGAATTGCGTGCCGGCGGTTCGATCGCCGCGGACGGCACCTTCGCCGTTTCGGATGCCACGCAAAAGGTCAGCGGCGCGCTCTCCTACGACGGCAAGGAAGCCGGCTATCTGTTCGAGCGCAGCGTCATCGGCGGGCTGTTCCGCGGCAAGACGCTGTGGGGCCGCTGACGCGACGGGACCCGGGCGACCCCCCGAGCGATGACCATGGCCTCCTGGCGAAATCATCCCTGGCGCTTGCGCGTCGTGGTGCTGCTGCTGGCGGCGCTGGCGGTCGCGCTGCTGCAGTGGTTGGTGCCGGAAGTGTTGGTGCGGGTCGAGCAGATGACGGGCGATGTCAGCTGGCGCCTGGGTGCCAGTGCGAAACCCGAGCGTCGCGTGGTCGTGGTCGACATCGATGAAGCCAGCCTGAAGCAGATCGGCCCCTGGCCCTGGCCGCGGCAGACCATGGCCAAGCTCGCACAGCGCCTTGAAGAGGCTGGCACCGTCGTGCAGGCCTATGACATCAACTTCTCCGACGAGCGCGAGGGTGATGCGGTGCTGGCTGCCGCCTGGGTCCAGGCGCCTGTGATCGCGGGCCAGATCTTCTCGCTCGATCCGCAGGTGACGCCGCGGGTCGGCGAAGTGTCGGGTGCGCTGGCCGCGGGGCGTTGCCCGTCGTTCGCGCCGCGCAGCCATGGTTTCTACGGCAATGCACCGGATCTGCTGCGTCAGGCGCCTGCTGTCGGCCACATCACGCCGCGGATCGAGAGCGACGGCGTCGTGCGCAAAGTGCCGGCCCTGATCTGCCACGAAGGCCGCGCCTATCCGAGTCTGGCGCTGGCTGCGCTGTGGCGCGCTGCTCAGCCGGGCGGCACGGGAACCTTGCCTGCACCGGACTGGGTGTGGTCCGAGGCTGGCGAGCAGGCCTTTGGCGGCGGGCTGCTGCGGCCCGCTGGCTGGCTGACCAGCGCCAGCCTGCCTGGCGTGGTGGTGCCGGTGGATGCGCGCGGCGACATGTGGGTGCCTTATCGACTTGAGCGCAGGGCCTTCGCTTCTGTATCGGCGGCCGATGTGCTGAACGGCACCGCTGAAACCAGCCTGTTGCGCGGCGCCGTGGCGCTGATCGGCGCCACGGCCTTCGGCATTGGCGACACGGTGGCCACGCCCCACGCGGCGGTGTCCTCAGGGTTGGAGATCCACGCCCAGTCCGTCGTCGGCTTGCTGGAGCATCGCCTGCCCTATGCGCCGGCGAATGTGCTGCCGCTGCAGCTGGTGGCGATGGCGCTTGTGGGTAGTGTGCTGCTGCTGCTGGTGCGCCATCGCCCCGGGGTGACGGCCAAGCGTCTGCCGATTGCAGGCATCGTGCTGGCAGTTGCCTGTTACCTAGGTGCGATGGCCGCGCTGCTGCAATCCGAGCTGTGGTTGCCCTGGGCGTCGACGGCCTTGTTCGCGCTGTTCGGTGCCTCGGCGCTGGCCGCTGCTGAACATGCGCTGACACGGGCGCAGCGCGAGCGGCTGTCGGCGCACCTCGGGGCCTATCTGCCCGCGCCTGTGGCACAGCGGCTGATGGCCAGCGATCCTTCGGGCAGCGTGCAGGTTAATCGGCGCGACATCAGCGTGCTCGTGGCCGATATTCGCAATTTCTCGTCGTTCGCGGCGCACAAGCCGGCTGAGGAAACGGCCGCGATGCTGCATGCCTTCTGCTGTATTGCGGTCGACGTGGTCGAGCAGCATGGCGGTGTGGTGGAAAATGTGGTCGGTGATTCGGTGCTGGCCGTGTGGAATGCCTACTCGGACTGTGCGGATCACCCGCGGCAGGCGTTGCTTGCCGCGCAGGAACTGCTGCGTGCCACCCGAACCTTGCTTGCGCCCTCTCAACCCCCGCATGAAGACAGTCCCGTCCAGCCGCTGGCGCTGGGCGTGGGGCTGGAGTCCGGCGTTGCCGTGGTCGGCTCCTTCGGCCCGGCGCGTCGGCGCGCCCATGCGGCGCTGGGAGAGCCGGTGAGCGTTGCTGCCCGATTGCAACAAATGACGCTCGACCTCTCGATGCCGATCCTGATCGGCCCGCAACTCGCGATGCAACTACCGCAGGGCAGTACCGAGCCCCTGGGCGAATACCTGCTTGAGGGCCTGAGCCGACAGTACGCGCTGCATGCGCCTACCGCCTGGGCCGAACTCGTGCCCACCGAGCCACTGTGGGCAGCCACCGCCAGCGAGCGCGGCGGCAACGACAACTTCAAGTGGTCGGCTTGGGGCGACAGTGGCGCCTCGGCCCCGCTGCGGATTCAGGCCATCGGTACATTGCGCGACGCGTGAAGCGCGCCGCCCCACCAGGGCCCAGGTTGCTGGGCCTGCGTTTGCTGGCCTGCTGCGCGGGACTGTGGTGCGCCTCGGCCGGCGCTCAAGCGCTGGCCCAGCCAGTGGGCCAGGGTGAGTTGGCGGCCGGCGACGCCGCCGACGAGGCGGAGGGCGACAGCCTTGGCGCGGTGCGCCTGATCGACTACTGCGGCGTGCTGGCCAACAGCGCCTGGCCGCGGACGCCCGCTGCGCGGCGTGTGCTGCTGCACCGCTTCGAAATATTGCGGCCGCAGTGCATGACGCACGCGCCGTTCCTGGCCGTGCTGGGCGCACTGTGGCTGGAGGAGGGCGAGCCAGCGCAGGCCCTGGTCTGGCTGGAGCGGTCGCTGATGCTGCAGCCCGAACAGCTGGGCGCCCAAGCCGATCATGCGCTGGCGTTGGCAGCACTTGGCGAAACTGCGGCCAGGGAGGCGTTGGCACAGGAATGGGCGAAGCGCCCGGACGTGCCGCCAGCCTTGTTGCAGCGGCTGAGTCAACGAACGGCAGTGGCCATTGCCGGTGGCCGCTCGGAAAGCGGGCGGCCCCTGGCCCGCGCGAACACGGTGGACGGCTGGGTGTTCTACAGCGAGGCATCGGCGCTGGCAGGTTACGAGAGCAATCTCAGCTACTCGCCGCGGCTGGACGAACTAACGCTGACACCGCTGAACGAGCCACCGGTGACCTTGCCGGTCACCTCGCGGCCACGCCGGGGCGCCGCCTTGGTTGCGGAACAATCCGGCCAGCTGGCCTATAGCCCGCGGCAGGGCATGATCGTGCAGACGGGTCTGCAGGGCAGTATTCGCCATTCACCCAGTGAATCGAGTACCGATTGGAACCACATCCAGATCGTCGGCGCGGCGTCGCAGCAATGGGATTTGTGGCGCGGAGGTCTTCAGGTCAGCGCAACGCGTGTTGGAGGATCGCTCAGTGAGGCCTATCGCCTGGTCCGCTTCGGCGCCTCGGTCGATCGCGAGGCCATTGGCTGCAGCCTGCGGCTGACCTTGGAGGGCGAGAGCCGCAAGCACGAGGAGACGACCAGCCTGAACGGTCGGACTGTTGGTGCGCTATGGAGCCAGCAGTGCCCACTGCCGGGCAACAACTGGGTCTGGGGATTTGCGCTTCGGCGCAGCGTCGACAGTCCAATGGACCCCCAGCGCCCGGGAGGCGCGCAGCGCCAAACGAGCCTGGGGCTCAGGGCAGCGGGCGCGCTGAACGGAAGCTATCGGATAGAACTGGGTTGGCGCAGCGCCCTGGTGACCGACTCGAAGCCCTATATTGATATTCTCGAGCGCGGAGCGATCCGGCGCTTGAACCAGCATCAGCTGTCCATCGAACTGGCGCGCAGCCTGCAGTTGTGGTGGATGCAGGGGGCCGAAGGGCTGCTGCAGATCACCGTCGCCCGCCAACAGAGCAACCTGCCGATCTTTCCCTATACCGGCATTTCGATCTACAGCGGCCTGCGGTGGCGTTGGTAGGCGTTGGAAACCGCGCAAACTGTTGTCGGGTGGCAACAAGTCTGCGGGTTCCCCCGGTCGCCAATCGGGCCCGCTGGTCCGGAACCCCTCGATCCGGGTGCCATAATCGCGCGCACTGGGGGCAAGGGGCCCCCTGTCGTCGCGTCTCGACCCGATGCACCTCAGACCTTTCAAAAACCCTGACCACCTTGTGATGGTCATCACATGGCCCGCCAGCGCGGCGCCAGACACTGCGGGCACATGATTGCCAGACTTGCACCCTATTCGGCTGAGCGCCTCGTGCGCCGCACCCGCGAAGGCGGGGCGTTGAGCCGAGTCTGGGTGATAGCCTGATCACTCATGCTCGATTTCTTTGCAAAGAAGTCATCTTCCTAAACCAAACAGGAGTCTCATCAATGGCAACGCCATCGACCCTCAATGCTGTCATTGCGCGCGTCGCAACAGGCCTGTACGACATCCAGCTCGGCTACGCGACCATGGATTGGGCGGTGAAGGCCGTCACGAGCAATCCGGCCTACGCGGGCAACCTCTCGGCGCTGGTCCAGTCGCTGTATGGCACCGACATCAAGACGCACGCCGAAGCGGCGACGCAGCTGGTGCACAACCTGGTCGAACTGAACGCGTCGCTCGATGCCACGCTGAAGGGTGAACTGGTCAGCTATGTCACCGGTCTGCTGGACAGCGCCGGTGCTGGCCATGAGGGTGAGACCATCGTCAACTTGGTCAACGGCTTTGCCGGCCTGACCAGCCATACGAACGCCACCATCGCCGCTGCTGCCACGGCGTTCAACGCGCAGATCACCGCGGCGCTGGCCTACTCGTCGGCCGAAGGCACGCCCGACGTGCCGGTGCACCCGCCGGTCACGCAGACTACCTTCTTCACCATCACGGCAGAAAAGACCGCCCCGGGCACTGGCACCGGCCAGGCGGATGCCGACGTGATGCACCTGACGGGCAACCAAGACGTCCGCATCGACTTCACCAACCCGGCCCACCAGATCAAGGGCCTGGACCTGGATGGTGACGGCACGATCGAGGCCGATGGTCAGGAAAACAACCCGACCTACCTCGAGGCCAATGTCGACACGATCGCCGCCAACCATTCCGGTTTCGAGATCGTCGATGCCTATTCGCGCAACCCGCTGAACCACCGCGATGTCGCGAACAACTTCCTCGGCGACATCGCGTTCGATGGAACCGGCTTCAAGGGTGACGGCGTCAGCACCAACGGCAACATCTTCCTGGGTGGCCTGGGCCACGACACCGCTTTCGGCGGTGATGGCAATGACTTCCTGGCCGGCGGCGGCATCGCGCAGAACCACGGTGGCATGGACACCCTGCGTGGCGGCCGCAATGCCGACTTCTTCTTTGCCGAGTTCTCCGGCATTGATGCGACCGATGGCGGCCCCACGCTGTTCATCGATGGCGGCAACACTTCCGACAGCACGTCGGCCGGGGATCATGGTCCCCAAGACTCCGACTGGCTGCTGTTCGAGGCTTCGGACGATGACGAACCGGTCAAGATCACGCTCAACGAGCGTGCCACTGGCACGGTCGACTCGACGCACGACGCGCAGTCGCGTTCGGGCGAGTGGATGGAAGTCGACGAAGTCGAGAACTTCGATGCCTCGGGCAACCTGTACGGCTTCCTGGACAACGTCGATGTCGAAATCGGCGGCCGCGCCACCGATGACCGTGACGCCTCGACCGCCACGGTCGGCTACAACTACGGCATCGGCTCGTCGGCGCAACTGGACATCGTTGGTAGCGATGTCGGCAACATCATCATTGCCGGCTACGACAACGACAAGGTTTCGGGCGGTCTGGGCAACGACCTCCTGATGGGCGGCAACCTCAAGTTCCTGAACAACCCCAATCTGGTCGGTATCGTCAACGACGGCCGCGACGAGCTGCGCGGTGACGCCGGCAACGACAACATCGTGTTTGAGGCCGATGGTGGCGTGATCGACGGTGGTGCCGACACCGATACGCTGTGGCTGACCAACCTGGCGCTGGGCACGCAGACGGCGACCGACCTGACGACCGACGGCGTGCTGCGCTTCGACCTGAAGTCGCAATCGCTGGCGACGGCCGCTGGCTACGGCGGCGCCAACGTCGACGGCACGCAGGACCAGACGAACTACAAGGGCTCCACCCGCGTCACGACGACGAACATGGAGAGCGTCATCGCGACCGGCCTCGGCGCGGTCGACTACGCTGCCGCAGGTTCGAACAAGCCTGAGCTGCTGTTCACGAACCAGCAGAACCAAGGTCGCTACACCGGCAACCTGGACCTGCGTGGTACCGACGCTGCCTCCGGCACGGCCAGCAACACGCTGTACGCTTCGTCGGGCAACGACGTCATCGAAGGCCGTGGCGGCGACGACAAGCTGTCGGGCGGTGACGGCAACGACGACTTCTACTTCGGGACCTCGGATGCTGGCTCGGCCATCGGCGACGGCGTGGACGTGATCCATCGCCAGACCGACGCCAACGGCGACAACCTGTGGGATGGCTTCGACGCCACGAAGGGTTCGGGCGGTCTGTTCGAACGTGACTTCAACATCGGCGGCACCAGCAGCACCGGTTCGTCGGTCCTGAAGATCGCGATCCAGAAGGCCGGTGGCAACCCCGCTGGCACGCAGCTGAACCAGGTCGTCAACAACGTTTCGGAAATCGTCACGGGCGTCAAGGACGGCTCGGCCTTCGTGCCGATCGACCTGAACACCACCGCGATCAAGGCCGCGACGACCTATCAGGGCCTGACCGACGCGATCAATGCGGCGCTGGACGCCACCGCCTACGGTGCTGACCTGCAAGCCACGCTGCAAGCCGACGGCTTCACCATCTTCATCACCGACGCCAAGGGCCGCGAACTGGCTGACTCGTCGGCTGAAGTGGCTGGCGCCGGCGTGTCGGTGAACCAGATCGCGAACACCGCGACGCAGAACACCTTCGAATTCGGCGCCCCGACCGTTGCCGTGACGAAGGATCGTCTGATTTACAAGTCGTACGAAGACCGTGCCGACAACGAAGGCACCGACGACGACTCGTACCTTGGCAGCATCATCTCGCTGGGCATCGACAGCTACGCTGAAGACCTGGTGATCAACTTCGCCGACGAAGACGCCGATGGCTTGGCCACCACGCGTCTGGCCGAAGACCAGCGCTATGTCCTGAAGTTCACGAACCTGACCACGCAGGACAAGGTCACGATCGAAGTCAATGGCGTCAAGTACAGCCTGCAGGTGGGCGTCGACCTCGACGGCAACATCATCGCGGCTGAAGACGGCGTGAACGACACGCAGACGGCCATCCAGTCGGCCTTCATCACCCGCCTGAACGCGTTCATCAACTCGTTCATGGACGATGACACGTCCGCCGGCAAGGTCGCTTCGTCGACGAACGGCACCGACACGCTGACGCTGACCCAGGCTGCCTACAACGGCGAACAGACCGTGTTCATGGTCAAGCCGACCGTGACGCTGCAAAACCTGTCGGGCGGCGAGCCGGCTTCCGTGACGGTGACCAACACCTCCGACCACGAAGTCGAGCTGCTGGACTTCGACGGCCGCAATGGCGAACTGAACAGCACCAACGTGCTGTTCTGGGGTCAGGAAGCCGTCAATCGTGCGACGCTGCAGACCGCCAAGGACGCTGGTGACACCATCACTGGCAGCGAAGCGATCGTGATCGACGTCGGCCCGAACAACCTGCAGGACACGGTTTTCGGTACCACGACGGCCATTCCGAACAACACCGCGACGAATGACCCGCTGAAGGCCATTCCGAACGGTTGGTCGGTGCATGGCGATGACTTCCTCCTCGGCGGCGCCGGTCTGGACACCATCAGTGGTGGTACCGGTGACGACCGCGTCGAAGGTTCGATCGGCGGCAACGGCACGACGACCTGGGACACGCTGGACGGCGGCAAGAACTTCTACGCTATTCAGGTGCTGGGCGAAGCGCAGGCGCGTGTCTACGTCCTGAACAAGTGGGAAGCTGCCAACCCGACCAAGGTCACGGCCCTGCAAGGTCTGGTGATCTCGTCGATCCAGCTGATCGACCAGAACGAGACCGGCACGGGTGTTTCGAGCGGCGTGTTCGACGACACGCTCGAGTTCTCGCAGCGCCTGTTCACGCCTGGCGTGACGCGCTTCACCGTGACGCTGGACAACTTCACGTTGACCGGTGGTGTGGTCGAACTGCGCAATGACGGCGCCGGTACCGTGGGCGTTGACGTCGACGGCAATGGCACGATCGACAACTGGACTCGCTTCACCAACTTCGAGAACATCCGCACGGTTTCGGGTACCAGCAACGCTGTTGCTGGCGACGGCCAAGGCAACGACACGCTGAATGTCGCCGCCTTGTCGTCGGCAACCACGGGCGCCAACGGCATCTCGTACAACCTGACCAACAACGCTTTGGGCGGTGCTGGTGGTGATCCGGGCTCGGTCAAGTACAGCGCTGACGCGCACGCCAGTCTCACCCGTCCTGCCGCGACCGACTTCGAGTCGCTGGTCATCAAGGTTGACGGCGTCGAAAGCGTCATCGGTGGCACTGGCGACGATCTGCTGCTGATCGACGAGACGGAAGCCGCCAAGAACAACACCTTCACGGGTGATCTGGGCGACGACCGCATCGAGTACCAGAACGACTACGGCGCGGGCGCGAGCGAGGCGCTGGCCGAGCCGACCATCACCATCAAGGTCGACACCGTTCCGGCTTCGCTGGGCGGTACCGACACGGTGACCTCGACGGCTGGCCGCGTGGGAACCACGGTCGCGACCGATACGCTCAACGGCGTCGAGTTCATCACGCTCGCTAACTTCACCGCAGCTGGTTCGCGTGAAGACGACGTGCTGGATGTGACCTCGATGACCGCGGGCGCGATCGTCAACTACGTGGACGGCACCATCCGCGCTGGCGATGGCACGCTGCACCTGACGGTCGAGAACCTGTACCAGATCGAGAACGTCTGGGCCGACGGCAATGACACCGTGATCGTCGCTGACTCCGACATCATGGGTCTCAACAGCCGCGAAGACTCTGGTGTCGACGCCACTCCGGCCGCGAATATCACGTTGGCAACGTTCTTGGACTACGACACGCTGAAGAACCCGGGCACGGACAACACCCGCCTGCCGTTCGTGCAGCAGGATGCCCGTCAAGACGGCGCCCCGGGCGTGGTGACCGGTACCGACGCGCGGACCAGCGACGACATTGAAGTCGTGCTGAACCAGAACGAGTTCAAGTTCAATCTGAGCAAGACCGGTTCTGGCGCGGACAGCGACACCGTCGACTACAGCAACGCGACCGACGCGATCGCCGTGGTCGTGGAACTGGACGCGACTCGTCCGAATCAGTATGTCCTCGTGGATGCAGACGGTGGTACGTTCGACGGCCCGAATTCACACGCCAACGCTGATGATCGGATTGACCAATTGATCAGCGTCGAGCGGATCGTCGCGGCTCAGGGTGAGTCGGTGCTCGATCTGACCGCTTCGACCAAGGGCTTGGAGATCAAGTACAGCGCGTTCGATGTTGCCAATCAAACGGCATCGCTTGATCGCGACACTTACTCGGTGCGCATTTCGGACATCTCAACGTCCAGCCCGCTCCAGCGTACCTTCATCGAGTACCGCGACGCTGGGCTGAGCGCCACTACCACGCAAGTCAAGGCGACGTGGAGTCGTATCGAAGGTAGTGATAACGCTGAGACGGTGATCCTGAACAGCGCGCACTCAGTCGATACCAACACGTTCAACTTGCGCGGTGGTGCCAATCAGGTCAAGTACAACGAACTGACCAAGTCGATTACGTTGACTCTTGCCGTTACTGACTTTGTTACCTCTGACGCTGACGGGGCTGACAACATCCTGGGCACGGCGGACGACACTGGCCTGGTCAAGGGTACCGTAGTGTTCCAAGACGGCCAGGGCGCCGGCGTCGAATCGGGAACGTTCTTGGGTGGAACGCATACGATCACCAGCTATACCGCTAACAACGGTATTGCCTCGGGTTCGTTGCGAGTGGCTGCCTCTCAAGACGCGGAAGACACGCTGAAGTTCTCGGGCGGATTGGGCTCCAAGCTGTTCGTGATCTCCGAAGTCGGCACCGTGGACAACCAGATCACCGTCAAGGTGGGTACGGGCTCGGCTCAGAACTCGATCGTGCTGACCGGCTTCGAGCTGGTTTCTGACGAGAACACTAACGATGTCTACGATTTCGGATCGTTGGCCAATGCTGCCGCCGGTCTGAACTTCATTGACGCCGCTGGTGACCACGACACGATCAAGGTCGACAACGCAGCCGACACGTTCCTCGGCACGGCGGGCACTATCAGCCTCGCTGGCCTGAACGCGTCTGTGACGTTGGCGCCGACGGGCTTCGATTTCGACGTGCTTGATGTCAGCAAGGTCACCAGCACGACCGTCACGACGCTGACCGGTACGGCCGGTTTTGAAACGGTGCTGAACGGCGGTGACGGTGTACTGGGCACCGACGAAGTCATCTTTGGTGCTATCGCCAATATGACGACTGTCAATGCCTTCGAGTCGGTTGTTTTCACCCAGGCGACTGTTGCGGAGAACGGCACAACCTATGTACTGAACACCACGGCCAATTCGTTGGTGGCTGGTGCCAAGACGTTGCAGTTCGACCAAAACACGAACACGCTGAGCTTCAGCGGTCCGGTCCTGGAAGATCCGCGTACGGCCGGTAGTCTGCGCGCCGCGACGGACCTGAACGCTACCTCTGGCGTGACTGTCACCGTGGTGGGGAATGAGGCGGTCAACATCACCGGCGGCAACGGCAACGACACGATCACCAGCAATGGTGGCAACGACACGTTGCGCGGCGGTCAAGGCAACGACACGCTGGGTGGTGGCTTCACGGCCGCTGTCGGCGAAATCGCTGCGACTACGCTGGGCGGCGGTGCCGCGGTGCTGGCCGCTGCCGAGACGCTGACGTTCACCGGCAACGTTGGTACGCTGGTGATTTCTGCCAGTGGTGGTGCAGGCGAAATCAAGACCGCCAGCGCCACGGCCGATGCCGACCAGATCGGTGCGCTGCTGATGGCTCAGACGAACACCTTCCTCGAGACCGAACTCGGCTATGCGGCCGGTTCGATCGCGTCGAAGTCGTATGACGCCGCCAGCAACGTGTTCACGATCAACTTCACGGCAGCCGCCGGGAATGTGACGGATCTGACCGCTGCGGTCTCGGCCGGTACGATGACCGCCGTTGTGGTTGTCACCCCGAATGCGATTGCGGTGGAAAGCTCCGACACCTATGTCTTCGAGGCCACGGCTGCGCTGAACGGTGCCGACACGATCAACGGCTTCAACGCCGCGAACGCCGCTACTGACGACCTGCTCGACTTCCGCGCCTTCCTGGGCGGGGCGGCCACGCCGGATGCCACGCCGACCAACTTCGCGACGACCGGTAAGGATCTGCTGGCCGGCGAGAACGTGGGTGTCGTGTTCAACAAGGGCTCGCTGTCGGCCTCCGACATCGCCCTGGCGACCGGCGCCAACGTGGCAGGCAAGATCGGCTTGGTGGACGGTGGCAAGGCCGTCGTGCTGGTGACCGCGGACGCCGATGGCTCGAGCGATGCCACGATGAACTCCTACCTCGTCTACTACGTGCAGGACACTGACGGCAGCAATACCAACGCCGCCATTACTGCCACGGTGACGCTGGTGGGTACCATCAACAGCAACACCGAGCTGAACGCTACGGACCTGTTCACCGGTACCGACAGCTTCGTCTGATCACCGGATCTGGCGGCGCGCCTCGGCGCGCCGCCGATTCGCGGAGCAACGCAAAGGCCGCCTAGGGCAACCCAGGCGGCCTTTTTCGTCGGGCGATCGGACAGCCGCTGTACACCTAGCCGGACATGGCCGGCACGTGCATCGACCCGCATTTGGTGACCGCCATCACACGCGCTCACCTTGGACGTCAGCAGAATCTGCGCATATCGACAAGACCCGTGCAGCCATGCCACCGCCCGCCACCGCCGTCATCGTCTCCAGCTATGAACGCAGTCTCCGTGCCATCTTGAATCAGGCTCAGCAAGCGGCCAAGCCGGCCGTGCGCCCTGGTAACCCGCGGGCGTCGATGCGTCGCTCGGTCGAAGGCAAGGACTTCCTCCAGCGTTTGCGCGAGGCCGGGCTCTGATGGCCCCGAGGGCTGGACTGCGCGCCAGGCCCGCCCCGACTAGCCACTGACCTACAATCGCTCCCTTCCGCTGAAGAGGAGCCGGCCGCGTCGGCTCGAAGCCAGGAGACATCTGCGCGAGCCTGGCGGCTTTCCTCGGATCTCATTCCCCCACCATCCAAGCAATCTCATGGCACTCAAGCAAGTCGTCTTCAGCGACCGCATCGTCGGTCTGTCGGTTCAAAACGGTCTGGTCCGCATCGACCTGGCCACCATCGCCGGTCCTGCCAAGACCAAGGAAGGCAAGGACGGCTTGAAGATGGACATCACCCATCAGCTGGTCCTGCCGATGGATGCCTTCGTGGCCGGCTTCGGCATGCAGCAGAAGCTGATCAAGGAACTCAGCGCGCGGCAGCAGAAGCGCAGCCTGAAGGCGCCGAGCAGCACCGAGCCGGTCGCAGAGCAGCCGGCAGCGGCCTCCTGATCCACGGTCTGACGCCCGACAAAGTTCCGGCGGACTGAACGTCGATCCGGCCCCGGCGGCATGAGCCGACGGGGCCCTTGAATTCCATGCTCCAGAACATCAGCGTCCGCTACGACCCGGTCGAGGATCGGCTGGTTCTGCGCCTGTCGCTGAAGGGCGAGACGGGCTCGACCGAACACTGGCTGCTGCTGACCCGCCGCGTGTGTGCAACGTTGCGGCAGGACCTGCAGGCGATGGTCGACATGTCCGCCGAGCTGCCTCCGCGCCTGGACAAGGCTGCCAAGGCGGCCGTCTCGGCCGCGCATCATCAGGTGATGTCCAGCCAGGTGGCGGTGCGTACCGAGCCTGCGCCACCACCCGAGAAGCAGGCGGATGCCGCGCTGGTCACCAAGGTGACCTGCGGGCGGCGTCGCAACGACGGGCGCTGGGTCGTGAAGTTCGAGTTGCGAGAACGTCCTCCCCTGGCGCTGGTGCTGTCGAACCCGACCTTGCATGCGCTGGTGGATGCCATTTCGCGGCGGGTCCAGATCGCCGCCTGGGCGCTTCCCGCGCTGGCCAGTGAAAAGGCGGCCCCTGACCGGCCGCCCTCCGCACCACTGCACTAGGGACACACGACTCCGCGAGGGCCAACACCCGTCGCGAGCCTGTCAACCGTGGTACCCAAGCCGCTGATCGGTACGCGCGGACACTTCTTGCTAGGAATTCATATAGGAGTTTGGTACAGTCCGCCTCCTATATGAATTCCGTGGTCCATGTCGGTCTCAACACCACGCCAGCCCATGCGCAGCGCCTGGTGGCCTTGCAGGCCGCCTTTGCCGCGGTGTGCAACGCCCTGGCGCCGCTGGTGCAGCAGACCCGATGCTGGAACCGCGTGGCCCTGCACCACATGGCGTACAAGCAACTGCGCCAGCAGTTTCCCGACCTCGGCTCGCAGATGGTCTGCAACGCCATCTACTCGGTGTCTCGCACCAGCCGCATCGTCTACCAGCATCCGCAGAGTCCGTTCAACCTCACGCGGCTGGGCGACAAGCCGCTGCCGCGACTGCACTTCCTGCCGCAGTCGCCGGTGTACTTCGACAGGCACACGCTCAGCATCAAGGACGGGCAGGTTTCGATGTACACGCTGGACGGCCGCATGCGCTTCCAGATCAACCTCGCGCCCGGCGATGAAGAGCGCTTTCGCCACGACAAGCTGCGCGAGATCGTGCTTGCCGCGAAGGCCGGCAGCTTCCAGCTCAGCTTCTACTTCGCCCAAATCGCGAGCGAAGACGCCGAAGAGGTGACTGCGGCCGATTCGAGGGCCAGCAGCGCAGAACTCCCCGAATACGTGGTCGTCAGTGCCGACGACGCGCTACCTCCGCCGCTCCCGATGCTCCGCACCGACAACGCCCGCCTCCCGCTATGAGTCAACCTACCCGAGCCGCTGCGCCGCCGGCACCCGTGCTGCGCGAAGCGCTGTTCAGTCAGCGCAAGCTGTTCATCCAGGCTGCATGGCTCAGCGTCTTCACCGGCCTGATGGGCTTGACCCCGTCCTGGTTCATGTTCGAGGTCTACGGCCGCGTGCTGAACAGCCGGAACGTCAACACGCTGGTGATGCTGCTGATCATGGTGATCGGCGTCTACGTGGTGATGGAACTGCTCGACCTGGTGCGCGCCCGCGTCCTGCACCAGGCCGGCGAGGCCATCGAGCACAAGTTGCGCGGCCGCCTTTTCGAGGCCGCGTTCGAGGCCAACCTGCGCAAGCTGCCCGGCGGAACGACCCAGCCGTTCACTGACCTGAAGACGCTCCGGGACTTCGTCAGCACGCCGGTCGTCACCGCGGTGATGGATCTTCCGACCGCGCTGATCTGCATGATCCTGTTGTTCATGATCAGCCCCTGGCTGGGCGTGATGGCGCTGGTCGGCGCCATCCTGCAAGCCGGGCTGGCCATGCTCACCGAGCGTCGCACGATGCCCCTGCTGACCGAAGCGATGCAAGCCTCGATCCAGGCCCAGAGCTACGCTGCTCACTCGCTGCGCAATGCCCAGGTGATCGAGTCCATGGGCATGCTCGGGAACATCCACCGCCGCTGGAACCGGCTGCAGCGCGTCTTCCTCTCCAAGCAGGCGCAGGCCTCCGACTACGGCGGCATCAACGCCACCGCGGCCAAGCTGATCCAGACGATGCAGAGCTCGCTGCTGCTCGGCGCCGCGTGCCTGCTCGTGCTCACCAACGGCCTGTGGGGCGGTGGCGGCATGATGATCGTTGCTTCGATCCTCGGTGGCCGCGTGTTGTCGCCGCTGGCCCAACTGGTTGCGCAATGGCGTCTCTTCGTCGGCGTGCGCGATTCCTACGCGCGCCTGAACCAGCTGTTCACGCGCTTCGTCGAGGCCCAGCCCGGCATGCCGCTGCCCCCGCCCAAGGGCATGCTGACGGTCGAAGGCCTGCTCGCCGGCGCGCCCAACAGCCCGACGCCGATCCTGAAGAACGTGAGCTTCGCGGCCCGCCCTGGCGAGGTGGTCGGCGTGGTCGGACCTTCGGCCTGCGGCAAGAGCACGCTGGCTCGCCTGCTCGTCGGCATCTGGCCGGCCGCCGGCGGCAAGGTGCGCCTCGACAGCGCCGACGTCTACACCTGGAACAAGGCCGAGCTGGGTCCGCACATCGGCTATCTGCCGCAATTCGTTGAACTGTTCGACGGCACGGTGGCCGAGAACATCGCGCGCTTCGGCAAGGTCGACCGCGCCATGGTCGAGGAAGCGGCACGGCAGGTGGGCCTGGCCGAGACGATCGAGGCACTGCCGCAAGGCTACGACACCCGCATTGGCGAGGACGGCGCTGTCCTTTCCGGTGGCCAGCGCCAACGGCTGGGGCTGGCGCGCGCCGTCTACGGAAATCCAACCTTCCTGGTGCTCGACGAGCCGAACTCCAGCCTCGACGAGATGGGCGAGAAGGCGCTGCTGCAATTGCTCGGCGCGCTGAAGGCACGCGGCGCAACCGTGATCGCCATCACCCACCGCACCACCTTGCTCAGCGCGATCGACAAGCTGCTGGTGCTGAGCGACGGCCAGGTCGCCTTCTTCGGCCCGCGCGATGAAGTGCTGGCCGCCCTCAAGAAGGCCAATGAACAGGCCCGCGCGCAGATCGAGGCGCGCCAGGCCGCCGCGGCCGGCCCCGGGCTGCCGCGCCCCACCGTCGTACCTGGAGGCGCAGCATGAGCACGCCCGGCTTCTTCGACCGCAGCGCGCTGGGCCGCACGCTGCGCAGCTTCCGTCGCGAACTGATCTGGATCGCGGTCTTCAGCTTCTTCGCCAACGTGCTGCTGCTGACGCCCACGCTCTACATGATGCAGGTCTACGACCGCGTGATGACCAGCGGCAGCGAGTACACGCTGGCAGCGCTGACCGCGATCATGGTGTTCTTCTTCCTCGTGATGAGCTTCGCCGAGTGGATACGCTCGCGACTGCTGGTGCGCGCCGGTGCACGCTTCGACCAGGCGCTGCACACGAGTGTGTTCAACGCCAGCTTCGAGTCCAGCCTGGGCGGCAACCTGCGCAACCGCACCGAGCCGTTCAACGACCTGACCAACCTGCGCCAGTTCCTCACCGGCAACGGCCTGTTCGCGATCGTCGACACGCCCTGGACGCCGGTCTACATCGCGGTGCTGTTCCTGATGCACCCTTGGCTGGGCTGGGCCTCGATCGCCTTCGCACTCGTCATGCTGGCCCTGGCGATCGCCGGCCACAAGCTCACGTCGCCGTACCACAAGCAGGCGCAGGAAGGCATGTCCGAGTCGCACGCCTACCTGCAGGCCAAGCTGCGCAACGCCGAGACGGTGGAAGCGCTGGGCATGCTGGGCAACCTGCGCCGCCATTGGCTCGCCATCCAGGACCGCGTGGGCCGCACGCAGCACCACGCGCATGAAACGTCGCATCGGCTGCAGGCAGCCACGAAGTTCGTCCAGTACAGCCAGCAATCGCTGATGCTTGCCCTTGGCGCGCTGCTGGCGATCGACGGCCACATCAGCGCCGGCGCGATGATCGCGTGCAACGCGCTGATGGGCAACGCGCTGCGGCCGATCGGCATCATCGTGCAGACCTGGAAGCAGTTCATCGAGACGCGGCAGTCCTATGCACGTCTGGAGAAGCTCATCGAGGACAACCCCGAGCGCGGTGCCACGCACGCCGGCGAAGAGGTGAAGGGCCAGATCACGCTGCGCAGGCTCGAGGCCACCGCCCCCGGGCGCCCGACGCCGATCCTGAAGGGCCTGGACATCGAGTTCAAGGCCGGCGAGGTGGTTGCGATCCTCGGCCCCTCGGGCGCCGGCAAGTCGACCCTGGCACGCTGCATCGTCGGCATATGGCCCCATGTGAGCGGCCAGGTGCTGCTGGATGGTCACCCGATCACCGAATGGTCGCGTGAGGCGCTGGGCCCGCACATCGGCTACCTGCCGCAGGACATCGAATTGTTCGACGGCACGATCGCCGAGAACATCGGCCGCTTCGGCAAGGCTTCGCCTGATCTCGTGATCGAGGCCGCCACCCGCACCGGCATCCACGAGATGATCCTGCGCCTGCCCAAGGGCTACGACACACCGATGGGCGAGGCCGGCGGCCTGCTGTCCGGTGGGCAGCGCCAGCGCGTCGGCCTGGCGCGCGCCATCCTCGGTGACCCGGCGCTGGTGGTGCTGGACGAGCCGAATGCCAACCTCGACGACGTCGGCGAAGCCGCGCTGCAGCGAACGGTGCGCGACCTCAAGGCCCGTGGCAAGACCGTTTTCATGATCGTGCACCAGCAGCACATGCTGGCGGTGGCCGATCGCGTCCTGGTGCTGGAAAACGGCCAGATCACCCGCTTCCTGCCGGTGGTGGTGCAGAACCCCGCCCAGGCCTGAACCTCGACTACGTGAGATTGACATGAGCAACGTGACTCCTCTGGCGCGCGCCGACCTGGCCAAGCCGGCCGCCAACGACATCACCGACATCGACGACATCAAGCTCGAGACCGATACCAAGCCGGCCATCCGGCTCGGCTTCTGGGTGCTGGTGGTCGGGTTCGGGCTGTTCCTGCTGTGGGCTGCCTTCGCGCCGCTCGACGAAGGCGTGTCGGCCCCGGCCACCGTCTCGATCGAGACGCGGCGCAAGACTATCCAGCACATGCAAGGCGGCGTGGTCGAGAAGGTCAATGTGAAGGAAGGCGACCAGGTCAAGGCCGGTGATGTGCTCGTGGTGCTGGACGACGGCACCACGCGCGCCACCTACGAAGCCATTCGCCAGAACTACCTGGCGCAGCGCGCCTTCGAAAGCCGCCTGACGGCCGAAGTGAGCGGAGCCCCGTCCATCACGTTCCACCCCGACCTGATGACCAATGACCCGGTGGCCGTGCAGCACCGGGCGGTGCAGCAGCAGGTGTTCAATTCCCGCCGGGCAGCGCAGGTGGCCGAGATCTCGGCGGCCCGCCAGTCGATCGCCGGCATGGAAGGCCAGATCGCCGGCATGCAGCAGATGCTGGAGAGCCGCAAGACCCAGGCCGAGATCCAGGCCAAACAACTGGCCAATGTGAAGGGCCTGGCCGACGAGGGCTATGCGCCGCGCAACCAGGCCTTGCAGCTCGAGCAGGCCCAGGCCGAACTGCGCACGACCTTGGCTGACCTGCAGACCAACATCCAGCGCTCGCGCAGTGCCATCGCCGAGACCAACCTGCGCATTGCCCAGCGCGAGCAGGAGTACGTGAAGGAGGTGTCGGGCCAGCTCGCCGATGTGCGACGCGAGGTCCAGGCCAACCAGGAGCGCCTGGCCGCCATCACCGCCGACCTCGCCCGCACGCAACTGCGGGCACCTGTCTCCGGCCAGGTGCTGGGACTCGCGCTCGCCGGTCCTGGCAACGTGGTGACGCCGGGTCAGCGCCTGATGGATATCGTGCCCAAGGGCGAGTCGCTGCTGCTCGATGCCCGCGTGCCGACGAACGTGATCGATCGCGTCAAGGTCGGCCAGAGTGTCGAGGTCCGCTTCACCGCGTTCGCCAATACGCCGCAATTGGTGGTGCACGGCAAGGTGATGTCGCTGTCCGGCGATGCACTCACCGAGCAGGCAGGTCAAGGTCAGGTGTCTTTCTACCTGGCGCGGGTGGAGATCACGCCGGAGGGGCACAAGGCCCTGGGTGACCGCAACCTGCAGCCCGGCATGGGCGCCGAGGTGCTGATCAAGACCGGCGAGCGCTCGCTGCTGACCTACCTGCTGCACCCCTTGCTCAAGCGCGTCGCCTCGGCGATGACGGAGGAATGAGCATGACCGTATCGCTTGACGCCCTGCACGCGGCAGGCCCGCGCCGCAGCCGGCTGGCCCGCGCTGCCGCCGCTGTGCTGCTGGGTACCGGACTGCTGGCCGGGCTGCCGGCCCAGGCGGCGTCGTTCGCCGAGATCTTCGCCGCTGCGCGCGACTATGACGCGCAGTACAAGGCCTCGGGCTATGACCTGCAGGTGGCCAAGCTCGGGATCCCGATCGCCCGCGCGGCGCTGCTGCCCTCGGTGGGCATGGGCTACTCCCGCTCGGATGTGTCCGGCACGCGATCGTTCTACAACGCGCTGAACCAGGAAGTGCAGGTTCAGCTGCAGTACGCGTCGCCGCAGACCAACCTGCAGGTCCGCATGCCCTTGTGGAACCAGGAGGCCCGAGCCCGCTACGACCAGAGCCAGGTGCAGGCCGACGCTGCCGAGCAGGTCTATCGCTCGCGCGGACTGGAACTGCTGGACCGGGTGGGTACGTCCTACCTGCAAGTGCTCCAGGCGCTGGACACGCGCGGCTTGGCGCAGTCGCAGCTGGTGGCGGTACAGGGCCAGCTCGACCGGGCCGAACAGCGCTTCAAGCGCGGTGAGGGCACGCGCACCGATGCCGCGCTCGCGCAGGCGGCCGTCGACATTGCCAAGGCCAAGGTGCTGGAGGCGGACGACCAGATCCAGCTGGCGAGGCGAACCCTTCGGCGCCTGACCGGCCGCGACACGCTCGACCTGAACCAGCCCGCAGCCAATTTCGTCCCTGGCGAGCTGCTGCCCAACCGGCTGACCGAGTGGTTCGAGCTGGCCGAGCGCAACAGCCCGACCATCCAGGCGCGGCAGCAATCGGTGATGGCCGCGCGGCTGGGCGTCAAGCGCCAGCAGGCCGGGCACATGCCACGTGTCGACCTGTACGCCAGTGTGGCCCGCAACGAGAACGAAACGCTGAACAACCTGGGCCAGACCTCGGTGCTCAAGACCGTGGGCGTGCAGGTCAATGTGCCGATCTACAACGGCGGCGGCGTCGATGCCAGCGTCAGGCAGGCGCTGGCCGACCAATCGCGTACCGAGGAAGAACTTCGCCTCGAACGCGAATCGGTCCAGGTCGAGGTACAGCGCAACTTCCAGACGGTGTCCACCGGCCCGGAGAAGATCGAGGCCTATCGCCGGGCCGTTGCGTCCAGCGAAGTGGCCGTGACCGGCGCCGTGCGCTCGCAGGCGGCCGGGCTGGCGACCACCTCGGACGTGCTCGATGCCCAGGCCCGGCTGTACAGCGCTCAGCGCGACCTGGCGCAGACCCGCTACGACTATCTGCTGGCCCGCCTGCGGCTGATGGCGATGGCCGGCCTGATGGTCGACGACATCGTCAGCGAGCTCGATCGCAACTTGACCGAACGCGTGGCCAGCAACCCTTGAACACCCGGTGATTCCCATGAACCCGAAGACTTTTCTCCACATCTGCGCGCTGTCTGCGGCCGCACTGCTGGCCGGCTGCGGTGGTGGCGGCGATCCCGGTTCGCCTTCCGTCAGCAGCATGGGCGCTTCCAGCATGATGTATGGCAAGAGCACCACGGTGACCGTCGCGGGCTCCGGCCTGGCGGCGGGCCTGACGGCCTCGATGGAGCCCGGCTGCGACCCGATGACGCCAGGCACCGTCAGCGACACCCAGCTCACCTTCACCTGCAAGATCGGCGCGCTTGGCGATCTGCGCGTGCGAGTGCGCACCGCGAGCGGCGCCGAACTCGCCTCGTTGCGGCTGACTGTCGAGACACCCCGGGTCCAGATGAAGGTGACGCAGGGCACCAACAGCGGCACGTTCGTGATGGAACTGGACCCGGTCCACGCGCCGATCACCGTCAACAACTTCCTGAACTACGTGAACACCGGCTCGTGCTTCTACGTGAACACGCTGTTCCATCGCGTGGTGCGCAGCGGCTTCTCCATTGCCCAGGCCGGCGGATTCAAGTCCGGCTTCGTCCCGGTCACCGGGGTGGGCTCGCCCATCACGCTGGAGTCGAACAACGGGCTGAAGAACCTGAAGTACACGGTGGCGATGGCCCGCACGTCGCAGCCCAACTCCGCCACGTCGCAGTTCTACATCAACGGCACCGACAACCCGGACTTCGACTACGTCAGCGCCGACCAGCCCGGCTATGCGGTGTTCGGCCAGCTGATCAGCGGCACCGACGTCTTCGACGTGCTGCAGGCGGTGCCGACGATGACCAAGTCTGCTGAAACCAACGGCCAGGTGGTCACGTTCCCCGACACGCCGATCGACAATGTGACGATCTCCGCCTGCTCGCAGATCCGTTGACGCCGCCGCTGCACCGCCTCTTCAGCCACCTCTCGCTCGCCTGGCCCCTGGCCAAGCGGGACGTGCTTGCACGCTACCGTGGCAGTGCCGCCGGCGTGCTGTGGGCATTGCTGGCGCCGCTGGCGATGGTGGCGATCTATGCGCTGGTGTTCCAGGGCGTGTTCCAGGCCCGTTGGGCCGGGGCGGGGCGTGGCCCAGCGGGCGGCATCGACTACGCCGCGCGCCTGTTCGCCGGCCTGATCGTGTTCAATGCCGTGGCCGAGGTGGCGGCGCGTGCGACCCGGTTGATGCAGGACAACGCCAACCTGGTCAAGCGCGTGGTGTTTCCGCTCGAACTGCTGTGCGTGGCACTGGTGATGCAGGTGGCGGTGCACACCGCGTTGCAGATGCTGGTGCTGGCGGCCCTGCTGCTGGTGTGGGGCGGCGGCGCCAGCTGGTCCTGGCTGTGGCTGCTGGCCGGCTGGCCGTGGATCGTGCTGCTGCAACTGGCGCTGGCCATCGGGCTCGCTGCGCTGGGCTGCTACCTGCGTGACCTGCAGCACATCGTGCCGCTGCTGATGTCGGGCCTGCTGTTCCTGTCGCCGGTGTTCTATCCCAGCGCGGCGGCGCCGGCGGCACTGCGCTGGCTGCTCGAGATCAATCCGGTCAGTGCGCCGATCGAGCTGATGCGCGCAGCCTGGTTCGGCGAGCCCTTTGCCTGGGCCGGCGCACTGTGGCCGCTGCTGGGCATGGTGGCCGCGCTGGCCGCGGCGCATTGGCTGTTCGTGCGCCTGCGCCCGGGCTTCGCCGACCTGGTGTGAGCGCTACGGCGATGGACAGCGACGTCATCATCGATCTGCGGGGCGTGAACAAGAGCTACTCGCTCGAGCAGCGGCCGGTGCGACGCCTGTTCAACCAACTGTTCGGGCGGATCGACCGTGGTCACCAGCACCATGCGCTGTGGGACGTGGACCTGCGCATACGCCGCGGCGAACTGGTCGGCCTGATCGGCCGCAATGGCGCCGGCAAGTCCACCCTGCTGCAGGTCGTGTGTGGCGTGCTGGAGCCCACCAGTGGCACGCGACAGGTGCGGGGACGCATCGCCGCACTGCTGGAGCTGGGCGCCGGCTTCAACCCCGACCTGAGCGGTCGCGAGAACGTGCGCCTGAACGGCCCGCTGCTGGGCATGACGCCGGCGCAGATCGAGTCGCGCATGGACGAGATCATCGAGTTCGCCGGCATCGGCGAGTACATCGACCAGCCGGTGCGCAGCTACTCGAGCGGCATGTTCGTGCGCCTGGCGTTTTCGATGGCCACCAGTGTCGAGCCCGACATCCTGGTCATCGACGAGGCCCTGTCGGTGGGCGACGGCATGTTCGCGCGCAAGTCCTTCGAGCGCATCATGGCGCTGAAGGACCGCGGTGCGACGATCCTGTTCTGCTCGCACTCGATGTTCCAGGTCGAATCGCTCTGCACCCGGGCGATCTGGCTGAACGAGGGGCGGGTGCAGTTCGATGGCATGTCGCACCAGGCGGTGGTCGAGTATTCGGCGTGGCAGGCCCGGCAGGGCGTGGCGCCGACGCCCGAAGAGGCGCCGGCGGTGCAGCGTTTCGACACCGCCGCGGCGCGCATCCTCGAGGTCCGCCGCGTCGGCGCCGACGGCGCATCGCAGGAAGTGCACAGCGGGGTCGACGACCTGCAGATCCGCATTCGCTTCGGCAGTGACCCGCAGATGGCCTGCCCGACGCTGGGCGTCGTGCTGCACCTGTCCGACGGCCGCGTGGCCGCCAGCGCCGGCAACTGGCTCGATGGTGTCGACCTCCAGCGCAACAGTGAAGGCGAGGTCGACGTCACGCTGACCTTCGATCGCCTGCCGCTGCTGAAGGGGCGCTACACCGTGTCGGCCTTCGTGCTGTGTGACCGTTCGATCAACGTCTATTCGGCGGCCGAGCATGTGCTGAGCTTCGAGGTCAAGCAGGACAGCCTGCTGCAGGGCCTGGTGGCCCTGCCGCATCGCTGGCGCGTGGGGCCGGCGCCATGAGCGTGGCCATCGAGCACGACCTGGGCGAAGCGCGCCTGCAGGCTCTGCTGCCGCAGGGGCGATCGGCGCTGGCCATCGGCGCCGAGCAGGCCGATGCGTTGCTGGCCGGCACCCTCGGCAGCGGGCACGACCTGGTCGTGCTGCGGCATTGCGCGCGCGGGCGCGATGCCCTGGGCCTGCTGAGTGCGCTCGACCGCATCGTCGATGCCACGGGCCCCAGCGACTGCCTGGTGCTCGACCACTTCGTGCGCCAGCGCAGCCCGGACGATGCCCCGGGAACGCCGGGACTCGACTGCTTTGTCGAACTCGCCGAGCGCATGGGCTGGACTGTTGTGCACCAGGAAGCGATCGGCGGCGACGCGCGTGCCGGCGAGCACCTGCTGCACCTGCAGCGCAGCGCAGCGCCAACGGACCGGCTGCATCCGGTCGGCCCGGCCGAGTCTGCGCAGATGCAGCAGCTGTTCGCGCATGTCTTCGGCCACGCGCTGCCGCCGGCGCAGTGGCAGTGGAAATATGGTCACGGGCGCGGCCTGGCGGTGGGTCTCAGCCGCAACGGACGCCTGGTCGCTCATTACGGCGGCAGCACACGGCATGTGCTGTGGCGCGGCCGGCCGGCCGACGCCTGCCAGGTCTGCGACGTGATGGTCGCGCCCGAGGCCAACGAGGCCTTGATCCGCAAGGGGCCGATGTACCAGGTCAGCGCCAGCTTCCTGGCGACGCACCTGGGGTGGGGGCATCGGCATGCCTTGGCCTACGGCTTCCCGAGCGATCGTCACCACGCGCTGGCGCGACGCCTGCGCTTGTACGACGGGGTCGATGCCGTCGTGCGCGCACACTGGACCGTGCCGGCCGACCTGGCGCCGCCGCGGCTCGGGGTCCAGCGGCTCGATGCGCAGACCCTCGCACCGGGCGGCCGCGCCGACCTCATCGTGCAGCGCCTGTGGCAGCAGATGGCCGCTGACTTTGCGCAGCAGATCATCGGCGTGCGCGATGCCGACTGGCTGCGCTACCGCTACCTGTCGCATCCGGTGCTGCGCTACGAAGTGCTGCTGGTGCGCAGCCGCTGGTTGCGGCGACCGCTGGGCATCGCGGTCCTGCGCCTGCACGAACAGCACCTCGAGGTGCTGGATTTCGTCGGACCCACGGCGGCCTGGCCGGCGCTGGTGGCCGTGGCGCGTGCGCGTGCCGCGCGCGGCGGGCTGGGGCGCGTCGACGCCTGGATCACCCAGTCGCAACTGCACCATGTGGCCGGCATCGCGCCGGACGCGTTTGCGGTGGCGCCCCTGAACATCACCGTGCCGGCCAACATCCACACGCCCGGTCCGGTGGACGAAGTGCGCGAGCGCTGGCTGCTGCTGGCGGGCGATGCCGACTTCACCTGAAAGGGCCCTGATGAGCGATACGCAAGGCCTGCCGTCCTCCTGGCGCCCGCGCGCCGAGCCCGAGCTGACGCCCTACGAGCCGATGCGCCGCCTGGGCATCGCCTCGGCGCTGGTGCTGGCACCGCACCCGGACGACGAGGTCTTCGGCTGCGGCGGCGCGCTGGCGCTCGCGGTGCGCGAAGGCGTGCGGGTGCAGGTGGTCGTCGTGTCGGACGGCGCAGCCGGCGGCGACGCCGCGGCGCGCGAGCAGGAATGCCGTGCGGCCGCGCACGAGATCGGCTACGGTGCCGACCCGCAGGCGCTGCAGTTCTGGCGCCTGCCCGACCGCGGCGTGCGGCCCGACGGCGCACTGGTGGCGCGCCTGGTTCGCCACATCGCCGATGGCCGCTTCGAATGGGTGTTGGCGCCGTCGCCGTTCGAGATCCATCCCGACCACCGGGCGGTGTGCCTGGCGGCGATTGCCGCGTGTCGAGAGGCGGGTGTGCGCCTGGCGTTTTACGAAGTGGGCCAGCCGCTGATCCCGAACTGCCTGGTGGACATCACCGCGACGCTGCCCGCCAAGCAGCGGGCGATGCGCTGCTTCGCCTCGCAGCTGGCGGTGCAGGACTATGGCGAGCACGTCAGTGCGCTGAACCGCTACCGGTCCTACACGCTGGGCCCGGCGGTGACGCATGCCGAGGCTCTGTGGCTGCTGGCGCCCGAGGACCTGGCCGAGGGCCTGGCCGGCGTGCTGCGTGCCGCCGGCCGGGCGCTGGCGGCGCGCTTCGAGCCGCAACCCGTCGACATGGAGCGGCCGTGATGGCGGGGCAGGACTTCACTGTCAGCGTGATCGTCCGCAGCATGGACCGACCCACGCTCGCGGCCGCGCTCGACTCGATCCGTGGCCAGGCCCATCGGCCGATCGAGGTGCTCGTCGTCAACGCCTCGGGCCGGCCCCACAGCGCCTTGCCGGCCGATGACGACGGCCTGCGCTGGCGCCTCGTCGGCACTGAGGGCCTCGTCCTGCGACGACCCGTCGCGGCCAATGCCGGCCTGCAGGCCGCGCGCGGCGACGGGATCACCTTCCTCGATGACGATGACCTGCTGCTGCCGGGGCACCTCGACAAGCTCGCGCAGGCGCTGCAGCGGCACCCGCAGGCGGTGGCGGCCTGCACCGACGTCGACTATGGCGAGCAGACGGCGGCCGGCTGGCGTTCGCGGCATTGCTTCGGGGCGTCGTTCGATCGCCAGCGCCTGCAGTTCGAGAACTACCTGCCGATCCACGCGGTGATGTTCCGGCGCACCGAAGACTGCCGATTCGACGAGCAGTTCGACCTGTTCGAGGACTGGGACTTCTGGCTGCAGCTCGCGCAGCACAGCGACTTCGTGCACGTGCCCGGCGTCAGCGCGCGCTACGTGGCGCAGGCGCAGGAGAACTCGGGCGTGTTCGTCGCGTCCGAAGCCGCGGCCGATGCGCGCCGCCGCCTGCTGGCCAAGTGGCAGCGGCGCCTCGGCGCCGAGCCTTATGCCGCGCTGATGGACTATCTACAGGCGCTGTACCGTGCCCAGGCGCAGACCGACGCGACGCTGGCCGCGACACGCGACGAACTTGCCCGCACGCGGGTGGAAGCTGCGCGCATGGCCGAGGGCCTGAACGCCATCATCGCGGCGCGCGAGGAGGAAATTCGCGCGCTTGCCGCGGGCATGGAAGACCTGAAGCGGCTGGTGGCCGCGCGCGAAGAGGAAGTGGCCAACGGCGCCGAACTGGCCGACGGCCTGCGCGATATCCTGGCGGCCCGCGAGACCGAACTGGCCAACACCCGCCTGGCGCTGGAAGCGTTGCGGACACTGCATGAATCCGAAGGCCCGTTCACTGCCTTCGGCCGGGCCTTGAAGAGAAGAATGAATGAGCATCGATAAAGCGGCCCAGCGCCCCACCGATCCGGCACGCACCTGCGTCTTCACGATCGTCTCGCGCAACTACCTGCATTTCGCGTTGAACCTGATGGCCAGCGTGGCCGAGCACCTGCCCGGCACCCGTCGGGTGGTCGTGCTGTGCGACGCGCGGGCGGGCGTGTCGGAAGCCGAGCTGGGGGTTCCGGTGCTGGGCATCGAGGAGCTCGGCATCGAGCATGTCGACCGCATGATCTGCCAGTACACCATCCTCGAGCTGAACACCGCGATCAAGCCGTTCGCGTTCACGACCCTGTTCGCGCGCGAGGATTGCGACCAGGTCATCTACTTCGATCCGGACATCCAGCTCTTCAGCAGCGGCCAGCCGCTGCTCGACCGGCTCGCGGTGAACGACATCGTGCTGACCCCGCACCTGACGGCGCCGCTGGACGACGACCGCCATCCGTCGGACCTGGCGATCCTGCAGAGCGGCACCTACAACCTCGGCTTCCTGGCGCTGCGGCGCGGCGCGGACAGCACGGCACTGCTCGCCTGGTGGCGCCAGAAGCTGCTGCGCGACTGCGTGGTCGACATCCCGCGCGGGCTGTTCACCGACCAGAAGTGGATGGACCTGGTCCCCGGCTTCTTCGGCTCGGCGTATGTCGAGCGCGATGCGGGATGGAACGTCGCCTACTGGAATCTCAAGCACCGCCATTTCCACCGCGAGGGCGATCGCTACCTGGTCAACGGACGGCCGCTGTTCTTCTTCCACTTCTCGGGCTTCGAGCCGGCCGCACGGCGCATCAGCAAGCACCAGGACCGCTTCACGCTCGACCAGTGCAGCGAGCCGGTGCAGGCGCTGTTCGCGCTGTATGCCGCGCGGCTGGAGCAGCATGGCCGCGGGCGCTTCGCTTCGATTCCGTATGCCTTCGCCGCGCTGGCCGACGGCACGCGGCTGCCCGATTGCGCACGCCAGGCCATTCGCAACGAGCTCGACTGGAACCAGCCGATGCCCGATCTGCGCAGCGAGGTTGGCGCCCGCTTCCTGATCGATTTCCTGCTGGCACCGGTCGACGGCCAGCAACCGCCGCTGACGCGCATGGCCGTGCAACTGCACCGCTCGCGCCCCGACCTGCAGGCGGCGTTCCCCGACATCCTCGGTGCCCATCGCGAGGCCTACCTGCGCTGGTTCTCCGAGCGGGCCGGCCCCGAGGCAGGCGTAACCGGCGTGCTGACCGGTGCGGCGGTGGTGTCGGCGCAGGCCGGCGCCCCAGCCGAGAGCCCATTGCGATCCGCGGCGGCCGGCCAGGTGGCGACCGCTGCCGTGCCGGTTGCCACCCGCGCCGCATCATCCTTGCCGTACCGCGTGGTGTACCGCCTGGCGTGGAATGCGCGGCATGTGCTGCGGCCGCTGTCCTCGCTGGCCTTTCGCAACCGGGTGCGGTCCTACCTCGTCAGCCGCGCGTTCCCGGCACATCGCTCCGCGACGTCCGCGCCGGCCGCGTCGACTCCGGAGACGCTTCCTTTCGGTGTGAGCGTCATCGGCTACGTGAAGGCCGAGAGCGGTGTCGGCGAATCGGCGCGTTCGACATTGCGGGCCCTGGCGCACACGCCGATCGCGCATTCGCTGACGGATTTCCGCGCCGGCAATGTCTCGCGCATGGGCGAGCAGGTCGACGAAGCGCTGAACACCGGCCAGCGTTTCGCGGTCAGCCTGTTCCACATCAATGCCGACCAGTTGCCGTTGGCCCGCACGATGCTCGGCGAGGCGCCGTTCAGCGTGCCTTACCGCATCGGTTTCTGGGCTTGGGAGCTCGAACGCTTCCCGGCCGAGTGGCACGGTGCCTTCGACCATGTCGACGAGGTCTGGGTGCCGTCCACCTTTTGCCAGCGGGCGATTGCCGAGGTCTCGCCGCTGCCGGTGCTGTGCATGCCGCATGCGGTCGACATTCCGGCGCGCCTGGTGCCCGATCGGGTGCGCTTCGGCCTGCGGCAGGACAGCGTGGTCTTCCTGGCCATGGCGGACATCATGAGCAGCGCCGAGCGCAAGAACCCCTTCGGCGCGATCGAGGCGTTCGTGATGGCCTTCGGCGCCGGTGACCTGCGGGCCGAGATGGTCGTCAAGGTCTCCAACGGCGAGCGCGATCCGGCGGCGATGGCGCGACTGCGGGCGCTGGCCGAGCGTTGCGCCGGCATCCACCTGATCACCGACTACCTCGACAGACCGACGCTCAACACCTTGCTCGACACGGTCGACTGCTTCGTCTCGCTGCACCGCGCCGAAGGCTTCGGCCTGGTGATCGCCGAGGCCATGGCGCGCGGCAAGGTGGTCATCGCCACCGGCTGGTCCGGCAACATGGACTTCATGAGTTCGCACAACGCGATGCCGGTGGACTACCGTCTGCAGCCGCTGGTGGCCGACGTCGGCCCCTACAAGCAGGGCGAGCGCTGGGCCGAACCTTCGCTGGGCGATGCCGCCGCCAAGATGCGCCAGGTGCTGGACGACACGGCATTGCGCGAACGCCTGGGGCGGCGTGCGCGCGAGGATTGCGCGCAGATGCTATCGCCTGAAGTGATCGGCCGGCGCGTGCATGATCGCGTCGAGGCGCTACGCCGCCGCGGCGGGCTCGGCTGACCCTCCGGCCCTCGGCAGCGCGGCCGGGTGCCGCATCAAGGCCCCTGCAAAGCCGGCCATCATCAGCAGTGGCAGCGAGAACTTCGAGTCGCGGATGACGACGTTGAAGACGCCGGTCCAGGCGATCGCGGTCCACACCAGCAACGCGGCCTGACCCTCGGGACCGGCGCGCCAGGCGCGCACCAGGTTCCCGCCCAGCAGCCACAGCAGCAGCGCGATGCCGATCACGCCCAGCTGCGAGGCGACCAGCAGGTACTCGTCGTGCGGCGTGGTGTGGATGGAGATCAGCAGGCCCGGCCGGACGCGCTGGCGCCACTCGCCAATCCAGCTGCCGACGCCGTGGCCGAGCAGCGGCTTCTCGCGCACCATGTCCAGCGTGTGCTCGGCCAGCCGCAGCCGCATGCCCCAGCTGGTGGCGGCTTCATCGGTGGACTGGTAGGTGCGCAGCTCGTTCAGGCCCTCGTCGATGCGACCGCGCACGCTCGACGAGAACTGCCAGGCCGCGGCCGACAACGCGACGACGACCATCACCACCAGCAGGCGGTACCCGGGTGAGCGCAGGCGTGCCATGCCCAGCACGGCCAGCAGCACCGGCAGCGTGACCATGCCGGTGCGGCGGTCCTGCAGCGCCAGCCCGGCCAATGCCAGCAGCATGGCCAGCAGCCAGGCCAGCCGCGGCTTTGGCGAGTTGGCTTGCAGCAGCTGCAGCAGGCACACCGCGGCGCCGAGCGCCAGCACCAGCGAATTGACAATCCGCTGGTTGCCATGTGCCTCGACCGTGCTGTGCCAGACCACCGTGCCGCTGAGTGGCAGCGCGCCCAAGTGTTCGAGGATCGTGCCCGCCCCCACGACGGTCGCCGCAATGCCGAACTGGCGAAAGACCAGCCGGGCAGCGTCTTGCGGGCAGGTCAGCGCGATCAGCGGCGCGATCAGCAGCATCGCATACAGCCAGACCTGCGCGACGATGAAGCCGCTGGCTGCCTGCGACCAGCCCACGGAGGCCAGCGTCAGCGCCCAGAATGCGGCCGCGGCACGGAAGCCGGGTTCGCGCAGCAGCGCGGGCCATCGGTGTTGCCGGCTCAGCGTGACGATCGCGGCCAGCGCACAGCCCAGGTAGGCGGTGTACTTGGCGGCGACCGAGAAGAAGGCGGCCCAGGCGCAGAGGCCGGCCAGCAGCATCAGCCAGCGCGGGCTGGGAGCCGCTTCGTCAGGCGATGACCCCAGGCTCATGACAGCTGCCGGCTGAGCAGCCCGACGATCGAGCCACGCACCAGGGCCCACAGTTTGGCCAGTCGCTCCGGCTCAGCCAGCGTGATGCCCACGGCCTCGTAACCCAGCCGCGTGAAGCACAGGAAGGCGAAGGCTGGTTCGCGCCAGAGGTAGCGCCGCATCAGCCAGGCCGTGTTGCGGCCGATCAGGTACCGCCGCGCCGGCGGGTGGCCCCCGGCCTGCATCTCCCGGCCGAACAGCGTGAAGCGCCGGCGTTCGCCGATCGAGTGGGCGAATTCGTGGCGGCCCGCCACATGCAGCGCGAGTCCGGCCGCGCGGGCGCGCAGACAGTATTCGGTGTCGACGTGGTCGATGCGCAGCCCTTCGTTGAAGGGGCCGATCGTCCTCAGCGCGGCGACGCGCCAGACCGACATCGAATTGATCACGAAGCTCACGGTCTCGATAGCGTCGAATTGACGCGGCAGATACGCCAGCCGCCAGCGTTGCAGCCGGATGTGCTTGCCGCGCAGGCCGGTGGCGCGGTCGCGGTACGCCGGTGCGACCGCGGCGGTCCGCGGGTCCTGCAGCAGCGCGCCGACCGCCGGGTCGGCCAGCAGCGCGCTCAGCACGGCGGCATCCGAGTCTTCGTCCAGCAGCACGATCTGGTGCAGGTCGGCATGGGTCAGCAGCAGGTGGGCACACGCCCGGTTGTAGGCGCCGGCGAGGCCGCCCTGGTTGCGATTGACCAGGACGCTGAGCCGGCTGTCGCGCACCAGTCGGCCGATCGCGGGATGGCCCTGCGGCGCATTGTCGACGACGACCACATGGGCCACGCTGGCCTGCAGCTGTCGCACCAACGCCGTGGGGTCCGCTTCGGGGCGGTAGACGACGACGATCGCGGCCGTGCAGGCCGCCGCCGGGCTCACCGCACTACAGCCGGTTGATCAGCGCGGCCAGCGTGATGCCCAGGTTGCCCAGGGTGGTTTGGCGGTGGATGCCGGCGCGCTTGAGTCCCAGCAGGCGCGGACCCAGCCAGCGCCGCCGGGCACGGACGAACTCGTCGAGCACCTGCTGGCTTTCGGGCGTCATCAGGTGGCGCACGCGCTGCAGCGCCGACAGATTGGCATCCACCCAGCCGCGGAAGCGGCCCTGCAGCAGCAGCCGGGCGCGCTTGAGCTGTGCCAGCGGGCTGATGTTGGAGCCGAACTGGTTGTTGCCGTGCTGCCGGTAACGCACCGTGGGGTAGACGTCGTAGTGCACCTTGCCACCGCAGCTGGTGACGAGCATGTAGGCCCACCAGTCGTGCGTGACCGCCTCGACATCTTCGCCAGCCGTGCGCAGCAGGTCTCGCGTGGCGCGATTGAAGACCATCGTGTTGCCGCCAGCGATGCTCTGCACCAGCGCGTTGCGGAAACTGGGCGGGCGCTCGAACAGCGGCGAGTAGCCGATGTGCTGGTTGCGCGCATCCACCAGCAGCGTGCGCGAGCCGTACAGCGCCGGCACATCGGGGGGAATGGTCTTCAGCCAGGCCACCGCGCGCTCGAGCTTGTCCGATTCCCAGATGTCGTCCTGGTCGGCGTAGGCGAAGTAGTCCGCATCGATGTCGGCGCGGCAGGTCAGCGACAGGAAGTTGGCGGTGGAACCCTCTGCCGGGCCGGCATGGATGGACAGCCGGTCCTCGCCCCAATGCGACTGGTAGTACTCGAGGATGGCGTGGGTGTAGTCGTCTGAGCCGTCGTCCGACGCCCAGATGGCCCACGCGGGATGGGTCTGCGTCGCAATTGAATTCAATTGCTCGGCCAGGAAGTGCTGGGCCTGCATCGTGCACAGCAGTACCGCTACCTTGGGCACCGAGGGGTGCGGCCGGTGCAGCAGCGACTTCAGCGAGACGAGCGGAATGACGCGGCGGAATTCCTCCCACGGCGACAGCAGTTCGGCGACGGTCGAACGCCGTGCGGCGACTGCGGTGCCGTTGCCGGCGGCGTCGGTGGTTTTTTCTTGTGGCCTCGCCATGTCGTCGGGCAGTTTAACCGACTCCGTGAGGGTTCTCACGGATCAGACCGCCAAGCTGTTGATTTCACTGATGATTTGACGAATCGTTACGGCAGCGTGCATCCTCCGCACAGAGGACGAACGCTGCAGCGGCGCGGCCGGCCGACAGGGTTTCAGCAGCCGATCACCTTGAATTCGACGCGCCGGTCCAGCGCATCGCTGGCATCGTCATGCGCGTTGCCCACCAGCGTTTCGCGCGAGCCGACGCCATTGGCAATGAGGCGTTTCGACAACGCAGGGGCTGCCCGTTCCATTTGCCGCTTGATGTGGTCGGCCCGCAATTGAGACAGCCGCTCGTTGATCGGTTCGGGGCCGGTCGGGCTGGCGTGTCCGGTGACCTCCATGCAGCTCTGGCGCTTGCTGGCCTGCGAGGAGAGTTCCATCAACCACAGCTGGTAGGGGTTGGCCGCGGGGCCGGTTTCGCTGGACAGCACCGCCGAGCCGGAGCGGAACAGGAACTTCACGCCCAGGCGCTTGTTCTCCAGGCCAAAGTCGACCAGCTGGCCAAAGGCCTTGATCGCCTCCTGCTTGCGGCCCAGTCGCCAGTTGGCGAGGTACAAGCCGCTGTAGGTGCGCATCTGCTGGCCGTCCGGCGTTTGCAGCACGGCTTCGTACAGATCGCGTGCCTCCTTGTAGCGACCGGCACCGTAGGCATCGATCGCCTCGCTGATCAATGAGGCCGCAACGATGCGGTTGATGTACTGCGGGTTGATCGGATCGCCGGCCCGCGTACCTTGGCAGGTGCGGATGTAGCCCAATGTGGCCGGATCCTCGGTCCAGGCAGGCGCGTCGCGGAAGTAGGTGAGTGGCGTGGTATCGACACCGTCAGCCTGGGCGAAGGCCAGGCCCTTGCTCACCAGCTTGCCGGTCTTGAGGTCGGCCAGCGCCAGGCAGATGCGAAAAGCCTCGCGCTTGCCCTCGGTCTTGCGGTCCTTGTTGACGCCGGTGAAGGTGCCGATCAGCACGACGGGCGACTTCTGCACATTGGCCGCCGTGAAGGGCTGCACGTCGTACTGTGGATAGCGCTCGCGGATCAGCTGCACGATCCGCGCGCCCATCGCCTGCGTGGCCTTGGACTGCAGCCCGGTCATGCCGTCGATCAACGGATCGATCACGATGGTGTGGCGCGGGTGCGGCGGCTCCGACGGCAACAGCGACTTGCCCAGCAGGTTGTTGGCGGCGCTCAGCACGGCCTCGTCGTAGGGCAGCACGGGGGGCGGCGCTGCAGGTGCTGCAGGGGCGGCGACCGGTGGCGCCACGGGGGCCGGCGCGGGCGCGGGAACGGCCGCGGCCTGCGGCGCGGCATCCGGTGCCGAAGCTTGCGGGGTCGGCGCATTGGCGCAGGCGGCCAGCAGCAGTCCGCCCAGGGCGGCCGGCAGGCCGCGCATGAATCGGATCGAACGAGGGGCGGGCTTGCGGTTCATCGCTTGCACTCCTTCTGGAAGGTGGTCAGGTTCTCCGGCGACAGGTCTTCACCCAGCTGCAGTCGCTGCAGCAGTTCGGCGCAGCGGCCGGTCGAAGGCCGGGCTGCGGTGGCGGCAGGGCGGCCTTCTGCCTTTGCTGCCGAGGCCGGGTGGGCTTCGGCCGTGTGCACGGTGGCGGGGGCAGAGGGCGGCGGGCTTGTCACGGGGCTGACGCTCGCGGCCACGGGCACCGGGACGGCCGAGTGGGTGGCCGCGGGTGCGGTGGATTCCGGTGCAGGCGCGGCAGCGACCGGCTTGTGCGCGGTCGTCCCGCCGGAGGGCCGCGGGGTCGGTGCGGCGGGCGCCGAGGCGCCTGCCGGCCCCGCCGGCCCCGCCGGCACCGGGCCGGCCGCCGGCCGCCACAGCCAGACGGCGGCCGTGGCCGTGGCCAGCCCCAGCAAGCCAGCCATCCAGGGCCAGCGTGCCGACGCGGCTCGCCTGTCGCTGACGGGTGGCATCGCCACGGGGGGCTTGTTGCTGGGGGCTGCGGATCCCTGGGGGCCCGGTGTTGCCGACGGTGGCGGCGGCGCCGGCCGCGGGGCCAAGGTCGGCATCGGGATCGGCAACAGGCTGGTGTTGGGTTGCGGCACCGCGGTGCCGGGCCGCAGGCTGTGGGTCGCGCCCGAACGCGAAGGGGGTGCCGGCGCGAAGATCACCGTGGCTTCTGGATCGACGTAGCGCGGCGGCGGCGCGGCGGCTGGCAGCGGCAGTGCAATGGCCTGGCGCAGCTGCGCCGCGAACTCGCTGGCAGTCTGGTAGCGCTGATCGGGGTTCTTCGCCAGTGCGCGCCGGACGATCGCGTCGAACACCGGCGGCACCTCCGGGTTGGCCACCGAGGGCGGCACCGGGTCTTCCGTGAGGATCTTGCGCTGCACCGTCCACTGCCCGTTGCCCGCGAAGGGCCGCTGGTGCGTGAGGAACTGGTACAGCACGACGCCGGCGGCAAAGAGGTCTGCCCGCGACCCGACGGCCTGGCCCTGGATCTGCTCGGGCGACATGTAGTTCGGCGTCCCGACCATCGTGCCCGGCACCGTTCGGTCGGCGTTCGAATCGGCCAGCCGCGCGACGCCAAAATCGGTGAGCTTCACACGGCCCTGGCGGTCAACCATGATGTTGGCTGGCTTGATGTCCCGGTGCACGATGCCGTGCTCGTGCGCATAGGCCAGCGCATCGAGCAGTTCGCACAGCATGCGCACGGCCGTCGGCCGGTCGAAGAACTGTTTGCTCTCGAAGTGCTGCGCAAGCTCGCGGCCTTCGATGAACTCCATGACGATATAGGCGACCTCGTCTTCCTCGCCGAAGTCGAACACCGTCACGATGTGCGGATGATTCAGGCGTGCCACAGCCTGAGCCTCCCGGAGGAAGCGGGCCGAGTATTCGCGGGCGATCGTGTCGTCGAGCAGGTGGCTCTTCAGGATGGTCTTGATCGCGACCCGGCGGCCAAGTTTGGGATCCTGCGCCTCGTACACCATGCCCATGGCACCGCGGCCCAGCACGCGGCCGAGCTGGTAGCGCCCCAGCTGCGTCAAGGCTCCGGGGAAATTCATGGGCAGCAGTGGCCGAGGGTGGCGGGCACCATGCGCACCAGTATAGGAATCCACCCCCCGGCCAGACTTGGCCGAAGGTCAGACCGTCGGCTGGTAGACGTACGCCAAAGCCGCCGCCGGATCGGCGGCGTGTGTCAAGCCGTTGTGGTCGCCCGTTCGGCGTACCAGCCTGCCACCACCGCCATGCCGGCGCGAATGTCGTGCGAGGGCACATAGCCCAGCCTGTCCTGGGCCTTGCCGATGTCCGCCCGCGAGTGGCGGACATCGCCGGCACGGAAGTCGCGGTACTGCGGGGCCGGCACCCGCAGGTTGGGCCGGCAGGCCATCAATTCGCGGCCCAGCATCGCGTGCAGGTCGTTGAGTGAGGTCTGATCGCCGACTGCGACGTTGTAGACCTCGTTCAGTGCATCCGCGCGGCTGGTCGTCGCGGCCAGCAGATTGGCCTGCACCGCGTTGGCGACGAAGCAGAAGTCGCGGCTGGTCACGCCGTCGCCATTGATGAACACCGCCTCGCCGGCCAGCATGGCCGCCGCCCAGCGCGGGATCACGGCGGCATAGGCGCCATTGGGGTCCTGGCGCGGGCCGAACACGTTGAAGTAGCGCAGTCCGACGCTGGCCAGTCCGTAGCTCCGCGCGAAGACCGAGGCATACAGCTCGTTGACGTACTTGGTGACGGCATACGGCGACAAAGGCTGGCCGATCGTCTGTTCGACCTTTGGCAGGCCGGGATGATCGCCATAGGTCGAGCTGCTGGCGGCATAGACGAAGCGTTTCGCGCCCGCATCGCGGGCGGCCACCAGCATGTTCAGGAAGCCGCCGACATTGACTTCGTTCGAGGTGATCGGGTCGGCAAGCGAGCGCGGCACCGAGCCCAGTGCCGCTTGGTGCAGCACGAGCTCGACCCCCTGGCAGGCGGCCTGGCAGTCGGCAAGCCGCCGGATGTCGCCTTCGATCATGCGAAAGTTGGCCCAGGCCTGCGGGCCGACCTGCTGACGCACATCTTCCAGGTTATGACGATGACCCGTGGCGAAGTTGTCGAGGCCCACCACATGCTGGCCCAGCGACAGCAGGGTCTGCAGCAGGTGGCTGCCGATGAAGCCGGCCACGCCGGTGACAAGCCAGGTGCGCGGCGCTTCGCGAAGTTGCTGCTGCAGCAGGGCGTAGGGGGTTGGCGAAGTCATTTGATGGTTGCTCCGTTGGCCGCTCAGGCAAACACCTCGGCCTGCGAGAGACCGGGCGCGGCGGCATCCTTCGGCGCCAACAGCGGCTGCAGGCCCGCAGGCCAGTCGATGCCGATGGCCACATCGTTCCAGGCAATCGAGCGTTCGCAATCCTTGGCGTAGACGTCGGTGGTCTTGTACAGAAAACGGGTGTGATCCGTCAGGGCCACGAAGGCATGGGCAAAGCCCTCGGGGATCCACAACTGGCGCTTGTTCTCGGCCGTCAGCTCGACACCCACCCATTGGCCGAAGTGCGGCGAGCTGCGACGGATGTCCACCGCCACGTCGAACACGGCGCCTTCGGTCACCCGCACCAGCTTGCCCTGCGGATGGGGCGGCAGCTGGTAGTGCAGGCCGCGCAGCACGCCCGCGCGGGAGTACGACTCGTTGTCCTGCACGAAGGGCCTGGGTGCAGGCAGGCCCAGCGAGGCCAGCCCGGCAACAAAGCGCGGCTGGCTGAAGCTTTCCATGAACCAGCCACGATCGTCGCCAAAGACGGCGGGCTCGATGATGACAACGCCAGGCAGGCGCGTGGGAATGAATTTCATGGCAATGCGGCGGCGGGCAGATGAAGCGGCAGGTTCAGGGCTTCGGCCAACATGCGTTCGACGCCAATTTGCCAAGGCGGCAACTGCAGGCCGAACGTTTCGCGCAACTTGCGGGTGTCCAGCCGCGAGTTGAGGGGGCGGCGCGCGGGAACCGGATAGGCGCTGCTGGGAATTGGCAAGACGGCCTCGGCCGGCACACGGATTGGCTGGCCGCGTACGCGCGCCCACTCGATCACGTGGCGTGCATAGGCACACCAGCTCGTCTCGCCGCCGGCACAGGCATGGTAGGTGCCGCTCAGTTCGGGCTTGGCCTGCACGCTGCGCAGCAGATGCGCGGCCAGGTCGGCCAGCAGGTCTGCGCCGGTGGGGGCGCCGATCTGATCATCGACGACGGTGAGCCGATCTCGTTCGGCGGCCAGGCGCAGCATCGTGCGCGCGAAGTTGCCCCCGCGGGCCGCGTAGACCCAGCTGGTGCGCAGGATCAGGTGACGGCATCCGCTGGCGCGGATCTGGGTTTCACCCGCCAGTTTGCTGTGGCCATAGACGCTGAGCGGACCGGTGGATGCGGTCTCGTCGCGCGGCTGGTCGCCGCTGCCATCGAACACATAGTCGCTGCTGTAGTGGAGCAGCCAGGCGCCGCAGGCGGCGGCCTCGCGGGCCAGCGCACCCGGGGCCTCGGCGTTGATCGTGTGCGCCAGCGCGGGTTCGCTTTCGGCCTTGTCCACTGCGGTGTAGGCCGCGGCGTTGACGATGACCGACGGCTGCACGCGGCGCACCAGCGCGGCCAGCGCCTGCGGGTTCGCGAGATCCGCGCCTTCGTTGCGACCGGCGGCGATGACGTCGCCAAGCGGCGCCAGTGCGCGCCGCAGTTCCCAACCCACCTGGCCATCGGGGCCCAGCAGCAGCAATTTCATCGGGGGGGCACCAGCGGCATGGGCGATCGCGCGATCGTGAGCATTCGCGGGGCGGGGCTTGGAGCCCCGCCAGGGGACGTGGAGCCCATGATTCTACGGTTCGGGCTGTGCCAGACCGGGTCTGGAACGCCAAGGAACTCACGGGTTCGAGCCAGTCAGGGATAATCCTCGGTTCATGACCGACAACGCCTCACCCGCCGACACTGCCGCCGCGCCGCAGAAGTTCGACACCCTCGCGCTCGACGCCAAGCTGCTGCGTGCCGTGGCCGACTCCGGCTACACGGCGATGACGCCGATCCAGGCCAAGGCGATTCCCATCGTTCTGGACGGGCGAGATGTGATGGGCGCCGCGCAAACCGGCACGGGCAAGACCGCCGCGTTCACGCTGCCGCTGCTGCAGAAGATGCTGAAGCACGAAAATGCTTCGATGTCGCCCGCCCGCCACCCGGTGCGTGCGCTGGTCATTGCGCCGACCCGCGAACTGGCCGACCAGGTGGCCAACAACGTCAAGACCTACGCGAAGCACACCGACCTGCGCGCCACGGTGGTGTTCGGCGGCATCGACATGAAGCCGCAGACGGCTGAACTCAAGCGCGGCGTCGAGGTGCTGATTGCCACGCCGGGCCGGCTTCTCGATCACATCGAGGCCAAGAACTGCGTGTTGAACCAGGTCGAGTACGTCGTGCTGGACGAAGCCGACCGCATGCTCGACATCGGCTTCCTGCCGGATCTGCAGCGCATCCTGTCCTACTTGCCCAAGCAACGCCAGACGCTGCTTTTCTCGGCCACCTTCTCGCCCGAGATCAAGCGCCTGGCGCAAAGCTATCTGCAGGATCCGGTGACGGTGGAAGTGGCGCGGCCGAATGCGACCGCCTCCACCGTCGAGCAGCGCTTCTACAGCGTGGCCGAGGACGACAAGCGCCGCGCGCTGCGCCAGTTGCTGCGTGAGCGCCAGATCAGCCAGGCCATCGTTTTCGTCAATTCCAAGCTCGGTGCCGCGCGTCTGGCGCGGTCTTTCGAGCGCGATGGCTTGAAGACCGCTGCGCTGCACGGCGACAAGTCGCAGGACGAGCGCTTGAAGTCGCTGGATGCGTTCAAGCGCGGCGAAGTCGAATTGCTGGTGGCGACCGACGTGGCGGCGCGCGGGCTCGACATTGCCGACCTGCCGGCCGTCTTCAATTTCGATGTGCCGTTCAATGCCGAAGACTATGTCCACCGCATCGGGCGCACGGGCCGAGCCGGGGCGTCTGGTCTGGCCGTGACCCTGGTCGATCGCGATGACACGCGGCTCGTATCCGACATCGAGAAGCTGATCAAGAAGAAGATCGAGCTCGAGGCGCTGGAGCTCGACGATGACCGGCCGCGAAGACCGCCGCGTCGCCGCGACGACGAGGACGACCGGCCGCGCGAGCGATTCGATCCACCGCGCCATAGCCAGGCACCGCAGCGCCCGGCGCAGGATCCGTTCTTCGACCGACCGTACGAGCCCAGCCCGGGCACCGGCCAGCCCGAGACCAGACCGGTTGAGGCCAAGCAGCCTGCACATCGACTGACCCCCAACATACGCGCCAAGCGCAAGGTCGCCGCGCTGCTGGGCGGCGGCAGCAGCTGACGCGATGTTGCCGTTCAGGCAGCGAGGAAGCTGAAGACCGCCGGCAATCGATCCGGCATCGTGGTTGGCTGCGCGCGCCATTGGCCAGCGGGCAGCGTGCGGCACCAGCCACCTGGCAGGGTGAGTCCGCAAGCGACGGCGAGTCGTGTTTGCGGCCGCAGGTGCTCGGCCAGTGCGGCGAGCAGCGCGCTGTTGCGGTAGGGCGTTTCGATCGCGATTTGCGTTTGTCCTAGCCGGCGCGACAGGGCATCGAGCTCGCGGATGCGGGCGGCGCGCGCACCGGCTTCCACCGGCAGGTAGCCGACAAAAGCAAAGCTCTGGCCGTTCAGGCCGCTGGCGGCCAGCGCCAGCAGCAGCGACGATGGCCCGGCCATGGGCTCGACGACGATGCCAAGCCCGTGCGCGGCCTGCACCAGTGCCGCGCCAGGGTCGGCCACCGCCGGCAAGCCGGCCTCGGACAACAGGCCGACATCGTGGCCGCTCAGCAGGGGTGCCAGCAGCGCTTCCAGATCCGCTGCTTCGGTCGGTGCGCCGCCGCCTTTGCGCGGCCGCGGCAGTTCGTCGATGCGGATGGTCTGCAAAGCCTGGCCGAGCGGGCAGACCTGGTCGACCCGCTTGAGGAAGGCGCGCGTGGTCTTTGCGTTCTCGGCAACCCAGTGGGACAAGCGCGCCGCGCGGTGGATCACCGCCTGAGGCAAGACCTGGTCGAGCGGTGTCTCACGATCGGTGCCCAGGTCCAAGGTGTTCGGCACCAGCCACAGATGCCCGTGCTGCGCGCTCATCGCGACGGCCGCAGGGGATCGAGTCCCGCCTCGCGCAGCAGCGCACAGGTGCGGATCAGCGGCAGGCCGACCAGGGCCGTCGGGTCGTCCGATTCGATGGCTTCGAGCAGCGCGATGCCCAATGTCTCGCACTTGGCGCTGCCTGCGCAGTCATAAGGCTGCTCGGCACGCAGGTAGTGTTCGATCTCGTCGTCGGTCAAGCTGCGGAATCGGACCGTCACCGGCGCCAGCAGCACCCGCTCGAAGCCGATGGCGGGGCGCACCACCGCCACAGCGGTCTGGAAGACGACGCTTTGGCCGCGCATCGCGCGCAGTTGGGCCACCGCGCACTCGTGCGTGCCCGGCTTGCCGATCGGCGTGCCGGCGAGGTCCGCGACCTGATCGGAGCCGATCACCACGGCGCCGGGGTGGCGCGCCGCCACCTCGCAAGCCTTGCCGAGCGCCAGCCGCAATGCCAGATCGGCTGGGCGTTCGCCGGCGATGGGTGTCTCGTCGACCTGCGGCGCGACGGCCTCGAAAGGCAGCCGCAAGCGCTCCAGCAGTTCGCGCCGGTAGCGCGAGGTAGAGCCAAGGATCAGCGGCGGTGCGGTGTTCGACATGGAGCGGATTCTCCCATTGCGCCCCCGTACACTGCCGCGATGAAGTCGCGTCCGCATGACCCGTTGCACCTCGATGTGATGGCCTTCGCCGGGGAAGGTGCCGAACTGGCAGGCGAGTGGCCCGCCGACCAACTGGTTCGTCTGGCGGCGAGTGCGACCCCGCCGCAGGACATCATGCCGGCGGGCACGCGATGGCAGGTGCGTGGCGAACGGCTTCCGGTGGCAGGTGGCGACCCCGAGATCTGGTTGCATCTGAAAGCCCAGGCGCCCGTCTGGCTGACCTGCCAACGCTGCTTGCAGCCTTACGAGGAGCCGCTCAGCGTCGATGCGAGGGTGCGCTTCGTGCGCGACGAGGCTCAGGCAGAGGCACTGGACTCCGAACTGGAGGAAGACGTGCTGGCATTGCCGCGCTGGCTGGATCTGCGCGGCCTGGTGGAAGACGAACTACTGCTGGCGCTGCCGCTGGTGCCGCGCCATGCGCAATGCCCCCAGCCGCTGCCGGTGCCCGGCGATGCGGTGGCGCCTGGCATGGACGACGTGCCGGAGCGGCCCAATCCCTTTGCGGTACTGAAGGCCTTGAAGGATGGCAAACCCCCGAAGGCTGGCTGATCGGTGGTTGCTACCGCCCTGGCATTGATGCGTGCTATAGTCACGGGCTTTCCCTCATGGGTACTGCGGCTTCGGGCTGGTCAGTACCGCCACCCGGCCGCTCGAACACAAGCATTGCGCGATTCCAGGCATCTGACTGCCGCGCGCTGCCGTCTCGGGGCCTGATCAGGAGAATTTCATGGCCGTTCAGCAGAACAAGAAGTCGCCCTCGAAGCGCGGCATGCACCGCTCGCACAACGCCTTGGGCACCCCGGGTACCGCGATCGAGCCGACCACGGGTGAAGTGCACCTGCGCCACCACATCAGCCCGACCGGCTTCTACCGTGGCCGCAAGGTGCTGAAAAGCAAGCAGGACGCCTGAGTCCGGTTTGATGTCCGGGTGCTGTGCGCGATGCGCTCGCACCACAGAAAGTCTCAATCCATGCCCGGCCCCGCGCATTGCGCGGCCGGGCATTGTCGTTGCTGCCATCCACTCGAGCAGGGGTTGCCCGCTTGTGCGCGGCGGGCGCTTCGCCTACTGTCGCGCTTCGTCACTGATCGCCGTGGCCCACTGCGCTGCGCGCCTCGATAACACGTGTCCTCGACGTCGTCTTTGAAACCGCTGGAACGGGTGCGCCTGGCTATCGACTGCATGGGGGGCGACCATGGTCCAAGCGTCACCCTGCCGGCCTGCAAGGCATTTCTGGCGGCACACCCTCAGGCTGAACTGGTGCTGGTCGGCACGGCGCAAGCATTGCAGGCTGCGGCGGGCTGGGAACGCTGCACGCTGGTCACCGCCACCGAGGTCGTGACGATGGACGACGCTGTCGAGGTCGCCTTGCGGCGAAAGCGCGACTCGTCGATGCGCGTGGCCATCGCACAGCTCAAGGCCGAGGAGGGTGGTACGGCTGCGGCCGATGTCTGTGTCTCCGCTGGCAACACCGGCGCCCTGATGGCGCTGGCGCGCTATGTCCTGAAGACGTTCACCGGCATCGACCGCCCGGCCATTGCCGCGCTGCTGCCCAACGCGCGGGGTGGCTTCACCAAAGTGCTGGATCTGGGGGCCAATGTCGATTGCACCGCGGAGCACCTGCTGCAGTTCGCAGTCATGGGCAGTGCACTGGTCAGCGCGCTGGACGGCAAGGAAGAGCCCAGCGTCGGGCTGTTGAACATCGGCGAAGAGGTGATCAAAGGCAGCGAAACGATCAAGCGCGCCGGTGAACTGTTGCGGGCGGCCGCCGCGGCGGGGCAGATCAACTTCTACGGCAATGTCGAGGGCAACGACATCTTCAAGGGCAGCACCGATCTCGTCGTGTGCGACGGCTTCGTCGGCAACGTTGCACTCAAGACTTCCGAGGGCCTGGCGGCGTTGCTGACGCAAATGATCAAGCAGGAGTTCACTCGTGGCCCGCTGGCCAAGCTGGCTGCGCTGGTGGCGCTGCCGGTGCTCAACCGTTTCAAGGCCCGCGTCGATCACCGGCGCTACAGCGGCGGCGCCTTGCTCGGGCTTCGCGGGCTGGTGTTCAAGGCGCATGGCTCGTCGGATGCCTTCGCTTTCGAGCGGGCCATGGAGCGGGCGTATGATGCCGCCCGCAATCGCCTGCTCGACCGCGTGCACGATCGCATCCGCGATACGCTGGCCGTGCTGCCTGCGGCGCCGGATGCGCCTGCCGCGGCCCACGCTGCATGACACCTTCTTCCATTTCGAGTTCAGCGCGCTACGCGCGCATCACCGGCACCGGCAGCATGCTGCCGCCGCGCCGCGTCACCAATGCCGACCTGGCGGCTGAACTGGCCAGCCGCGGTGTAGAGACATCCGACGAATGGATCGTGGCCCGGACCGGCATCCACGCCCGGCATTTCGCCGCGCCGGATGTCAATTCGAGCGACCTGGCGGTGCAGGCTGCACGTCATGCGCTGGAGGCGGCCGGCCGCCGGGCCGACGCGATCGACCTGATCATCGTCGCGACCTCGCCGCCGGACATGGCGTTTCCTTCCACCGCCTCCATCCTGCTCC